>PWMS01000065.1 GCA_003558105.1 Mollicutes bacterium | reverse complement strand
TAGTCATCCTTAACGTTATTTAGGCCTAATTCACTATCTTTAAGGGCACTAAGTAAAACCGTTTTACTGTTTGCGCCGTTGAGGTCAGCTAACAATAATAAGCGTGCTTCGACCTCTTCATTAACAGCATCCACAAAGGCTTGTACTTCTTCGATGGTTATAAAAGTTTCTGAATCATCATAGCCAGCATGTTGGTAGGCCGTCCAATAATCATTCTCAAAATCAACTTCACTATTTTCTAAAGCGACCGCTTCATCTATAAGCGCGTTGATAAGCATCTCACTCGTGGTGGCTGCATTGATATCGCTTAGTAATGTAGCGATTTCATCCATGGCTGCATTGACGCCATTGATAAACCCTTGTACCGCTTCTATCGCATCAAAATTCTCAGTACTATCGTAACCTTCCTCTACGTAGGCTTCATAATACATCGTTTTATACTCTGGATTGACATCCGTTAACACATCGACGCTTTCAAGCGCTGTGAGTAATTGGTCGGCATCGCCTGCCGCATTGATTTCAAGAAGCTTCGCTTCACGTGCCTGCATATAGGCATTGACTTCGTCCACAAAGGCTTGGACTTCTTCTAAGGCGATAAAGTCGTTTTCAGTATAGTTGGCTTCTTGATAGGCATGCCAGTAAGCTTCACGATAAGCTTCTTCGATAGCTTCGATATCCTCTAAGGCCTCTAAAGCTTCCAGTAGTGTAAGTTCATCGATTGCGGCATTGAGATCTAAAAGTAAGTTTATCATGGCTTCGGCTTCTAGGTTGACTTCTTCTACGAAGGTTTTAACGCCTACATAGTATTCAAATGTGGTTTCATCAAGATAACCACTGCTTTGATAAGCCTCAAAATAGTGTTGTTTAAAGTTCTGATTAACCTCTAATTTTAACACTTCTTCAGCCAAACTGTCGTATAAAGCTTCGGCGTTATCAGCCTCATTAATGGCATTAAGATAAGGTTCAACATCCAATACCTCAAGGCGGTAAAACCTGATTGTGGACCAATCGGAAGAAAGCACACTTAAAATATCGCCATCTGCAATGGTGTCTTCATGGGGATCTTTACTTAAGGCCGGTCCGAAGACTGAGGGGCTTAAAGGTCGGTTGTCTTCGGTGGTTACTTTCCAAGTTTGATTCAAACTTTCTTTTTGTAGATTATCTAAAAATTGTCCCACTAAAAGATCGTTGGTCAAAAGTTGAGCCCCAGCGGTGATCTGATTATCGGTGAAATCCAGCGTATCGCCATCATTAATCGTGTAATAATCTGAAGTAATGGTTGTCTCAGAGCCACTGCCTGTGATGGGCGAAACATCCACAACCGCAGCGTTTTCACTGCCCAAATAACGGATTTGAAGATATTGTATCGTGCCAATATTGCCATCCATAAAATAAAGCGTCATGGCTGCAAGTAAAGGCGCATCACCTTTGGTTGCCGAGAGGGTGAAACGTTGAGTATCAAAACTAAGCGTCAAAGACTCTAACCCTTCAATGCCTTTTGCATACTCATCCACCCATTCAAACCATACGTAAATATGCTCATCGGCCAAATCAGCGACGATTTTCGCATTATTTTTCGCCTCAAGATAGGTGTTGCCTGTGGCTAATAGAAGATCAATCTCGTAGGTGCCTGCCAACGTGAAACTTGGTAAAAAAGCTAAATCGCCCGTTCCATACGCTTGATTGCCAGTAAGTAGTAACTCGGTTTGATGATCCATATGACTGGCTTCAATGTTCATATAGGGCACGGCTACCGCTTCGCTGGCTTCCCAAGTGCCATCGTCAGCTTCAATGTAAATCTCGGCACGATCGTGCTTGAATACTTCAAAAGCCTCAAATGAGCCCCCCGGTGCAAACGCACCAGTGTGGCGTTCGATATCGCCTTGCACCTCGATGATACCGCTGTTTTCGTCAAATACAATATCATCTAAGGTGCTTAAAGCTTCAAAAGCATGAAAAATTTCGGGTACCGCTGCATCGGTACTGTAAAACCTTAAACCAGAGGTTTCTTGATTGATTAAAGCATAAAAATCTTGAAAGCTCATTAGATTCTCATCGCTATCGGTAATGTCATCAATCTGAATATGGATACTGCCAAAAAAGACAACCACGTTAAATGACGGTGCAGAAGCGACAACATCATTATCATCGCTGTCGTTGCCACAAGCCGTAAGGAATGCAAGAAGTAATAAAAACGTCAAAATGCTATAAAAAGTTTTCATTTTCATTGTCCCTCTTAATTATATATAGTTTAAATTTCTAAGCTTTAATAAAAACTATGAGATTGGCTTGCGGTAGCCAATCCTTAATTCATGAAACCCTGGATATTGATACGATTCAAAAACGGCGATACTGAGGCTTATGTCTTCTTTATCATAGCCAAGTTCAAATTCAGATTCATGGTCTAAGTCAAAACCTGAGGAACCGTATACATTCTTATAAAAATCCAAAACATCTTCAATACTTTCAGCTTCAATCAAGTAGTAGTTGTATATGACTTCATAAAGCACCCCGTCGTAAGGAGTCTCCCTATGCATAAAATCATACCTTACCGCGTTGGGGTAACGCACAACGACACTTGGGTCAAAACCCTCAACATCTTCGCTTAAAACGGTATCGCTTGGCACATAATCTGAGGGGATGACTTTAAGATAAATCATAACCTCATCATCCGCTAAAGCGGTATAAAAAACAAGATATTCATCATGTTCGGGGGATTCAAAGACAACGTAATCTTCAACGTTTAAGCCAACATCCAAAGGCACCGCATCAGACAAAAGACCCCCAGCGCTTTCAATCCATGTGGTAAAATCATCTAAAGCTTCCTCATGGGTTGCTTGCCCTTGATAGATGACCGTTATAAAATCACCATGTATGGTTTCTTCTAAATAAAGATAATCTTCTGGTGGTGATTGGTAATCTAGGGTTGCTTCTGTTTCACCATTACCATTACATCCGGCCATGATACCCACAAAAATCACGGTACATATGAGGATAAAATTTTTACGCATCGTATCCCTCTTTTCGTTCTTTTATACTTTTACTATATGATAAAAAGCTTGAGGATACAATTTATTTTGACATTTTTTATGGTATGCATGCGAGTTTTTTTTCGCAAATAAAAAGACGTTTACTTTCAAATAAACGTCTTTAATTCGCTATTCAGCGTGTTTAGTCTTATGTTTAATCTCATTGTTGATCATATCGATAAAGGCTTGAACCGATACCGTGGTTTGTTCTTTTTGACCATAACGACGGTAGGTCAAGGTGTTGTTTTTAACTTCATTATCGCCGATGACGAGTTGATAAGGTATTTTTTGCGTTTGAGCTTCTCTGATCTTGTAACCGAGTTTTTCTTCGCGCAGGTCAATCGAACTTCTGAATCCCAAGTCGATGAATTGTTCATGTAGATTTTGCGTGAAATCACCGTGGGCTTCTTGGTTTACTGCAATAAGACGCATTTGGGTTGGGGCTAACCAGGTGGGGAAGGCCCCTTTGTATTGTTCGAGTAAAATGCTCATCAAGCGTTCCCAAGTGGAGATGAGCCCTCTGTGAATAACCACAGGTCGGTGTTTTTCCCCATCTTTACCAATATAGGTTAAATCGAAGCGTTCCGGTAGTAAAAAGTCTAGTTGTACGGTGGACATGGTGATGACATGATCCATCGCGGTGCGCACTTGGATATCGATTTTTGGACCGTAAAATGCCGCTTCTCCTTTTACTTCATGATAGTCGATATTTTCTTCATCCAAAAGTTGTTTTAAAGTGGCCTCGGCCTCATCCCATAGTTTATCATCATCGTGGAATTTGCCTTTGGTTTTATCCCTTAAAGCCAGTTCAATATAATCGATGGTTAAATCTAAATCCTTGATGACTTGTAAGATGAGACGGTAAGCATTTAAGACTTCGGTTTTGATTTGATCTTTTCTCGCAAAGATATGGGAATCGGTTAAAGTCATGGCCCGTACCCGTTCAAGACCACTCAAAGCACCGGAGGCCTCATAGCGATGTTGGGTTACAATTTCTGCATACCTTAAAGGTAGATCGCGATAACTTCTTAGTTCACTGTTGTAGACAATCATATGGTGAGGACAACTCATGGGACGTAGAACAAAGGTTTCATCTTTATCTTTCATCAACGGGAACATATCGTCTTGATAATGATCGAAATGGCCGCTGATTTGATAGAGTTCTTTCGTACCTAAAACAGGTGTTGAAAGATGTAAATAACCATTTTTACGCTCTAAATTATAGACATAATCCTCTAAGGTGCGGCGAATGGTATAGCCATTGGGCAACCAAATGGGCAAGCCTTGACCGGCTCTTTTATCGAGCATGAAGATTTTTAGCTCTTTGCCGAGTTTGCGGTGATCGCGTTCTTTGCGATCTTCTAAGACTTTTAAGTGATGTTCTAAGGCTTCTTTGTTAAACCATGCCGTACCATAGATACGTTGCAACATCTCGCGGTCGGAATCCCCCCGCCAATAGGCTCCAGCGACACTTAAGAGTTTAAAGTGCTTGATGTGACGGGTGTTGCCGATATGCCCACCACGACAAAGGTCGACAAATTCGCCTTGGGTATAGATACTGATAATCTCGCCTTCGGGCAACTCTTCAATGAGTTCGCGTTTGTAAGGATCATCCTTAAAACGAGCTAAAGCTTCTGCTTGGCTGATCTCTTCTCGCATCATCGATTCTTGTTCTTTGACAATGCGGCGCATCATGTTTTCTATTTTTGGTAAGTCGTCATCGGTAATGGTGTGTTCGGTAGCGATATCATAGTAAAAGCCATCTTTAATCGCAGGACCAACACCGAATTTTGCATCAGGATAAAGGCGTTTCACCGCTTGGGCCATAAGATGAGCGGTGGAATGGTTTAAGACTTCCAAGGCTTCTTGGTTATCTTTTGTAATGATATCGAGTTTCGCATCTTGATAGATGGGGCGATTTAAATCATACAGCTCATCGTTAACATAAGCCGCCACCGCTTTTTTCTTTAGACCCGGGGCTATGGCCCCAGCAATTTCTTCGGGTGACATGCCTTCGTCAAACGATTTGACATTACCATCTTTAAATGTAATTTGCATCATATTATTTCCTCCTACCTTCGTACCTAGCTTCATTGATTTTATCTTTTTCGATAATCGCATCTTCTAGGTCAATACCGTATATATTGGCAATATGGGTCACATAGTGTAAAACATCGTATAGTTCATATTTGATTTTATCCTTCCGTTTTTCACTTAACCCTCGTTGATGTTCCTTGCGCATTTCTTCAGATAGTTCACCGACTTCTTCAAACAGCTTTAAGACCACTTCATACTTTTTATCGGGTTGAAAATCAATCTTTTTAATATGCGCTTGCAGGGCTTGAATCGTAAGTTCTTTTTTTAACATATCGTGACCTCCTGTGTATAAAAAACGTCCTTAACAACATTGTTAAGGACGAAAAATTCCGCGGTACCACCTTAGTTCATAAGCGCTCGAGGTCTTAACGCGACAAACGGACACACCTTTCGGGGTCAACTCTGAGGAAGTAGCATCTCCGTAGCGGCTTTCACCATGGCCCGCTTCGCTTTCTTTGGAGACGTTTTTGGCCTCTTCAACGTTGTTACAAACATGATACAAAGAAAATGGCGATTTGTCAATTATTTCATGTTAATGACTTCACTAAGATGTTTGATGCGTTCGATAATCCGAAAGCCCTTGATTTTTTCCTGTTGTTGTTCGCTTTCCACATAATAAGAGGTTAAATCTTGCAAGGGCACATTAGAGGTGAAAAAGGTGAGTTTCTCATCTAAGAGACGGTATTGTAAAATAGGGCCTAAGACCTCATCGCGAATCCAAGCACTATAGGCTTCACCGCCCATATCATCCAAACATAGGACATCGACATTTTTAAGCGCTTGAATGCGATCTTCTAAGCTGCCTTCTTTAATCGCACTTTTAAGTTCTCGAACCAAATCAGGATAATAAGCGATGGTCACCCCGTAGCCTTGATCGCTAAAGTGGTTGGCAATCGCGGCTAAGGTGTAGGTTTTTCCGATTTGATAACGGCCGTGAATGTAGAGGCCTTTAACTTTTTCGCCTTTGACATACTGATTGGCGATGCCGATAATTTTTTGATAGATCTTTTTACGCACATCGCTGTTCATGTAGTAATCTTTCAAGGTGGCTTCAAAAATCATTTTGGGCATATGTAAAGCGTTGATGCGACGCTTTGAAATCTGACGGTTTTCCTTGGCCTGAAGATAAGTACAAGCGACATATTCTAAACGGATTTTACCGCCTTGATATTGAAGGACCGGTTTCATGCCTAAGGTATCTTGTTGGCATTGATGAAGGCCTTTACAAGGTTGGCAGTATTTAATCTCTTTTTTGTATGTCAAAAGATCGGCCAAAGCATCTTCGATGGTCGTCGTATCGATATCGTGTTCTAAAAAGAACGGTTTTAAGGAAGCATCTTCACTCAACCCATCGATAATCTCATCGATGAGTTGGGGATTATCTTTGAAATTCAGTTTTCTCATCTTATTCACCTTGGTCTTTCAAGTAGTCGTCAAACCAATCGACATTGGTATCGATGGGTTTATCTTTAACGCGTCTTTTAGAGGCGGGTTTATGGTTTTTTTGACGTTTTCTTTTCATGATGTGGTCGACCGCATCTTCTGCGGTCTTAATGTCTTGACGTCGCCACGTAGCCAACACCTTATCAAAGTAGTTATAAGCGGGAAAATCATTGTTCAGTTCTTTTAGAACATAAGCGATCAAAACATTGATAACTTCGTGTTTAAAGCCGCTTTCAACAATCAAACGTTCAATCACTCTTAATTCTACCGCCGCGGCTTTACTTCCGGTCGCTTCTTCTAAAAGCTGTTTAGGGTGGATGTTTTTAAAGTACGATAAGGAATAAGCGTCGTTCTTTTTTGTGATATTGGCATGGCCTTGTTTTTGGTAATGGGTTTGGGCCAGTTTAATCAAATTTTCTAAGTCGAAATCATCGTTTTTAGGATCAAATGATTTCAGCAACATCTTTTGTAAATCGGCCTCAGAACATTGATAGATATAGGCGATCTCCTGTAGTTTCTCTTTTATCTTTTTTACGGATAGTTTATCGGTATTCAAAGAATCAGGTAGGCCCGATATGACCAAATCGATATCAGTTTTCTCGGTAAAAGAAGCCTTTTTACTCTCGTCTTCTGTAAAGCGGTGTTGCGATTTTACCCGGTTGAAAACCGGTTTAAATACTTCGTCAAACGATACCGAGATATTTTTATATTTTCTTTTTTTCGGACGCACGATACGGAAGTGATTGATAAGATCGAAAAAACGCTCTTCGCCAATCTTATCTTTTAAATAAACACCGAAGGGTGTATCTTTGATAAACGCCTCGGCGGAAAATGGCAAATATAAATCAAGCGCATAACCGTTTTCGGTTTGATATGTTTCGATTAAACCGACCGCCTCAAGATTTTGACGCGCTTGTAAAAAAGATGTTTCGTTTAAATCAAGCATATCGTAAAAAAAATCGTGTGGATACGCTGGGGTTTTTAGATGATTGCGATCTAAAAGCGCATGCATAGCAGTGTATAGACCAAAAGCCTCTTTACCGATAATGGGTTGGTAAAGCAGGCTTAAGACATGCATATGGGTATGGGATATCGGCGCTTTAGCCAAGATTTTAATCTCGGTTTTAGGATGAATCTTTTTCATAAAAATCCCTCTTACTTATTGGTCTTTTCAATCTCTTTTAAAACGCGTTCAAACGATTTTCTTGTTTCCAATATGCTTTTGGAATTGTCAATGATATAATCGGCCAATTCTTTTTTCTTAGAAAGGGGCATTTGCGCGTTAATCTTTTGTTTGGCATACGCCTCATCAATACCTTCTCGAGATAAAAGACGCGATATTTGGTCTTTTTTTCGCGCATAAACAACAATCGTCACATCGCAAACCGAATCGAAGTCTGCCTCAAAAAGCAAGGGGACATCAAGTACGATTAACGGTTGTTTCAAGTCTTTTAAATGGGTGGTTTCATGCAAGGTGATTTCTTTGACTTTGGGATGGATAATCGCGTTTAGTTTTTTTCTTTTTTCTTTATCCTTAAAGATGATTTGCGCGAGTTTATTGCGATTAATTTCTTGATTCGGGGTTAAAACATCTTCCCCAAAGGTTTTTAATATTTCTTTATATATGTCTTTGTCTTCATTCAATAAAGTCTTCGCAATTTGATCGGTATCGATCACGGGAATTTCACGTTCTTTAAACATTTTACTCACGGTGGATTTCCCGCTGGCAATGCCGCCGGTTAGACCGATAATCTTACTCATATGGATGCCTTCTTTCTACCGCTTCTTTTGACAGTGTCTACATAGATAAGTCCCGCGGTTACTGACGGTAATTTTTTCAATAGGGCTTTGACATAGTGGGCAAGGTTTGCCCGCTTGTAAGTGTACATTTAATTCATTTTGGAAGCGCCCGTGGAACCCAAGGGTATCCTTGTAGGTACGAACCGATGAGCCGCCGAGTGTAATTGCTTTATTGAGGGTCGCTTGCATACATGATAACATTTTTTCAACGGTTTTTTTAGTTATTTTAGAAACCTTATAGGCGGGATGTTTTTTTAGACAAAAACAAATTTCATCGGCATAGATATTGCCGATGCCTGTAATGATGGTTTGATCTAATAAAACACTTTTTAAGCTTCTTTGTGATGGTTTAATTTTATCATAGATACGTTGGGGGGTTAAAGCCGGATCGTCATATTCAAAACCAAGCTTGTTTAAAGGCTCACTCGTAAAAAGTTCGTGCTGTTCTTTATAATGCATGGTACCGAATTTGCGCACATCGTGATACCTTAGACTCATACCATCGCTGAAATTTAAGCGCAGGTGTTCGTGTTTCATTTTAGCCTCTGCTTGAGGCAACATGAAATATTTGCCTTCCATGCGTAAATGCGAAAGCAAATACCCATCATTAAGACAGAAGATTAAAAATTTTCCACGGCGCTTAATATCCTTGATGGTTTGATCTTTCAGTTTTTCAGAAAATAATGGCAGATCGCTTTTAACAAGGTTAGGATAAAATATCTCAACCGAGGCAATCTTACGATTAAGCACACGTTTTTTTAAAGAGCGTTTGACGGTTTCAACCTCAGGAAGCTCGGGCATCAATCAAGAACCTTGATTCTCGATTTGTCATAGCGAATGCTAATTTTCCTGTGATCCTCCCCAGGATAGCCAAGCGCAATCAAAGAGAAGGGTTCGTGATTTTCAGGTAGTTCAAGCATGTTTTGAATGTTTTCAATCCGCTCTTTGCGCGGATGAACACCAATCCAAACGCCGCCGAGATTTTGGTGCGTAGCCTCAAGTAGAATGTTTTGGGTCGCTGCGCTCATATCTTGGGGTGCCATCACTGGGTTTTTACAATCTTTTTTCAATAGTGTCAAGATGGCCAGGGGCGCTTCTTTTAAGGGCCAAGCACCTTTTGAGACTTGCGATAATTGCGCGAGAATCGCTTTGTTTTTGATGACCACAAACGCCCACGGTTGTTGGTTGACTGCGGTTGGGGCTTGCATGGCACTCATCAATAATTTTTCAATGGTGTCATCGGAAACTTCTGCGGGTAAAAAACGACGGACACTTTTTCTTTGCATACAAAGACTCATCATCATTCCTCCGGATTTACATGGACAATCACATGTCCAATTTTTTTATTTTTCATTAATATAGCTTTGACATTGGACGCAATATCATGACCTTCTTTGACTGTTTGCGTCCCATCGACACGGATATCGACCATGACTTGGTAGTAATGACCATAAACAATCATCGTTAATTTGTCAACCTCATGGACGCCATCGATATGGGCGATGGTGGTTCTAGTATTTTTTATAATGTCTTTTGAGGCACTCTTGCCTAAAATACTTTTAATCGCATCAATGATAATGACCAAGGCAACACGCAGGATTAAAGCGATGATGATAATCGCCGCAAAGTTGTCCGCATAAACCAAGAAACCGAGGGTATAATGCTCTGCGAGAAAACTTAGTAATATCCCGAAGATAACAACCACACTGCCCAAAACATCGGTAAAGGATTCTTGCGCACTAGCCTTTAAAACTTGCGAATCCAAACGGGTAGCATGCCTCATGATATAACGCGCTAAGCTTAATTTCATCACGATTACAAAAAGCGATACCACCGCCGCGAATAACGACGGCAAAATCGGATCTTCAAAAAATGAAAGGACGACATGGCGGGAAAGTTGATAGGCAATGACCAAAATCATCATCCCTAAGAAAAGCGATAACACATACTCTATCTTTCCATGCCCAAAAGGATGTTCCTTATCCGGGGGTTTTTGTGAATGCTTGAGCCCGAAAATCACCAAGACATCGCTTAAAAAATCGGATAAGGAATGAATGCCATCAGCGATTAAGCCACTACTTCTAAAGATAACACCGCCGATAATTTTTCCGAAAATCAAGATGGCATTGACAAAGAAGCTACGATACATCACCGTCTCTCGGGCTACGTTACTTGGCTTCATCTAAGTTGTCTCCTGAAGCGAGCGATATCATCAGTGGCACTTTTAAATCCGCCGCTTCCTTCATATGTTTCTTAATGATCTTTTCCATCGCGTCTTTTTCTTCTGGGACGACGTTAAAGACCAATTCATCATGAATTTGTAAAAGCATCGTGCTTTTTAAATTTTGGGCTTTCATCGCTTTGGAAATAGCCACCATAGCTACTTTGATAATATCAGCAGCGCTACCTTGCAAGGGCGCATTCATCGCGGTGCGTTTCCCGAGTTCTCGTTGCGCATAAATTTTGGAGTTTAATTCAGGAATATAGCGACGGCGGTTAAATAGTGTGGTGACATAACCTTCTTTTTTTGCGTTTTTTACAACGTCGTTCATATATTGTTTGATGCCGCTGAATTTTTCATAGTAGGATTGAATAAAGCGGGCCGCTTCTTTTTGGGAAATAGCCATCTCTTCACTCAAGCCCCAAGCACTTTGTCCGTAGATGATGCCGAAGTTTACCGCTTTGGCAACGCGGCGTTCATCAGCGCTTAAGCTATCTTTGTTTAAGATTTCTTTACCGGTAATCGCATGGATATCCGCATCTTCTTTAAACGCTTGAATCATGGTTTTTTCATTCGCTAAATGCGCTAAGAGTCGTAGTTCAATTTGAGAATAATCCGCCGCCATTAAAATATGATCTTTTTTAGGGATGAATACCTTTCTAAGCGCGCGGCCTTGTTCGCTGCGTATCGGGATTGTTTGTAAATTCGGCTCAATGCTAGAGAGGCGTCCGGTTTGGGTGTAGGCTTGTTTAAAAATCGTATGAATCTTATCATCAGCCCCAGCCGCTTCAAAAAGGCCGTTCACATAAGCGCTTTTTAATTTGCTCAAAGTCCGGTATTCCATGATATCATCGATGATCGGGTGTTTGTCCTTAAGACGCTTCAAAACATCGATGCTGGTGGAATACCCGGTTTTGGTCTTTTTGATTACCGGGAGATCTAAATCATCGAAAAGTACGTCTCCTAGTTGTTTGGGTGAAGCGATATTAAAGGTTTTCCCCGCATGGTTGTGAATGCTTTTTTCTAAGGATTCAAGTTTTTGGTTTAAGGTAGTCTCATACGATTTTAAGGCTTTTTTATCGATGTCAATACCTAAAATTTCCATGGTCGCAAGGACCTCTGCTAAAGGCAGTTCAATATCATAAAACAACTTCTCTTGGGCATGGTCTTTAAGATTTTTTTTCAAGGTATCTTTTAAGGCCGCAATAGCGATAATTTTTTGGGCGTTGTGTTGCCTATAAGTGTTGGGCTTTGGAATCGTACGCTTCGCCCCTTTGCCATAGATGGTTTCATCGTATTCAACCTCGTGATAATCAAAATTGGATACCACAACTTTAAAATCTTCTTTGGTATTGGAGGGATTTAAAACATAGGCCGCCAACAATAAATCAAAGGTAACGCCCGCAAGTTTAATATCGTCTTGTGATAAAAGGACCATCGCTTTTTTCATATCAAAGGTGGTTTTCGGTATCGTTTTATCTTCTAAAAAGGTTTTTAAGGCTTTTGAATGGATCATCACATCATAGGGAATAAAGTACTGGATGTTGTCATGAAGAAACCCTAAGCCAAGATTTTTGGCATGGTGATAATTTTCCTTCAATTCGGTTTCGATTAAAAACGTCATCGTTTTCATCGTCGCTAAAAGCGGTTCGATCTGAGTCTCTTTTTCAAGAACAACGAGGTTTTGAGCCTCTAATTTATCGTTTTTAGAGGTATCTTTTGATAAAGCCTTGATCAAACTATGGAACTCCAAAGATTCATAAAACGCTTTGAGTTCTTCATCGTCATAGCCACGGTAAGCCAGATCATCTAAGGCGAAGGGTAGCTTTGCATCGCATTTTAAGGTAGCGAGTTCTCGCCACTTCAGGACTTCTTGACCATGCTTTTCAACACGCTCTTTGAGTTTGCCCTTAAGTTCATTTAAGTGTTTTAAAACCGTTTCTATGGTGCCGTATTCATTCAATAGTTTTAACGCCGTTTTTTCGCCCACCCCTGGGATACCAGGTAAATTATCGGAAGCATCACCCATCAGTCCTTTTAAATCGGGAATTTGATCTGGGGTGATGTTTAGATCTTCTTTCAAGGTTTTTTTGGTGTAAACTTGGTCGGGTTCTAAGCCTTTTTTAGATAGGCGCATACGCACCTTTTCGTTAAGCAGTTGGAATAAATCTCTATCGTTACTGATGATTTCGATATCGGAAAGATCGTTATAATGCTGTTTGGTTAAGGTTGCGATAATATCATCCGCTTCTAAAGCTTCACTCTCATAGACTTTGATACCGAGTTTTTCAGGGACTTGTTTAATGAGATCAAGTTGTGATCTGAACTCATCGGGCATCGGTTTGCGTTTAGCTTTATAATCCTCATATGCTTTATGTCTAAAGGTCGCTTTACCTTTATCAAATGCGACCAGTATATGGGTGAAGTCTTCTTTTAAAATAACATTGAGCATCCGAATAAAACCATAGACAGCGTTGGTATACTGTCCTTTCGAATTTTTCATGAGATTGCCAGAATAGGCTGTTGCGTAATAAGCGCGAAACATCAAATTTGAACCATCGATTAAAAGAATTTTTTTCATGATGAACCTTCTTTCTGAATATAACCGTAACGCTATTATTTTACCATATAAACCGCGGAAATTAAAAACGAACTACGAAAGAAATGTAGGATGCATAAGGCAAATAAAAAGATCTGTCTTCTCAATAGAGGACAGATCTTAAATAAATAGTCTTTTTAAAGGATTGAATAGGATAAGACCAAGAATCCCAAGTGCACTGATAAACACGGTCATATCAAATAGTTCACTATACGCTTTAGACGCGATATTAAATTCGTAAACCACTTCGTAGTGGCCATCGTCTAAAACCAAGCGATAGGTCCCTGGACGTGAGATTTCTACAGGGGATTCTATGATTTCATCATTGAGTAGCGTGATACCATCATCAATCGGAATGATTTCTACACGCTCTCCGAATTCAAAGTTTTCTTCATTCTCTAAATCAGGCATGCTCGGTACATCTCTTTCTTCATACAAGGGCGTTAAAAATAAATCGTTAGATGGCATTTTATCGCTTTCAATCAAGGTATCTTCTGTTTGCCAGCCTAAGAAATCATAGCCCTGTTTGAAAAGCGGCTCTGGATAAGAAATGTCTTCTTGGTATAAAAGGGTCTCTTCGATAAGGTCATCATCATTCATCTCGATGGTAAGTAAATAGCTGTTTCGTTCAAAAGAAGCTTGCAATTCTAGCGCGTATGCAGGCATGTGCGTAGGTAATGGTGGATCATAACCGATAAAACTGAAGCCTTCTTTATTCGGTGTTGGTAAATCCAACGTCTCTAAAGGGGTGGCATAAGCAATCTCTTGATCATAGATAAGGGTTGCATCTTGATAAATTTTTAGAGAGTAGCTATTGACCTCAAAATAGGCGTATAAAGTTAAATCTTTTGCGGGCATCATCTCTAAATCAAAAGGCGTTTCAAAGGTCGTCTCAAGATACCAACCGATAAAGGTATGGCCTGTTTTTGTTAAAGATGGTAACGCGGGAATCGTCTCCTCGAATAAGATATCAATAGAAGAGATGGTCTCATCGGTATTGGTTTCAAAAGTGATGGTATAAGTATTGCGCTCAAAACTAGCATAGAGGGTAAAATCTTTTGCGGGCATGGTTTCTAGATTAAATATATTTTCATAATCCGCATCAAAATACCAACCATCAAAACTGTGTCCTTCTAAAGTAGGCACAGGAAGGGAGGGAATGATATCGTTATAAACAACATCGAGGCTCTCGATATTTTCAGCTGAACTTGTATCGAAAGAAATCGTATAGGTATTGATCTCAAACCATGCATAGATGGTGATATCATAAGCGGGCATGGTTTCTAAATCAAAGATTGTATCAAAGGTATCCTCAAAATACCAGCCTTTAAAGGTGTGTCCCTCTAAGCTGCCTGAGGGTAAGGTGGGAATAGTCTCTTGATATAATAAATCAATCGCATCGATCGGCTCACCATCGAAGGTTTCAAATGATAGTGTATAGGTTGCTTTGGTAAAGCTAACCTCAATATCATAGTTTTGGTCGATATTAAGTAAGGTGAATGTTTCAACCGATCCAAGGCTATCACCGTTGATCAAAACGTCAAAAACACGGTAGCCTTCATCGGGACTTAAGGTAAAGGTTATATCGCTACCAGCCTCAGCTTCAAAGGTACCACCAGGCGATATATCGCCGTGATCACCGGCGACAACACTAATCGTATACATTGTCTCATCGTTAGATGTCATGGTGGCGTCTAAGGCCCAATCGCCACGCAATAAACCGGCGCCTTGTTCGTTTGAACTAAGCCCAAGGTCTTCGGCGTGGTTGGTCAAATGAGACAAAATATCATCATGAGAAAGACTGCTATTCTTTTGTAACATTAAAGCGATAACGCCGCTCACAAAAGGCGCCGCCATGGATGTTCCGCTATTATAACCGTATTGATTATCGGGGAAAGTACTTCTAATCGAGGTTCCTGGCGCCATAATATCAAGGGCAGGACCATAAGAAGAATACGATGCTCGAGTATCATCATGGTCGGTGGCGCCCACCGCGATGACATTGGCGTATTTAGCCGGGTAAGCCATATTGTCAGAACCACCTGATTCACCGTCATTCCCTGCAGCGCCGATAAAAATATGACCCAAGGCATGGGCTTCGTTAATAGCGTTTTCCAAGGCAGTGGAAGACTCACTCATGCCGATAGACATATTAACAATAGGGATGTTGTTATCGACAACCCATTCAATGGCTTCGATGAGATTGATCGATGAACCATTACCGTCGTCATCTAAGACGACTAGTGAATACAGCTCAACCGATGGCGCAACACCGACGATACCAACATCGTTATAAAGCCCAGCGATAATCCCCGCAACATGAGTACCATGGCCGTTTAAGTCTACATCATATGGGTCATCGCTAATCGTGTTATACCCCCCCGCAACATGCAAATCTTCATGAGCCCCATCAATACCGGTATCAAAAACAGCAACTTTCACACCAGTCCCGTCGGTTTCAGTCCAATAATCAAACGGATACGTATCGCTTTCAAAAATGCGTTCAAGACCCCATGAAGGTGTTTCTTCTTGCGTATTAGAGAACGGTGGAGCGGAAATTTCAACGGGTTGATCAACATCGATATAACGGATAGCTGCGTGTTGCTGGATATGCGAAATTGCCTCGGCATTAAGGGTGGTAGAAACCGCGTTGATGAGTCCAAACTCTTGATTAATGTCAAGCTCTAACGCGAGGTCTTGTGGTGAAAAACCATCGTGAAAACCAATGATAACATGTTTTTCACCTTCAAAATCAAAGGCAACATCGGCTTTAACGGGGTGTGGATTAAGCCATGTGAAAAGGAGTGCCAGTAAGGATACAAGCACCATAATCAATGATAATCTTCTCATAATCTTCATCAGGAATCCACCCCGCTTTCTTCTAATAGTAAAACAATTATAAAAGGTATTTTATTGGGAATTTTGGTAGCTTAATTATAACACTATAAACGAAAATTTACAGTTTAGAAGCATTCGGTGCATAAAAAAAACGCCTTCTTGAAAAAGACGCTTTTTAGTTTGTAGTTTATGGTGTTTAAAGTTCTTTTTCCAAATAGTCGATGATATCTTGGACAGTTTTGATTTTGGTGGCGGTGGTATCATCAATTTCGATGTCGAATTCTTCTTCGATTGCCATGATTAATTCAACGGCGTCCAATGAATCGGCCCCTAAATCTTCTGCCAAGTCGCTATCGACATCAATGGCATCTTTTTCAACCCCGAGTTCTTCTGCGATAATATCTCTAAGTTTTTCAAGCATAACCTTCACTCCTCTTCATAACATCAGTTAATATCTAGTTTATTATATGTTTTGCGTCTGCATTTGTCAAACATTCTTAGCGAGTTCTATTTTTTTTATAAATATGAGCCAGTCCTTTTAAGACTAAGTACTCATCAAAAATGTAGTGACTAGGCCATAAGCTTTTGATCAATTTGGCGGCGCCACCCGTCATTAAGATAGGGATGTCTTTTTGTTTGGTATCGGTTGTAATATGGTTGACAAACCCTTCGATTTGATAAATATGACCGTATAAAAAACCAGCATTTAAGGCGTCAATCGTATTGGTACCTAAAACATGGCTCGGCTTTTGGAACTCAAATTGCAAGAGTTTTGATGTGTTGGATACCAAAGCTGATTTAGCCATATCCAACCCAATGGTAATCGATACGCCTTTAATCATCCCAGCTTCCATATAAGAAAAGGTTGTCGCTGTACCCATATCGATGATAATTGCGGTATCGCCATAATATGCTTTAGCCCCAGCCGCAGCCGCAATTAAATCCGCACCCACTTCTTTGGGGTAGTCGGTTTTAATGCCGATACCGGTTTTGATTCCAGGTTCGACGAAAAGTGGGGTAATATCAAAGTAACGCATCAAAAATGTTTTGAAGGCGGTATTGATCTGTGGTACGACAGAGGCGATGATGACATCATCAACATCATCGAAAAGGTGCTTTAACAATGCGTAGTATTCATCCGAGGATTTTTTTTCATCGGTACGGTAACGATAGGTTTCTTGGATATCGCCGTTACCTTTACCGATGACAATATTAGAATTGCCGATGTCGATATAAAGAATCATGTCATCACCTATTCTTCTTTGAGAATTTCAAATGCTTGTGAACGTCTTAACCGCATAACGATTGGGGTACCAATCAAAATGGCTAAACCGATTTCAACCAAACCGTTTAAAGGGAATATAATGAGTATAACGTTATAAAATGCGCCAAAGAATTCCCGGATGGAAGCTTGGAAAAGAATAATAAACGCTACTGTTACCCCGGTATGGATTAATGTTGTCAGTAAAAAGGTTAATGGTAAATGAACTTCAGGTTTTTTAAACAGTCTTCTTAACCCTTGGTACACATACCAAATGGAAAGTCCGAAAATCACCCTAGGCGCAATTGCCAAAATGGGGTTTTGGAAAATCAGGTTGCCTGGGTCCGGTAAGGTAATCGCCACAATAAACGAAAACAATCCAAAGGTAAAACCTAAAGCAATCCCAAATTTAGCACCACCGAAGATAGCACCAATTATGACGGGAATGTGCAAGGTTGTAATGGCAATCCCACCATATCTGAAAAATCCAACTTGTGGGATGAATGCCATGGCGATGATAATAGCGCTAAAAAGCCCTATTAATGTCATTTCTAGTGTTTTTTTGTCTCTCATGTTTCTTTCTCCTTTATTTTAGGCCCTTAAGGGTCCCTTATTATGAAGCTATATATTTTGAACTTGCTATTGAGATCGCCTGCCTTTAAGCTTAACGTCTCGATAAGTTCCAAATAACTACTATACGTTTGACTTAATCTCTGATAAAGTTTTTTGATCGAAAGATTTGATCAAAGCGATAACCATATCGCGTACCGCTTGATAGTCGTTTTCATGAATCATGGATGTGGTAGAATGAATATAGCGTGCTGGCATACCGATGGTAGCGACCACAACGCCCTCGTTGTTTAATTGGGCACGAGCAGCATCGGTACCACCCATTGATTTATAATATTGGAATTTAATATTGTTTTCTTTCGCAATTTTTTCAACGTGGGCTTTCATCCCTTGATGCATAATTGCACCCGGATCATAAAATCTAACCAAAAAGCCTTCGTTGAGTTTACCGCTAATTTCATCGCCGTCGAATGAATCTTGACATGGCGAACAATCGACCGCCAAGAAAATATCGGGATTGACCAAAGCGGTGGCTGTGGTTGCACCTCTAAGACCAACTTCTTCTTGTACGGTTGCCCCGGCGTATAAAGAACAAGGTAAAGATTCGTTTTTAAGGCTTTCTAATATTTCTAAACTAACCGCACAACCAAAACGGTTATCCCATGCTTTAGAGATATGTTTTTTACCATCTTTGGTGACGACATAGGTATTTCTAGGGATGATTTGTTGACCAATCTTAACGCCCAGTTTTTCGGCGTGTTCTTTATCATCGGCGCCGATATCGAGCAATAAATCCTCGAATTTCAAGGGTTTATCTTCTTTCTTGCCTTTTGTAAGATGTGGGGGTTTAGAGGCCGTAATGCCAGGAATTTCTTCAAGATCATCGGTATAAATAATCATATGTTGTGATAAGAATACATCGCCTTTAATACCACCGATATTGATCATTTTGATTAAACCATTTTCCTTAATTCCAGTCACCAGTCCGCCAACTTCATCCATATGGCCAGCCAGCATGACACGTGGTCCTTTCGATTCTGCATTTAAAACGCCAAAGATGCTGCCGAGTTTGTCTTCTACAATCGACTCCACATTTGGGGTCATCTGGTTTTTCATATACTTTTTAACGTATTTTTCAAAACTTGGCGCTCCAGGTAAATTTACCAAATCCTTGTAATAAGCTTTCATGATTTATCCTCCTCAAACGTTGCAATTAATTTATATATTGGTCCTTCTGTTTTAAATTTATCTTCAAATTCTGTGGTGATATTACCACTTAAATCCTCAGCATGTAAATCCATGGTGATAAATCGAAACATCATCCCATAGGCGTTTAGACTCATTAATGAATAGGCAAAAAAAGCTTTATTGTCGGTTTTAAGTTCTATAGTGCCATTCGGCTTGAGCCATTTTTGATAGACCTTTAAAAAACGTTGATGGGTTAAGCGGCGTTTTTCATGTCTAACTTTCGGCCAGGGATCAGAAAAATTTAAATAAATCTTTTCTAAGCTATTTTCTGGGATTGATGTCGCAATGTGCTCAGCATCCATACGAAGCAAGAAAAGATTTTCACATGGAATTTCAATCATTTTTTCAAGCGCTCTGATAATGACGCTGTCGTATTGTTCAATCGCAAGAAAATTGATATGCGGATACCGTTGGGCCATCGTGTGAATGAACTGCCCTTTCCCACAACCTATCTCCAGGTGCAAAGGTCGGGATGGGTCTTTTAAAAGCGTATCGATGGAAAACGTCTCATTAAATGCGATGTCTTTAATATAGTCGGGGTATGCCGCTATCTTATCTTTGGCATAACTGACGTTTCTTAGTCTCATAAAATCACCGCATTTATTATAACAAACAAATGCGGCTTAGAGAAGTAATGCTCCTATATTTTTACATCTTTTCTGGTAAGGGCATAAATCGCTTCCATATAAATGGCGGTCCCTTCGATTAAATCATCGATAAAAATATGCTCGTCAACTTGATGGGCAACATCTTTTCTACCGGGCATCACCATACCAAAAGCAACCCCTTTATCTAGAGCTCTTGCGAATGTACCACCACCGATGGTATAGGGTTCGTGTTCGGTATCGTTGGTAATTTTTTGATAGGATTCCATTAAAACTTTAATCAAATTGTCATCTTTTTCAACAAAATGCAAAGGAATGTTTTGTTGGAATATATATTTTAGGTTGTATTTTTTCGCAATGTTGGCTATTTTTAATGCGGTCGTTTTGAGGTTAAATCCGTTTGGATAACGACAGTTAATGCCAATCATGATTTCATCTTTACTGTATCTAAAAATACCGGGATTCAATGTGAAATTATGCATGATGTCATCTTTGATGTTGATACCGAGCTTTTCTCCAAAAGGATCAAAATCTAAGTAATCATGAATGAATTTAATATAATTATTATCCAGCTGTTGGTTGAGGAAATCCGCTAAGATAAACGCAGCGTTTAAGCCCTTATTGGGCGTCATCGCATGGGCGGTCTTACCATAGACAATGTAAGTGTTTCCCTTTACCTCACCACGATAGTTATTGTATTTTAAAAAGTCCTTAAAGGCTTTGGATAAATCGATGTTTAATACACATTTGGCTTTGTTTGGCACCACATTATACCGCTCACCTGAGGTAAAGGATATAAGGGCATCATCGGCATAAGTACCCTGTATATCAAAGGTGTATATCCCTTTTTCCCCATGAATCAAAGGGAATGTTGCGTCTGGTGAAAAACCGAATATCGGCATTTCCTCGGTTTTAAAATATTCATCAATGCCACGCCATTTGGTTTCTTCATCGGTTCCCATAATCAAACGGACGCGCTTGTGGAATTTTACATTTAAATCCTTCAAAAATTTCATCGCAAAATACGCGGCGATGGTTGGACCTTTATCGTCGCTGGTCCCACGGCCATAGATTTTACCGTCTTTGATGGTGGGTTCAAAAGGGAGATGAGACCATCCACTTTTTTCGGCAGGGACGACATCTAGATGGGTCAGGATACCTAAAATATCTTTGCCTTCACCCAGTTCAATATGGCCCGCATGGTTTTTGATATTTTTTACCACAAAATTATCTTTTTTAGCTAAGCTAAGCATGTGTTCTAAAGCCGCTTGGATACCAGGACCAAACGGGGTTGAACTGGTATTATCGTAAGTTGTTAAGACGCTTTCAATCTTGCACAGTTTTTTGACTTCATCGATAATGCTTTGTTGGTGTTCTTTTACATAGGTTAGAAAGTCCATATCATCACCTCTAATGCTTGTTATCATACCACTTTTTAAATTATTTAGCAACATCTTTGTATAGGGCTAAAGAGATACCAGTTTTGCTTGACATATGAATGGTTTATCATATAAAATAGAGGCACTGGATGGTGTTTGAAATGGTGAAAAAAATAGTCATGCAAAACCTCATATGCACCGGCTGTGCTTCCAAGATAGAAAAAGCGCTCATTAAGTTACCTTACATTAAGAGCGCTTCTTTCAATTTTACCAACCAAACCATGCTTTTAGACGTCACAGAAGACTATGATGAAGATGTGGCGATACCCGAGATTAAAGAGATTGTTGATGCCCATGAATCCGGGGTTGAAACATATCCTTATGAACAAAGACATACCACGAAAAAACGCTCATTTATCAAACACTATCGCCTCGTTGTTTTAGGGGTAATTATTTTTGCCATTGGATATCTGTTTGATTATTACGATATTTTAAGACCGAGAATCAATATGCTTTATTGGATCGGTTATTTTATTCTCGCCCAAAAAATCATTAAAAGCAGTTTTAAAGGGGTTAAGCGTAAAGAATTCTTTAATGAAAACACCTTAATGTTTGTCGCGACGTTTGCGGCGATGATTATTGAAAAGCCGTTTGAAGCGGCGCTTGTTATTATCTTTTATTCTGTTGGTGAACACTTGCAACACCGTGCGGTGGCGCAATCCAAAAAAGAAATTTCTTCCTTAATGGATTTACATATCGATTATGTTAATCTTATCACAGAAGCGGGCACGGTCGTTAAAGATCCCTTAGAAATCAAAAGAGGCGATCGCCTCTTGGTTAAAAACGGGGAGAGAATCCCTGTTGATGCGACGGTTGTCAAAGGCCGTAGTGCTTTAAATACCAGCGCCTTGACAGGAGAAACAAAATTACAAGATGTCCATGAAGGTGAATTGGTATTAAGTGGTAATATTAATGTCGGTAGTGTTTTAGAAATTGAGGCCACCAAAGAATACAGTGAATCGACGATTGCGAAAATTATCGATTTGATTGAGAATGCGACCAACAAAAAAGCTAAAACGGAGAATTTCATTACCCGTTTCGCGAAGTATTATACCCCAATCGTAACCTTTTTAGCCTTAATTATGGTTTTGGTTCCCTCTATTTTAGACCCACAAAATATGGAGGAATACATCTTTAGAGCTGCAACATTCTTGGTTATCAGTTGTCCTTGCGCTTTGGTTTTATCGATCCCCTTATCGTATTTTGCGGGAATTGGAGCCAGTGCTAAGGAAGGTATTTTATTTAAAGGATCTAACTTTTTAGATATGATGAATGATGTGGATACCATCGGCATTGATAAGACCGGTACCATCACAAAGGGTGCCTTTGAAGTGGCAGGGTTCACATCGCTTTATACGCTTAAATTAGCCGCATCCATGGAACAATATTCCAATCATCCTATTGCAAAATCGATTACGAAAAGTTTCAATGGTACCCTATTTGACTGTGAGGATGTCGAGGAAATTCCTGGCTTTGGGATGAAGGCGCGTTGTAATGATAAAACATTGCTAGTTGGTAGTCGTAAAATGTTGAAAGAATACGATATCGAAGGTATGGATGAGAAAGATACCGCAGGTAGCAACATCTTTATAGCCATTGCCGGTGAATATGTCGGACGGGTTGTGGTTAAAGACGCCATTAAAACCCATGCCCTTCAAACGTTAACAAAACTTAAGAAACAAGCCCATATAACAATGTTGACCGGCGATAATGAGGCGACTGCAGCCGAAGTGGCTTATGAGGTCGGTGGCATCGATTACATTCACAGTCTCCTCCCAGAAGATAAAATACATGAGTTTGATAAAATTTACAGTGCTAAGAAAAAGATGTATGTCGGCGATGGTATTAACGATGCCCCATTACTTAGAAAAGCCGATATTGGTGTCGCGATGGGTCAAGGTAGTGAACTTGCGATCGATGTGGCGGATGTCATCATTATGGACGATGATTTAACCCGTCTCTCCTTAGCCTTTCATAACGCTAAGCGCACCAAGCGAATTGTTATCCAAAACATCGCGATCTCCCTTGGAGTCAAGTTCTCCTTTTTGGCTTTGGCTTCAGTTGGTAAAACAACCATGCTGATGGCGATTTTCGCGGATGTAGGCATCACACTCATTGCCGTATTAAATGCTTTAAGATTAATATATGGAAAGAAGGGGAAAAAACATGCAACATCCTAACACGATCGATAAGATTCAAGAACTTTTAAAAATATTCTCGCATCCCACCCGTTTAAAAATTATCGATTTGCTTTTGGACGGAGAATGCTATGTGGATCAAATTTGCAAGCGGTTGAATATGCAGCAATCCACGATCTCTCATCAGTTGCGTTTGTTAAGGAAAAGAAACGTGGTCAAAACCAAAAGAGATGGTAAAAAAATTTATTATACTTTAAAAGACAAACATGTTGAAACCATCTATAAAATGGCACGCGACCACGTCTTAGAATGTTAAAAAAAAAACTCTCAAAATTGAGAGTTTTTTTATACGAATTTGAGAAGAGCGTAATGTTTTTTACCACGTCTTAACACAAAATATTGTTGATGAAGCGCATCGGCTTTTTTTAATTCCAATGAATCCGCTTGGATTTTTTCGCCATTTAGACTAATCGCATTTTGCTTAATAAACGTTCTTGCTTCACGCTTAGAGGTAGCTAATGTTGAAGCCATCAACGCATCGATGATGTTGGTGTTTGATGACAATTCTGCGACGGGAACCCCTTCAAAGGCCATTTCAATTTCTTCTGCATCAAGCGCGATGATATCATTTTTGAATAAGGCTTCGGTGATTTTTAAAGCTTGGGTCAATTTTTCTTCACCGTGCACCAATTGGGTTAAATGTTCACCTAACTCTTTTTGCGCGTGTCTCAGGTGTGGGGTTTGTTGCATTTTAACAGCGATATCTTCGATCTTGGATTGGCTATAATCGGTAAATTGTTTTAAGCGTTCCAACGCTTCCACATCGCCTAGATTGATCCAGTATTGATAAAAGGCATAAGGCGAGGTTTTCTTTGGATCTAACCATACGGCACCTTCCGCCGTTTTGCCGAATTTAGTCCCGTCTTTTTTGGTAATCAAAGGAAAGACAATCCCGTAGGCCTTGTGTTTAGAACCCAGCGTTTTGCGAATCAATTCCAAACCAGCGGTGATGTTTCCCCACTGTTCTTGGCCCCCAATTTGAAGTGTGCATTGCTCGTTTTTATAAAGTTCCAGAAAGTCGATTGACTGAATGATTTGATACGAAAATTCGGTAAAACTGATGCCGCTTTCCAAACGACTTTTAACGCTGTCTTTTGCCAGCATTTGGTTAAGGTTAAAATGCTTACCGATGTTTCTTAAAAAATCGATGACATCAAAGTCTTTCATCCAATGATAATTGTTCACAATCACCGCTTCGGGTAAGATTTTTTTCACTTGTTTTTCGATGGCCTTAGCGTTGATCATGGTATCCTCTAAACTCAGGAGATTACGTTCTTCGCTCTTACCGCTGGGATCACCGATTAAACCGGTCGCACCCCCGATAAGTAAGATTGGTTTATGGCCGTAAGCGGCCAATCTTTTCGCTACCAAATAAGCGAGTAGATGACCGACATGTAAAGAATCGGCGGTCGGATCGGCGCCGAGATAGAAAGTTAATTTTTCATGAATGAGCTTATCTTTAAGGTCCTCATCGGTCATCGCATAGATTAGATTTCGATACGTTAAATCTTCAATTATATTCATATGGTTCCTCCCAAAATATAAAAAGGTGGCCCTGTAAAGGACGAACATCTGTCCGCGGTACCACCTTTGTTTTAGTTAAACTAACGCTTAAGTGCGATAACGGGGCAACCGGTCATTATTTCGTAATGACGACTCCTAAGTGTACGCGCGACGTTTGTATCCTGGTTTGCACCGACCACCAGGTCTCTTTAATACAAAGCTTTCGGCTTGTCTTAATCTCAGTCTTTTTGTTGTTTGGTTGAGGCTCTATAAACGATATCGTGATCCAGCATCACGGTACGATCCTCAACGGGTTCTTGGTTCATCATTTTTGTCAAGACGCGCATGCTGACTGCGCCAATATCATAAATAGGCACATCGACACAGGTCAAATTGGGTCGTGATAAGGATGCATACTTGGTGTTTTGAAAACCACAAACACTGATGTCTTCTGGGACTTTGACATGATTGGCTCTGGCCACATTGATGAATGAAACCGCGATTGAATCGCGAACCGCTACAATACCATCGACATTGTGGTTTCTAAAATACTCGTTAAAATGTTCGGTATTGATGGATATACGTCCGCTAGTGCGCATAATTTTCGGGGTCAACTGTGCTTCTTGCATCGCTCTTAGATACCCGCGTTCTTTTTGGTCGTTCACCATGTATTTACGAACGGTTGAAACCATGAAGATATTTTTCCTACCTTCGTCGATTAAAGCCTTCGTCATTTCATAACCAGCCGCATCATAATCGATGGATACACTGGGTATTTCATCATTTTCAGGATATAAGGTGTTGGATAAGACGATGGGGATTTGATGTTCCGCATTAATCGTTTGTAAGAAAGCATACTGCGATTCGGTAATTTCATCGTTCAAATACAAAATACCATCGACTTGCGCAGCGATGATTTCTTTTAAAACATCTTCTTCGGTAGATTCTTCGTTATCCAAAATATAAAGAAGGATAGAGTATTTATAAACCCTAGCGATATCGGCAATCCCGTTCATCATCTCTGCGATTGAGGCACGCGACATATCGGGGACCAACACGGCCACTGTGGTTGATTTTCTGGAGGCTAGCCCTTTGGCAAATGCGTTGGGTTTATAGCCGAGTTCTTCAATCACGCGCAAGACGCGCTCACGGGTTTCTGGTTTGACTTTCTCGGGGTTATTGATCGCACGAGAAACGGTCGCGAGTGATACTCTAGCAGCACCGGCGACATCATAAATGGTTGCTTTACTCATTAAACCACCTTCTTCCTTTAGGCTATTATAGCACTTTATGAAAATGTTTTCAAACCTTTGTGTAATTTTGTTTATTAGTATAAAAAAGCCTTTTTCAAGGCTTTTTTAAAATTATCTACGTTCTTTAATACGGGATTGTTTCGCACTGCGTCCACGGATATAATGTAGTTTCGCGCGGCGCACTTTACCTTTTCTAACGATATCAATTTTCGCGATTGAGGGCGAATGAACTGGGAAGGATCTTTCAATACCGATGCCAAATGAAACTTTACGCACGGTAAATGATTCGCTGACACCGCTTCCTTGGCGTTTGATAACCAAGCCTTCAAATACTTGAATACGTTCGCGGTCGCCTTCTTTGATACGGACCGATACACGGACACGGTCACCCGGTCTAAAATCGGGAAGATTGCTTTTAAGGTAATCCTTGGTAATTTCGCTGATGAGATTTTGCGACATATCTTTCACTCCTTATATATGATTGCTTGTTCTTGGAGTGTCTCTCCAGCGGAACAACACTTTTCACAGCGCAAATGATTATAGCATAATCATAAAAATAATACAACTATTTTTTCTTGTTTTCCTGGTATTGTTGGTATAAATCAGGCCGGCGTATCTTGGTACGTCTAACGGCTTCTTCGAAACGCCATTTCGCGATTTCTTCATGATGACCACTCAGTAAGATATCTGGAACGCTTTTCCCTTCGTATACCCGAGGACGGGTATATTGAGGGTATTCCAACAAAGCATTGCTAAAGGAATCTTCTTGAGCGGATGCATCATTGGATAAAACACCGGGAATCAAACGAACGATGGAATCGACAACCGCTAAAGCAGCAATTTCGCCACCGGTTAAAACGTAATCACCAATTGATATCTCCACATCAAAATAATCCCGAATACGTTCATCATAGCCTTCATAATGGCCACACAGGATGATGATGTGTTCGTTTTTAGATAGCGTCTCAGCACGAGTCTGATTGTAGGTGATGCCTTGTGGTGTCATTAAAATTTTTAAGGCGTGTTCATGATTTTCAATGGAACGCAAGGCATTGACCACAGGTTCTACACGTAAAACCATCCCAGCCCCACCGCCATAAGGACTGTCATCGACACTTTTATGCTTACTTTCACTAAATGCCCGAAAATCGTGAACATGAATATTGACAAACCCATAATGGGTTGCCCGCCACATCATAGAATGTGATAAAGCGGGTTTGATCATATCTGGAAATAAGGTTAATATGTCTATTCTCATAGTAATCCCTCAATCGTTTTGATTTGAATCGTTTTTTGCTGGTGGTCTACCGAGGCAATAAAAACCTTTAAAAAGGGTATCAAAATCTCTTTGCCATCGGTCTTTTTAACTCTGAGCATCGCAGATTGTGGCATTTCGACGACCTTGATGACTTCACCGATTAAGTTAGTGTCTTCTTTGACTTGCATACCTTCTAAATCCACGTAGTAAAACGTATCTTCAGACAAGTTTTCACGATCGGATTGTGCGATGTAAAGATTACAACCGCGATATTTTTCCACCGTTTCAATTTGCTCGAATTCCTCAAAACTGAGAATATCGCCATCTTTTTGTATCTGGTGTTTTTGCACCGTTACGGGCAGATATGTTTGTTTGTGTTCGATATACAGTTTTTGGCCAATTTTATAACGGTTTTCTTTAAAATCGGTATCGCTTCTTACTTTTAAAGCCCCATGAATCCCGTGGGGTTTTCTGATGGTTGCGATTGGAATATAACGCATACCATCCCTCCTCATCTTTGAAACATGATTTGTTCACGGTTAAACATTAAATTAATAGTTTTATTAATCGCATCTATAACCAACGTTCCCATAGGAACCTTTGTGTCATAATATTTAGAGAATAAAAAGTCTCCCAACCGTACTTAGGAGACATTTAAAACTCATGATGTGTATTAAAAAGCGTCGATATTGATTGTAATTTTTTTGTGTTCGCGAGAAGCGCTCGCATACGCAATGGTTCTAATTGCATTGGCAATTCGACCATTTTTTCCAATCACACGGCCTAAATCATCGGCGTGTGTAAGTACTTGTAAGGTTACCATTTGGTCGTCTTCAGATAATTTTTTAACTTCAACATCATCGGCGTGTACAACCAGTGGTCTTACAAGGTCTAAAACAAGTTTTTCATAATCAACAGTCATGGATTAAAGCTCCTTACTGTGAATTTTTATCTTGACGGTATTTCGCCATGACACCTTGTTTGCTTAAAATATTTTTAACGGTGTCGGTGGGCGTAGCCCCTTTGTTTAACCATTTAAGCGCAAGATCTTCATCAATATCAACGGCGGTTGGGTTTTTTCGTGGATCATAAGTTCCAATAATCTCCAAATAGCGACCATCGCGCTTCAAATAACTCTCCGCGGCCACCAATCGGTAAAATGGGCGTTTCTTAGTTCCAAATCGTTGTAATCTTAATTTAACTGCCATATTTTTTACCTCCTTTTCAATGTCGAGACAAGTTTATCAAACTTGAAAAGGGTTGTCAAGTTATATTACTTAACATCATCACTTTTTTTCAAATCATCGGGAATGGACACTTCTTCTGTATCTGTAGTATAGGCGCTTTGGTCTAAAAGTGAAGGCTCAATCCGTCGGACATGACGAAGCTTCAAAATGCTGTCACTAAGCTTTTCTACTTGGTCAGCATCGACATATAAAACCGCGTATTTGCGTTTTTTATGATAATAACGGACATGCCCGTATTGGTTTAGACGTTTTAAAACTTTGGGATTTTTAAAATAAACGATTAAACTTTGTCTTTCTTGCATGTGTTAAGCCTCCAATCATCTTGGGTTTTCAACGCCATATCGACGTTGATATTTTCAGATATGATTCCTGCTAAGGATTTAGCTATCGTATCAAGTTGTTTTTGAAGTTTGTGTTCAGCTTGTTTATAAGCTTTCACATCAGGGTGTTGATAAAGGGCACTTTTGGCTTTCGAAAGTGCTTTTTTATAGTTTGACAAATCGGGATGATGACGCCCATATTGCTTGGCGTCTTCATAGTTTTGTTTAGCTTTATCAAACGCGTGGATCATCGTTTGAACTGTTTGGTTTTGATCCACGATTGTTTTCAACTTTTTGACCTCGTTGAAAGGCTTATCTTTTTTTACATCATCGATGAGGTCATAGGTAGCTCTAATCAATTTATCATCCACTTTAATCACCAGTTTCATTATAACATGATTTTATAAAAAACGTGGATGGGATTATTCTTTTCGCTTTGGTTTGACAAGCGAACTTTTCAATTCTATAATAGACTAGTAAATATAGAAAGTAGCGATGATAATGGGCAAAAAATTTCTTCTTGTTTCTCTTTGGTTCGCCCTTTTAATATGGTTGGTTGGAACTATACATCTAGAAGCAACCAATAATGATGATGACGATACCTTACATGATGTCGTTTATTTTTACGATGTTTTGTGTGAAGATTGTCAAGCACTCGAAAGAGATGGCGTAATCGAAGCCATCGAAGACCAAGGCATTAACGTATTAAGTTATGATGCAACAGAGAGATCAAGACTGTTCTCCCAATTTGTCAATGCTTATGATACAAGAGCTAGTGTCCCCATTTTGTTTGCTGGTGATGAGGTTTATACCGGACAAGATGCTATCATCAACGGCATGGAAAGTGGTGCGATTTTAACCAGTGCAGAAGAACCATTAAGACCACTAGGTGAAGGCATTGTCTTAGAAGGTTTTAGCGGCCTTTTAACGGTGATTGTGGCTGGGTTAATCGACGGGGTCAACCCCTGTGCTATCGCGATGCTGTTGATGTTTGTTTCCTTGATTAGTTTTGTGAAAAATCGTCGCATCATGGTGCTGGTTTCAATCGCTTATATCGCTGGGGTCTTTGTGACCTATTTAGCGGTAGGACTGGGTGTCCTTCATTTCTTATCCTCAGCCTTTATACAAACGTTAATCGCTGAGTTTAGTCTGATATTATACAGCGTGTTCGCGTTTTTGGCCTTGCTTTTCTTTATCGTCACATTCTATGATTTCTTGGTCACAAAAAACGAAAAATACGAAAAAGTTAAAAACCAACTACCACAGTTTGTGAAAAATCTAAACAAACGCATTATGGAATCATTAACCACTATTCTAAAAGATGAAGATGCTTCTTTTTTAAGAAAATTCAATCTGTTTTTAATCCCTTTTTTGGTGGGAATCATCATTGGTTTTACCGAAGCAGCCTGTACCGGACAGATTTATTTCTTTGTCCTAGCGCTGATTGAAACCGGTGCAACAGGGACGGGCACCTTCTATTTAATTATCTTTAATATCATGTTTATCATGCCTTTAGTTATCATTGCTTTAATCGCAATAATGAACCGCAATGTCATGGCGGTATCCAATTTTGTCCGAGAACATCTAGCGATTATCAAACTGATAACAGCCCTATTCTTCTTAGCGATGGTTATCTTATTTATCTACCTTGCTTTTGGACATGAACTGCCAAACTTATTTGAGAGGTGGTTCCCTTATGCGACATAAAATTTTTATCCGTAAAAAAGATCAGACCCTTTATAAAGGCAAGATGGTTAATATGCCTGTAAAGGAAGAGGCCATCAAGGAAAAAAGCCTTGAGCTTTTTGACGATGATGACCCTTGTATTATACACCAATCTTATGTTATGAAGCATTTTGCCCAGACGTTAGCTTCATTGTTTGAAACAGAAAACAGCGACACAATCCAGCTTAAAGAACATAAACACACCCTGAATTTTTTAGATTATAACGATGACGATATTACGATTTCCTTGAAGAGGTGATGGCATGATTTATATGGATTATGCAGCCACAACGCCACCAAGAAAAGACGTTTTAGATGCGATGCACGCGGTGGCTTCATCGCATTTTGGTAATCCTTCGTCTTTACATGATTTAGGCATTAAAGCCAAAAAACGCTACAACCAAGCCAAAAAGAATATGGCCTCAATGCTCGGTGTCTCCGCGAAGCAAATTATCTTTACCAGTGGCGGGACCGAAGCGGTGAACACAGCTCTTAAAGGCAGTTATTTTAAAGCACCTAAAAAAACGATTGTGACCACCCAAATTGAACACGCTGCAGGGATAAAGACCGCTAAGTTTATTGCAGATAACGGTGGCGATATTGCCTATGTAAACGTTGATAACAAAGGTTATGTCGATTTAACCCACTTAAAATCACTGTTGGATAATAAAGATGTTTCGCTGATAAGCATTATTTATGCCAACAATGAAATTGGGACGATGCAAAATATCGAAGCTTTAGGACAGCTAAAAAAAGATTATGGTGTCAAACTTCATCTTGATATGGTACAAGCCCCTGCGCATGAAGTCATTGATCTAAGCCGTTATGATATCGATTTTGCGAGCTTTTCAGCCCATAAATTTTATGGTCCAAGAGGTATAGGATTGCTTTATGCGAAAGAGCCTGATACCATAGAAAACCTCTTACACGGTGGAAATCATGAATATGGCAAACGGGCCAGTACCGAAAATCTAGCCGCAATCGTCGGGATGGAAAAAGCCTTTGAATGCCTCAAAGAAAAACCAGAAGATAAAAATCACATCCAAAATCTAGCCGCTTATTTTCTTAAGCGCTTAGAAGAAGAAAAGATCGACTTTAAACTCAATGGCCCCTCTTTAGACGAACCAAGGCTTTGCAGTACCCTTAACCTTGGCTTTAAAAACGAAGACGCCCAAATGATGGCTTTCAAGCTCAATGAAGCCGGTATCTTTATCTCAATTGGTAGTGCCTGTCACAGTCAAGTCATTGAACCATCCCGCGTCCTAAAAAGCATCCGTGTTCCCGATGCATATCTATATGGTTCGATGCGGTTTTCTTTTTCAGAACAAGAAACAACCCAAGATATTGATAAAATTGTCAAAACCATCAAAGATTTAATTGTATCCGATGAAACTAAAAAATAGTTGGCTATGATATGAGCCAACTATTTTTTGAATATTAGGTCAATCTCTTTTTGTGTTAATTCTTTACTCATGCCCGGATGAAGATCCGTGGGTAAAATCAAGTTGCCAATTGCAATGCGTTTTAAAAAGAGCACTTCACTGTTAATTTCTTTAAACATATTTTTGACTTGATGAAACTTGCCTTCTTTAATTGCGATGGTTGTCTTTTGATCATTTTGGGCGATAATTTTAGGCGGCGCAATTTGATATGGTTCACCCTTGCCATCTTGAAGCAACATCGGGCGATTAAAACGGGCGATATCCGGTTCTTTTTCTTTAGTGATGACTTCATATGTTTTATATACGGATTTATTCGGTGAGATGATATCGTGTAAAAGTTTGCCATCGGAGGTTAAAATCAAAAGACCTTCCGCATCTTTATCCAAGCGGCCCGCAATGTGTAAATCGTAACGTTGATGCACGGGGTCTAAATCGTCGATAACCGTTAAAGCAAGATCGTCCTTACGGGCTGATAATACCCCTTGACGCTTGTGCATCATCAACGTGATATTCTCTTTAAAATGAACCGTTTCTCCACCGATACAAACGGTATCGGTTTTAGGGTCAATATGCATACTGGCATCTTTGATGACTTGATCATTCACCGTGATAATGCCTTCTTTCGCTATTTTTGAAATGGTTTTTCGACTTCCATACTTAAGGTTTGACAACATTTTATCTAAACGCATCGTTTCATCCTTCCAAAAAAAGGGCATAAACAGCCCTTTTAGGTTTTAATTTTTTTCATGAAGCGATAAATAGAAATCCCGGTTTGGGCTTCAAAAGCTTTATCAATCCGCTTTTCTTCGCTTTTATTGTTGATGATGCTTTGAAAGCGTGTATGTTTCTTCAATAAGATCTCGCTCTGAGCAGCATCAAAGGTTTCGTGCATCGCTTCAATTAAATGCAGAAACTCAATGATTTCAATAATTTCTTCTGTATCATACGCTTCATAATCGATGGGATAGTGTAGCGTTTTTTCAGTCGCCAAAGCTAATACCTAATGATTTTGCGGCACCGACAATTTGTCCTTCAGGTTCGACCATCTTAGCGCCACCTTTTGAAGTTTCACCAGTTTCGCCTTTACCGACGACTTCTTCTAAAGAAACATGGGCAATTTGACGGCCTCTGTAACGAACCATTTTTCCAGCACCACCTTGCATTAGGGTATCGATGGCACTAACGCCAAAGCGCTGTGCTAAACTTCTATCAAAATGCGAGGTAATCCCACCGCGTTGAATATAAGCTAAGTTGGTGTAGCGTACTTCGTGATTATCAACAAGTTTAGCCAATTGATTGGTTAATTGTTCGCCAATACCGCCGAGTCTTTCTGAATCAGCTGAATCTTCAACCATTTCTCTAATGTGGACATCACCGTCTTTAGGCTTTGCGCCTTCACTAATGATAATGATAGAGAAATTTTTCCCATCCGCATCGCGTTCGTTAATTTTATCGATAATGCTCTTAAGGGTGTAAGGAATTTCTGGAATTAAAATGACATCGGCACTACCGGCCAAGCCGCCTTCTAAAGCGAGCCATCCAGCGTGACGACCCATCACCTCAATCACCATGACACGATCATGTGAAAATGCGGTTGTATGAATCTTATCCAAAGCATCCACTATCGCTGTCAAGGCGCTATTATACCCAAAAGTTACATCGGTTGAAGGTAAATCGTTGTCGATTGTTTTTGGTACCCCAACCACCGGAACGCCTTTGCGATAAAAATCGCGTGCGCTAGTCAATGTACCATCGCCACCGATGACAACCAACGCATCGACGCCTTCTTTTTTCATGTTTTCAATCGCAATATCGCTGACATCTTTATACTCAACAGTCCCATCTTCATCTTCAAAACGGTAGTTAAATAAGTTGTCTTTGTTGGAAGATTTTAGAATGGTCCCACCTTCGTGCATTATCCCCGAAACCCGATCCATATCCAGTTTGATGAAGTCGTTTTGATAAAGACCAAGATAACCTTTGATGTAGCCTACGACTTCAATGCCGTATTTGCGAATCGCCGTTTTAGTAACCGCACTGATGACCGCATTTAAGCCACTGCAATCTCCACCACCTGTGATAACGCCTATTTTTTTAATTGGTTTCATGTTTTGCCTCCGTTTAACTTTATATCCATTCCATTATACTTTGAAAACCTATTACACTCAACCTTTATGCCAAGATGAAAACGTTTTATCTTTCTAAAGGGATGCACATTTTCAAATTATCCTAGGTGAATTGATAGGTTTTTTAAGCATATTTTGCTATAATATGAAAAGAGGTGAAACACTATGATAACCATGAAAGACATTATCAGAGAAGGGCATCCAACCTTAAGCAAAAAAGCCAGTGATGTCTCTTTACCTATCGACGATAAAACCAAAAAAACGCTTAAAGAAATGCGTCAATTTATCATAAATTCACAAGATGAAAAAACACGTGAGGAATACGAACTTCGCGAAGGCGTTGGTCTTGCAGCCCCACAAATTAATCTGTCATTACGGATGTTGGCCATCTATACAGAAGATGAAAATTTTGAAACCCAACATGACTATATGATGATTAATCCAAAAATCATCTCTCACTCAGAAATGAAAACTTATATGCCTGGTGGCGAAGGGTGTTTAAGCATTGATAGAGAGGTTGAAGGGTTGGTTCCACGACATAAAAAAATTACGATTAAAGCCCATCTATTAGACCCGAAAACAAACGAAGTCAAAGAAACCACAATCCGCTTAAGAAATTTCTTGGCCATCGTCACTCAGCATGAAATTGACCACATCAACGGCGTCTTATTTACAGAAAGAGTTAAACCCACCTTAGAAGGTATAAAACCTATAGAATTTAAAAATATAGAAGAAGAAAATCAGGAGGCTAATATATGAAGTTATTTATCGATACCGCCAACACCAATCACATTAAAGAAATTGCATCGATTGGCATCATTTCCGGGGTTACCACCAACCCAACCCTCATCGCCAAAGAAGGACGCGATTTTCAAGAAGTCATCAAAGAAATTACCGACATTGTCGATGGGCCCATCAGTGGTGAGGTCATCGGCTTAAAAGCCGAGGAAATGATTAAAGAAGGCCGTGAGATTGCTAAGATGCACAAAAATATGGTCGTCAAAATTCCGATGACCAAAGAAGGACTCAAAGCGGTCAAAACCCTCTCTCAAGAAAACATTAAAACCAATGTCACTTTGGTATTCAGCTCTAATCAAGCTCTTTTTGCGGCTTTAGCTGGCGCGACTTATGTCTCGCCTTTTGTCGGTCGACTTGAGGATACCCTTCATGATGGTATCGAGGTTGTCGCCGACATTCGTCAAATTCTCGATATTTATAACCTAAAAACCGAAATCATTGCCGCATCGATTAGAACGCCAAAACAATTGGCTGATGCCGCCCGTGTCGGCGCACATATCGCCACTGTTCCCTACGCAGTCTTTGACAAAGCTTTTGCACATCCATTGACCGATAAAGGCATTGAAGCGTTCTTGGCCGACTGGCAAAAAGCCTTTGGCAATAAAGGTTAACCTATATGTCATTTCATCGTTTTGAGGCTAAAACCATCAATGGCAATACCAAATATATGCGCGATTATGAAGGCCAAGTAGTTTTGGTCGTTAACACCGCCAGCAAATGTGGATTGGCCCATCAGTTAAAGGAAATAGAAACCTTATATCAAGATTATAAAAGTGAAGGCTTTATCGTCTTAGGCTTTCCTTGCGATCAATTTAACAACCAAGAACTCGATAATAATAAAGATATCCAAGAAACCTGCCAACTCAATTATGGCGTCAGTTTTCCTATGTTTGAAAAAAGCAACGTCAATGGCCCTAACGCCCATCCAATTTTTAAATGGTTAAAAAACCAGAAACGTGGTTTATTAGGACCCAATATACGTTGGAATTACACAAAATTTCTCATTGACAGAGACGGTCAAGTCATCAAACGCTTTGGCCCTTTGAAAAAACCGGATAAAATGCGGGTAGCGATAGCGAAAAACCTATAATAGTTAAAAACATCATGCCGTTTGCCATGATGTTTTTTATGTCGATAAAGAAAGATTGAATTTCGTATACCATGCGGCCAGTTGTACTTGAACAATGTAAGCCATTGCGATGACCAAAGCAATTTCGGGACCTAAATCAGAAAAGACCGAAAGCGCAATCGCCAAAGCTAACGATAAGCTGCGAACCATCGTTCCATTGACAAAAGCGATGCGGTCGCTATCATTAAAAAGCCAACGGCCTAAAATATGGAGTGAGACAATCATAACCAAATACCCTAAAACAACCGGTACTAAAATACGGGCCAAAATCAATGGATGTTCAAATAGCATTCTCGCTCTTAAAGACATGACCAAGGCGATTAATACGACTACAAAAAACGTTGAGAAAAGTGGGAATTTCGGCTTGATCGATTTTACAAAAACCGTTTCGCCGTAGCGTTTTTTTAAAACCATTTGCGTCATAAAGCCAAGTAACATTGGAATGAAAATGACCAAAATAATTTGAACAATGATATCCCCTAAAGGCAAAGCGATGCTCGTTCCTAGAAAAAATGAAATGTAAAAAGGACTGAGCAGCCCGCCCAAGAAAAGACCAACTACAATCATTCGAATCGCTTCTTTTACATTGCCATTAGCCATAACGGTCCACGATACAGTCATACCAGAGGTTGGTAGTAAGGCAATGAGTAAAATGGCTAAACGTAAATAAATCTCATCAGGAAAAAATACAATACCAAAAAGGTAAGCTAAAATCGGAAGATAAATAAAGTTGACCAGTTGTGTAATCAACTGCAAACGCAGATTGCCTTTTTCTAGTAACGAACCATAATTCAAGGTAACCATCATAGGATAGACCATAAAAAACGTCAAAAAGCTCACGCCACTTCTTAAAAATGATGTATCGATAAAAAGACCGATTAAAAACCCTATAGTCATGCTAATCAGAATACTTAAAACAAGATTTCGCTTAATCCATCGCAATGTTTTGAACATAAAAAACGCCTCCAGCCATTATAGATTTTAAGTGGCTGAAGGCGTTTTAGCAACTATTATGCTCTTAAAGTTTGTGTTCGAACATCTTACATTTGTTGGCGTCTTGTTTTCTTAACCCAACTTCGAAGACGCGATAATGATACGCCTTCTTCTTTCATAATTTGACGATAAGACCGACGTTGATCAATGACGTCTTGTGCCAAGGCTTTTTTCTCGGTTTTGCTGAATTTAGAGATAGAAAGCTCTTTCGCTTTTTTCTTTGTAAGACCATGCCTTCCAAACACTTGATACATGATATACCAATCTTTAATGGTTTCATGGTATACATTAAACGCATCCGCAAGCTCTAAATATGACCAGCCCTGTTGTTTAAGACGACAGATCTTATACTTAAAATTAAAGTGATACGGTTCATTTTTAATCGGCCGTTTGCTTTTCTTTTGGTGCCAAGCGATGGTGTAGTAAGCTTCGTCGTCTTCTAGTAGTCCAAACGCCTCTTGAATGGGCCCCACGTTTTCTCTTAGATAAAAATCTAAAAGCCTGAGACCAAAGACCTTTTGGTTTTGGAGTATGGCTACATCGGTAACTTCAAAAAAAGCTACATTGGAAAAACCATCGTGATAAGGGATGTGAAAATTTTCTTCAACTTTGGCACTTTTTGTAAACGTGTCGTTTTGAACCGCATTAAGATCTTCTTGATTCAACATGGAAATACTAATTTTTTCACCTTGGCGCAACATTTGAAGATGGTCTTTTTTTTCAAATGGGCTAAGCAAAAATGATGTTTGATCTAATGCTGTAAATAAAGCTTTTGTTTTCACCAACGATTCCGCATGGGGGTTAGCCCCAATCACGACAATTGGAGAAACAAAAGCATGTGTAAATTTCTGAATTTTTTTGTACAAGATATCCCCTCCCCTAACTTCACATCCTACCTTAATTATACAAATGATTTTAAAAATGACAAGTTAAAATCTATATCCCTCATAAATTCTCTTGTTTTAAAACCGCCATCCTTTGTTTAATTGGTGGATGGGTTCGATACCATTTTGCATAAAGACTGTGAAAAAAATCATCATCGGTGAAAGTCTTTAATTTTTTTAGGGCATCTCTTAAAGTTAGACCATAACCGAGTTTTTTGGCTACATGATCGGCTTCAAATTCGTGTTTGTGCATCTGGCGAATGATGACAAATTGCGCCAATCTAATGAAAATGAAATTCATAAAACCAAGACTTACTATATGTTCGACAAGCATGGCTTGGTCGAAAAAATACTGAGTCACGAAAATATTGGCTATAAGCAATATGTGAAGCCCTATTAATACAGCAGTAACTCTCTTATATAAATGCTTTTTTTGGATATGTCCGAGTTCATGGGCGATTACACCTTCTGTAGAAGCGGATGTCATCGTGGCAAGCAAGCGGCGACTCATGAGTAGATGCGCTTTTGTCCCTAAGCCCAATACCATGGCATTTAAGCCGATTGATATTTTTTTAGCATCAACCATATATACCTTTTTTGATAATCCCAGCGACTCAAAAAGCGCGGCATCCATATGGTGGCGATACGGAACCAATCTGAACTTCTTTTTTAAGATAGTTGCCGCGATTTTAGGAAATAAAACATAAAATCCTACGATAAATACCCAAAGCAACAGTACCAACAATATTGGATTCATGATGAAATAGAAAAAAACCATGGTGAAAAGCGCGATTCCCCATAGAAGGATTTGTTGGGATGTTTGTTTTAAGGTAAATAAGATGCGTTTAAGATTAAATGCTTTATCGCCATATACAGTAGCCATAAAAGCCAAAAGCAAGAGTATCACTGTGGGTGCAATCTGCATATAGATATTGGTCACATCCCAAAAAAGCCACAAAAAGGCAAGCAAATAAAACACGCCTCTAATTACCATCCGAGCGATGGTTTTATGGCGATAGGGATACCGTTCGATGTTGAGATTTAAAGCATCCACCGTACTATCTAGTAAGATGAGCATGCCGATGATGCTAAAAAGAACGATTAGATACATGAAGTTCACTTCCCCAATGTTTACATACCGATAATTTTAATTAGAACGCGCTTTTTACGCATGCCGTCAAACTCACCGTAGAAAATTTGTTCCCAAGGTCCAAAATCGAGTTGACCATCACTGATGGCAACAACAACTTCTCGGCCCAAAATTTCTCGTTTGATATGTGCATCGCCGTTATCTTCCAGTGTTCCGGTATTGTGCTTGTATTGATCATGTGGTTTTTCGGGTGCCATTCGTTCCAAGAATTCTTCGAAATCTGCATGTAATCCATGTTCGTGGTCATTGATAAACACACTAGCGGTAATATGCATCGCATTGATTAAAACCAAGCCTTCTTGAATCTTGCTTTCTACAATCGCTTCTTCAACCGCATCTGTGATGTTAATAAATGCCCGTCTGGTCTTAGTGTTAAAGTATAACGCTTTTCGATAATGTTTCATGAAATCCCCCTTTAATGTACAATCGCAAATAAAACGCGAAGATATTTTTCTTTATAGTTATAAGCTTCTTTGTATGCCCGTTTAGCTTTAAGTTTTTCCACATACAGGGTTGTGGCTATTTGAACCATCAATAAATCTTTTTCTTGATGCGCTTGATCACAATAATTTTTTAAATCGTTAAGTGTTGTTTTATTTACTTTCCTCAGCAAAAGTCGCTCAAAGATACGAAAACCTATCGCTTCAAGGTTGTAGGAGAAAATTGCGGAACATTGTTTGACTTTTTGAATAATGTCCATAGCTTCCATGCTTCGATTCAAACGCATATAGGCATAAGCTTTTAAAAAGTAATACGCCCCTTCATCCATGGTAAATAGCGATAAAACATCAATGGCGTCTTGATAGCGCTCATGCATTATATGCGATAGGGCAAGGTGCACTTGAATTAAACTGTACATATTCTCCGCTTTGTTGCTGATGGCATATTCACTGACATCCGCTAGGGTTTCGTTAAATTTGTCTTGTTGTTGTAAGTATGCAAAAAGCCGCAGTTGCATGGTTTTGGTTCGATGTGAACGATCAAAATTCATGTGCGCATCAAAGATATCTTTCGCTTTTTGATAGTAAAGCATCGCTTGATTGTATTGTGTATAATTATTGGTTAGACTAACAGCTATAAGGTAATACGCTCTGGCTTGAATCTGTTGGTTTTTAAAGCTTTTCAGTTTGGGTTTAAGATAGTTTTGTGCCACCGTGAATGCTTTGTTAAACATATAATGATGAGCCTGATTTAAAATAAATATCTCTTTTTGTTCATCTGTCATAAACGGTTCTAGGAGTTGACATGTCTTTAGATAATGATCCGTCTTTTCATATGCGATATGGGTCATAACAATCATCGAACACATAACCAAATAATAATCGATAAAATAAAAGCTACTTATAAAATAGTCATGATAAGGACGTAATTCATGATACATCTTTCTGGCTTTATTGTATTGACTAAAATAAATACAGCTATAGACCTTAGGTAAATAATCTTCAATCAACCATGTATCCCAAGTTTTGTTTTCTTTCATTGGGCTACCTAGTGCTTTTAAAACGTTAACAAGGGTTTCAGCTTTAGCGACAGTCTTGCCTTTTTCAATCCGGTTTAAATAACTGTAAGAAAAGCCGGTTTTTTTTGCTAAACCGCGCAAAGAGATCTCTTGATGTTGACGGGTTAAAAATACCTTTGCACCGATGATTTTAGCGTGAGTAGAGACGTTTTTCATCAAAGGCCCTCCTATATTAATTTGCAAGACAAACCATATCTAAAGCGTTTAGACGCGATACATTATATTTTATGTTAAACTATATTCAGTAGGTGATAATATGCTCAATATCGTATGGCAAAAACAAAAAGAGAAGAAAAACATCATGATTTTAAGTGGTTTTTTCATTTTTATCTATGGTTTGTATTTCTTTTTAGATTGGTTGGCTTACGGCTCGTTTGAAGCGCTTTTTGCCGATTGGTCACCTGCGCTTTTTATCGTACATCAAGGCTTTAACATAGCCATGGCAAGCTTGGCGGCTTTAATGCTTTCATTATCACAAATCAAATTATCCGTCTATAAAACCGAACCGCTCGGAGGCACGAGTATCCCATTTCTATCCTTTATATTCGGACTGTTAACGTTTGGCTGTGCACCTTGTGTCATTGCCTTTTTTGCGGCCTTCGGCATCGCGTTTTCACCGATCGTATTTCCGATGGGCAATTTGCTTTGGAAAGTCATATTGCTTTCGCTTATGTTCGTTGGCTTTTTATACATCCTTTACAGTATTGACAAAGGCGTTTGCAAACCCAAGAAGTTATCCAAACAATCTTAAGGGGCATAATGTCCCTTTTTTTTATGTCTATTTTTTAAAAAAACACACTTCGAGCGTCATCTTAAGGATCCTTGATAGTGTGACAACCGCCGTCATTCGTTATTTTAATAAAATACAATCGTTCTTATGATAACTTTTAATCATAGGCGTTTTTGGTGATTTTAATCATCTTCTCAGTCAGTGTTAAAGCATCTTTATAACGACGATGGTTTCTTAAGAACCAGTTATAATAATCATAGGCAATCTCAATTTCAAAATAACTCTCTGATTTAACCGTTTCTAAGAAAAACTGATTTAACAAAGCCTCGTATTGTGCTTCATCTTCATTGATATAGGCTTTAAAAAACTTAAGACCATAAAGGTAAATAAGATTTTTTTGTGAATGATAATCATTAATGTTTTTACATGCGGATATAAAGGAAGCCAGTGCGTCCATATCTTCGCTTTTATTCAAGCGAGTATATATTTCATAAAAACACGAGAAGACGGTATCTTCTTCCCAATATTTTAAGGTCTCTAAAACATCATTAAATTTTTTATGTTTGGTATAAAAAATGACAAGGTGCTGGTAAATCACAGTTGTAAAAAGTTCTAGCTTATGTTGTTTTGAAAATGCAATAGCCTTATATAGCGACATTTCTATACCTTGCTTTTGACCAATTTTAACATCGTTTAAGGTTTTATAAATCTGTGTGATGCTTGATCTAAAATCGTTGTTTTGCCGGTCAAACATTTCTATCGCAATATCCAAATAACGGTTGGACCTAATCAATTTAAACGTCTCGCCATAAGCCAATCCTAAAAGATAATACACCAAAGAAACATAATCGTTATTCAAGTCTAAATCCAAAGCTTCATGTAATATTTTAATTGTACCATAAGTATCATTGGCGTGATAATATATATTCGCCCCACAAATTGAAAGCAAGAGCTTTTGTTGATCGCTTAACAACGATTCGACTTTTAAAAGATTGGCATAGGTTTTACCCAATGCTTGAACATCAATAGTTGGCTTCGTGCTATCATACATCAACATCATCAAAATATAATCAATACCCCAAAGGGCATGGTTATATTGGTGATGCTTTTTTCTTTGGGCTTCAATCGTCTTGTTTAGCGGTTCAATATTCAAGTACAGTAAATCGTTTTGAACTTTTTCTAAGGCTGTATAAAACGCCTCTTCTTCCTTGGCATCATAATATGGTGTTATGGCCAAGGTACGAATTAGATAATCAAAGGTTCTTTGTGTGATGTTGGCTTTTCCGATTTCGATTTGTCTCAAATACGCATGGGAAAGTCCAAGTGGTCGCGCTAAAGAACGTAGGGTATATTGATGCATTTGACGATAATACCGCACCAAACGGCCAAACCTTTGTTTATTATTTGCGTTTTGAAGTTGTTGGATATTCATAAGCTCCCCCACAAGGCGTTATGTTATAATCTTTCTTAAACCCATTCTAAGGCCAGAAACTGATAATACACTAGCAAAGGCAATGGTTCCAAGCTTGCCGCCGGCCCCACCGAAATAAGGCGCACTGAAAATGTAGATTAAACCAAACAACAAACCAGCAAAAATGATTAAAGACTCTTCATGCATCCGTTTGGTATTACTCATACCAACAAATGAGGCGCCAAAAGCGACAATCGCTAAGGTGACACCAATCTCGGGAAAGAAAACAGGTAGTAAGGCCCCAAAAATAAGACCGACAAACCCTGAGGCCAAAACCGGACCTTGTTGGAAACGAATATTTAAAATAAACGTTAGTAGTGCCCCAATCATCGCAAAGAAAACGATTAATACCATTTCAAAGTCATCAAAGATGGGCGCTTCTAAATATGTCTGGCTTAAAATAAACGAGGTAACCAAAACACTGGATAAGGAGATGGTCCCAAGTTTTCCACCAAAACCATTGAAAACATCTTTGCTTAACACAAAGATGCCACCTGCAATCAAAGCTGCGAGGATAAATACTAAAGGCTCTAATAATTCAGGCGATGACATCCCGAGGAAGGAACCACAAAAAATCGGCACGGCATACGGTTTTAAAAACAAGGCCGCTAGCATCCCGATGATGCCTGAAGCCAATACCGCACCTAAACCTAGATATACGCTTAAAACAAAGGTAATAACCGCACCAAAAAACGTCGCTAAAAAATCGTAAAGCGCAGGTTTCGATGTAAAACCATAGCTTTTGCTAATATCTAAAACCTCTTGATAATGGGCAAAGATTCGGTACCCTGCAAACGCAACAATCAGTAAAAAAGCTAAAAAGAATGCGTAATGTATATGCCATAGATTGATTAAAGAAGAAATAAACAACACAAGCGTGAAAAACACCAATATGGCAAACCCAATAAATTTTCTCATGAAGAAAACACCGGTCGTCAAATGACGTCCAGTGTTTTACCCACTTTCTCAAATGCGTTGATCGCTTGTGTTAAATCTTCTTTCGTATGAGATGCGGAAATCATGACACGTAGGCGCCCTTTACCTTTAGGGACGGTAGGAAACACAATACCTGAGACAAAAACACCGGCTTCCAATAAAGCTTTTGAAAACGCCATCGTTTTGGCTTCTTCCCCAATCATCACAGGGGTAATCGGTGTTTGACTATGACCGATATCAAAGCCTAATTCTTTCATGGCTTTTTTAAAGAATGTCGCGTTGTCCCAAAGTTTATTTGTATGTTCTTCACTTTCCATTAACAACTTAACTGATTCAATGGTCGCTGCGGTCGCTGCAGGTGGTAAAGCGGTAGAAAAAAGCAGCGGTCTAGCGCGATGCAACAACCAATCTTTAACATTAGCTTTTGTGGCGACATACCCACCAATAACCCCAATCGCTTTTGATAGGGTACCAATGATGAAATCGACTTTTCCATGAAGGTTAAAGTGATCGATGGTCCCACGACCACCACGACCTAAAACACCAGAACCATGAGCATCATCAACATAAGTTAAACAGTTAAATTCTTCTGCCAATTTAACAATCTCATCAAGCGGCGCCAAATCGCCATCCATGGAAAACACACCATCGGTAATGATTAAGACGTTATTATAATCTTGTCGCTTGGCTTCTAAAATGCGTTTTAAATCATCCATATCGTTGTGTTTGTATACCGCTTTGTCCGCTTTGGAAAGACGGACACCATCAATAATCGATGCGTGATTCAAAGCATCGCTGATAATCAAATCGCCTTTGGCGGTAATCGCTTGAATTGTTCCGATATTACAGTTTAAACCAGATTGAAACGCCATCACAGCTTCTTCTTGTTTAAATTCGGCCAGTAAATCCTCAAGTTCTTCTAATAAATCTTGGTTACCAACAATGGTGCGAACACTACCAGCGCCTACACCATAGTCATCGATTGCTTGTTTCGATGCGGCCATCACCCTTGGATGGGTCGCTAAGCCTAAATAGTTATTTGACGATAGATTAATAACCTTACGTCCGTTTAAGTTGATTACATGATCACAAGGACCATAATTGATCGGGAGTTTTCGGTAAACCCCTTCATCTTTTAAAGTTTGAATGTTGTCATCGATATACTTTAATTTAGCCTTCATAGTCATCCTCCTCAGGTATTAAAACAATTTTGCCACTATTACCAGTAGCCATAATTTCTGCGGCTTCGTTAATTTTTTTAAGTGGCATTTGATGGGTTATAATTTTATCTAAGTTCAGTTGGTTATTGTCGATCAATGCTTTGACTTGATGCCAAGTCTCATAAATTTTACGACCGACAACCCCATAGATATGAATGCCTTTAAAGACAATATCATTAGCTAAATCCAAGGTAATCTCTTTGGAAGGGATACCCAATAAACTAACCCCGCCTCCTGGTTTAATATATTTAAAGCATTGTTCAATCGCGGTTTTGTTGCCGGAAAATTCTCCAACAACATCAACACCGCGACCATTGGTTTCCTCCAAGACACGTTTGATAACATCTTCTTCTTTAGGATTGATTACGATATCGGCGCCTAACTCTTTAGCCAAGTTGCGACGATACGCGTTGATTTCAATCGCGATAATTTTCTTCGCACCATAAGCTCTAGAAACATCGACCCCCATTAAACCTAAAGGGCCACACCCGACGATGGCAACGTCTTTATTGACAATATCAAAATGTGTCATCGTATGAACCGCATTGCCCAATGGTTCTTGCACAGAAAGATGCAACATATTGGCTTCTTTAGAATTGACAAAGCAATTTGCGGCTGGAATCTTGAGATAACCCGCAAAACAACCATCGGTATCGACGCCTATAATTTCAGTATTTTCACAAATATGACCCTCTTGACGTAGACAAAATTCACACTCACCACAAATAATATGCGTCTCAGCACTGACGATATCACCTATGCTAAGCTCATCGACTTTCGCCCCTTTTTTGATGATTTCACCAGAAAACTCATGGCCGACAATCAAAGGCAATTCTAACCGATTTTTAGCCCAGTCATCATAGTTATAAATATGGTAATCAGTTCCACAAAATGAAGCAGTTTTAACCTTGATTAAAACCTCGTCATCTTTCAAAGTAGTATCTAGTGTCTTCTTTGTTACAAGAAATCCTTTTTCCGGCGTATCTTTCACAACCGCCGTCATATTTAACGTCTTTTTTTCCACGGTATATGCTCCTTTAATCGCAAAATAATATAGCGCTTACATCCCATTTAGATTATAACATATTTCACTTTCTATTCAGCATAAATCCAAGAAAAAAATCACCAAGGAGCCACCCTGGTGATAAAAAAAATAAAAAGGAGTTTTTTTTAAGTTCGCATATTACAATGTCCCATTTCCCTAATCCACCGTGTTACATGTACCATTATGCAACAAAGTAAACAAATCAACAAGGCAGTAGTGTTAGTTTACAAGTATAAATAATATTTGCTTAAGTAATCAAATATCCGTTAGTGTGACATATTTATCTCTTTTTTTCGAGATATCAAACCAACGATCGGCTATTTCACAAGCCTTTTGATAATTTCCCTTTTTCTTGTAATAAGCCATGATCAGATCATAAACCAGATAAGACAAATGAATACTAGGATATGTATAGGGTGATTTTATGGCATCTTTGAGAGATGCATCCAGTTTTTGTTTTGAAACATCTTCACCGATATAATCCAAAAACAAATATGCAACCGCGATGAATTGACTCTTTGGATACACTTTTGAAAATTCAGTGGTCTTTTTAAGCCACATTCGTGTCATCTTAAGGTCGTTTAAACAGTAAGCTGTCGCCGCTTTTAAAAGGGTTTGGACGGGACTGTCATTTTTAAGCTCACCAAGGATGTCTTGGATTTTATAGTATTGTTTTTTTTGATAGGCCAAATATGCCTTCAATAAAACTAAAACTGATTTTAAACGTGATTCCTGATCATCGAGATACATTAAGTTCTCTAGACTTTTCAATATATTCTCTGCCGCCTTAAAGTTACCTAAGTCAATAGCACTTTTAAGCTTAACCTGATCTAAATAGATTTTACGATTGGTATTATGATGCTGAATGAGAAATTGTGAAGCCTCAGAAGCGATACGCATCGCTTCATGACTTCTGAAGACACGCTCATACGCTGAGGCCAAATAATAAAGCCCATAGGTATGAATTTTCTCATCGAAACCATAATTTCTATTTTTCTCTAATATATCTATCGTGATATCATAATCGCATTTTTGAAAGTGATAAACGGCTTTTAATAGATTAAATAGCTGATACTGTACATTGGTAAAATAATCGGTCAGTTGATTTAAATGTTCTAGTGCCGCGTGGATATCTTTAAAATCGACCATTAACCGATATGCGTTTATCGCCAACGTGTACTCCACATGTAAAACAGAATGTTTTAAATCTTTTTCGTGACTGAGTAAGATGTTATAACTGTCTTTAGCTTTCTTTGTATCAAAATAATAAAGCGCCATAACCATGGATTCCATCGTTTGAAACATGGTTGCCAAAAAGGCTTCATCGGTACAAAACGGAATAGAGATTGTTTCATATAACTCTTTTAGTGTTTCTAGGTTTGGTGTCACTTTCATGTTTTCAATATCGGAAATCATGGAGTGTGCCACATTGATGCTGCGGGATACCCCTCGAATCGAATACCCTTTTTCTTCACGATAATGTTTGAATAAATGCCCCAGAATTTTTAAATTATCTTTGAAATATGTATATTCCATTCGGCTTATCTTAATGGTCCTTTATCCATTGAAGGATTTTGTCATAAGTTTTCTCAGGGGCTTTCTCATTTAAAACCTCATGGCGGGCATTCTCAATACCGATGATTTTCATTTCGTGGAAAGGCACATAAGCCTTTTGGCGCCTGGCCAATTTATGAATTTGTTTCATATTTTTAGACATCGGATCATCGACACCAGAGATATAAAGGTGTGGTATCAATGGACTTTTTTTCATCTCAGAAGGTTTATTGGTTGTATATAAACAGCGTAAAAAATAACGGTAAAAATATTTATTATAGGTAAATCCAGATTTGGGATCTTTATGATAGGCTTCAATATTATCGGGATTATGCGAAAGCCAATCCAAACTTGTTTTTGCTTTCTTTATTGGTTTTCGAATTGAATTATTAAGCATATTGGCCACAAATTTATGCCGTTTAGCTCGGCTTTTACAACTACCGCTCAAATGGACAAACGCTCTTGTCATAGCTAAAGAAAATGGATTTTGTACCGGCGGGCTGCCCATGATAATCGCACGATCAACATCGCTTGAGAACTGTTGTAAGTACCGTCTTAAGATAATCGAACCCATAGAATGGCCCAACATGGTAAGATCTTTAACTTCCTCGTGTTTTAATATAAAGTCATGAACATCCTTAACATCTCGCACTACCACTTCAAAGGTCTCGGTGATGTCAAAGATGCCGATGTCTTGATTCTTTTTTAAGCTTCCACCGTGATTACGGTGATCATGAGCATACATCACATAACCTTTTGATGTTAAAAATTCGCCGAAGGCCTGATACCTTTTTGCATGTTCGCCCATGCCATGCAAAATATGTACAACACCTTGAATTTCTTTGGTATTGGGCGTGAATTTTAAGACCCGTAATTTTCGTTTGTCTTGCGTTTCTACATAAAACTCTTTTGGCTTCATTATTCCCCATCCTTTTCACTGTTGTTGCCTTCATTATACCATTGCTAGGATATTCTACCAAGTTGCAATAAAAAAATGACTTCAGAAAGTCATTTGCATATGAAGTATGGAGGTCCCGGCCGGATTCGAACCGGCGATCACGGAGTTGCAGTCCATTGCCTTAGCCACTTGGCTACGGGACCGTGGTTTGGCGCTATTATATGGTACCATATTTTATCGGCTTGTCAAGATATAGTCGGGTTATTCAGCTTTTCTTTCAAAATATAACAAAAGTATACGTTGGAAAAACATCATCACCAAAGCAATCGATACACCGATGATGGCAAGCCAGAAGATAATGGGTCCTGTATTAGGACGTTCACCAGCCATCCTGGCACTATATACAAAATAAGAAGTGATGAAAAAACGTGTCGACCGTGAGAAGAAGGCCGCAAAGATATAAGGCCGAAAGCGCATTTTCGCAATCGCCGCTGTAAAGATAATTACAAAGAAGGGTAGTGGGGTCATCGCAAAGATAAATATAGCCCAAAATCCGTATCTATCAAACATTTTTTTCGCTTGGAGTTGTTGCTTTTTGCTGACAAAGCGGTTGTACATCTTATTATCTTCTTTTGCTAAAAACAGAAAAACGATAACAGCGCCAATGGTATTCGCAAGGACTAGCGTGGCTGTTAAAAACCACCATCTTTCCGGATCATTTAAAATCAAAGGCACTAGAATAAACTCCACACCAGCCAAGGGTGTAATGGTTTCAATGATAGAATATAAAAATAGTCCTATCTCCCCATAACGTATGAAAAAATCGATTAATGGGATAAAAAGTTGGCGAAGTAAGTCGAGTAGGCCATTATTTTCTGCTAAGACCGGTAATAAGTATGTCATCATTTCACCCCAACTCCTTTAGATATCCCCTACATTATAGCATAAATAACCGTTATCGACAATTTGAAAACACCATACATATAATAAAAATCGCATCAATGATAGGCGACGATTTTTACATAAACTATCGATAAGTTTATCTTTATACATTGTGTATGATTTATTTTAAACGTAACTATATTTTATATTGAAATGCTGAATTTGTAAACAGCATAACGCTAGTGTACAAGGGTTTAGCGTTTTCTAAAATTCCTAAGGTTTTCAGCCTGATCCATTATTGAAGAAGGTTTTTGTTTATACCTGGTTTTTTTGGGTGTATAACGTTTCATCATAGGAATCGATACCATGATTACTAGTAAGACAAAAACCACAACGATGTGTACCCAATATGCTTGAAGTTGCATAACCAACCAATAGATGCCATAGACCATAAAAACAAAGGTATATAACAAGACAATCCGTGCAACCATATTCAACACAACCTGTTTTGGTTTAAAGACGAATATGTCACGATACAACACGTGTTTGCTTAAATAACGAAAAAGCCCATCATAAAGCAAGACCATTAAAATAAACGGCACGACCAAATCAAACAAGACATGGCCTATACGATACGAAGAAAAAAACAAAAAAGTATAGATAGCTTCCATAAAGCAACACCCTCTTTAAAACATAAAGTAATTATATACTGGCGTATTAAAATAATCAACCTCCATAATCTTTACGAACGATCATGATAAGAAGCGATACCTTTCACCTGCCTTGACCTCTTTCATGATATGTAAATACAGCTTCACATTCAAGACTATTTTTTCAACTTAAAATATATTCATGCATCTGATGTGTTTAATTAAACAGAATAAGAACCCTGATAAATCGTAATCCAAAGAACATAAAAACACTTCCATAAGAAGTGTTCATTTAGACTATAAGTGGTCGGGAAGACAGGATTCGGCCAGTCCAGTTTTCATATTATTTTTATAGTTATTACATTCTATTTTAGTCGCTTTATTAAACTTTGGATCTGTGTTTTCTTTGATAGATGTGTCCTATTTAAGTATTACTGACCTTTTTCTGACCTTTTTGTAAAAGTGTTCTAATTCAAGTATACGAAGTCATCAGAGATTATAAATGCGACTTAGAGAAACATAAGATTTTTTTGAGTATTGCTTTCAATTACATTTTAGACTTAAAATTTCTTATCTTCGATAATTAGCATAACACATTATAGATCAATCCGCCACACTAATCATTTTACGGTCGTGTAAAATGATATTGGATAATAAAAGGAGGATATCACTAAACTCCATTCAGGATGATTGAAAGACCATTCTGCCATAGTCATACTTTCTTGGTATAGTTGTAAATGTCCCCCTTTTCAGAGCTCTCATGATAGTGTGGTTCAAACCCTCGCTCAATGAGCTTCCTGTCAGGTTTGCTGCGTTTGATATCGTCATCGCCATTGCAGATTACCAAGTGACCACCGGGTTTGCACACACGGGTCATCTCACAGACCTCGGCATCATAGTCATCCCCCACAACATGCCCGCACATGACCACATCGAATGTGTCATCTTCATGAGGTATGTCCATGACGATTCCGTCCTGGACTTTGACGTTCGTGATGCCTTCTTTTGCAACACGGTCACGCATGTATTCGCGCAAACGGTCAACGGGTTCGGAGGCATAGACACGTTTTGCGACTTTGCTTGCGGCGAAGGTCAGTCTTCCCGTCCCCGCTCCGAGATCCAAGACAGTCTTGCCTTTCAAATCGCAGAGGGCGTGCAAATGTTTTTCATCCCACGCGTAAATATAATTGCAGTTTTTCTGCATGATATCGGGTTCTGTGTAGACAACATCGGTCTCAAGCAACTCCATGAGTTCAATCTCGCGTGCCCGCAGCGCCTCATCACTGATGTCTTTTTCCGCTATGCTCAAAAGGATATCGACAGGACCGCTTGCCTCAGGGGTTCTTTTCCTGATCACGAACACAAGGTCCGGATGCCTGTCCAAAAGGGTCCCGAGGGTTCTTGCGTGTTTCCCCAGGGATTCGGGTTCGTGACTCTCGAAGTCTTTGAAAATCATCGCCAGAAGCCAACGATCCATCAAATAGAAATGTCTGATTGAAAAGTCTTTCCCATCAATCCAATTATAGTTCGCCATAATTCCTCCATTTTGTCGGTTTTTCCAGTATGTGAACCACCTTGGGTGACCTCCCTTGTCTCATGATGATCACGCTAAATGCAATGTTTCACAAAATAGATTATACCATGAAAACCAACACAATCAAGTATCGCATGGATTTTCTAACTTTTTTCTAACTTCTATCAATCATTAACAGTCATTAGGATATATATTACCTCAATGAACGCCATAATTAAAGAGCTTAATAAAGGGCTTAAAACGCCTTTTAAAATAAAAAAACACCTCATAAGGAGATGTCATAACAATAAAATGGTCGGGAAGACAGGATTTGAACCTGCGACCTCTTGGTCCCAAACCAAGCGCTCTACCAAGCTAAGCTACTTCCCGAATAATGGCGCGCCCAAGAGGAGTCGAACCCCTAACCTTTTGATCCGTAGTCAAACGCTCTATCCAATTGAGCTATGGGCGCATTTTAAGCAGCAAAAAGATTATATCATAATCATTTGGGCAATGCAAGCCTTAAAGATGCCGAGATATATAGTATCAAATTTATTGAATTTTTACAAGCAGAAACCGATAATTTTCGGCTTTTTTTCTCCTTGTCTAGGTTTTTATTTCGGAATATGATAAAATGTTAGAGGAATAGATTGGAGGCATTATAATGGATATTTTACTTAGTTTTTCTACCCTGATTTGGCTTGTGATTTTAACTGGTTTTATCATCAAATTGGGCACCCATCTGCATAAAAACGAATACCGTTATTATCTTGGTATGACCGTTTTAGCCATTATTGGAACGGTTTTCGCACTGCTGCATCAATTTGGGCGTACCGATGTTTTAGGCCTAGATGTGCTTTACCCACTGTTTTTTCAAGGACATTTAACACTCGCTTTTTTCATAATCGTTATGTATGGTGGCGCTTTTAAGAAAAAAACCAAACCAAAGATTACGATTATGAAAGTGCGCCGGGAAATGGCGATTTTAGGTTTCCTTACTTTGATTCCACACGCCGTATTGTTAATCATTACCGCTTTAGAAGCGATGAATCCAACCGGTGTCATCGCCACAACCATTTTACTACCGCTGTTTATAACATCGTTTCCAAAACTACGGAAAAAGATGCACCCAACCGAATGGCGCGGATTTCACCGTTGGGCGTATTTGGCATATTTGGCAATTTATGCCCATCTAGCTGCCATTAATCTTATCGCGCAAGACGACGCTTTTAGATTCGTTAGATTGGGTATCTACACCATTATCTTTGGAATCTATACCATCCTTAAATTCAAAAACTATATATTAGTCGAAGATAAAAAGCCTAAAAAAGCTAAGAAAACAACAACTTAACCCTCGTAAAGGCATGCATTAAGCATGTCTTTTTCTTTGAATAACTATTGCGTTTTATTTGAAAAAACTACAAAGAACTGCGATAATAAACTTGAAGAAATCAATTAAAGGAGGAATTATATAATGAAATTTGATCTACCAAAACTCTCTTATGATTATGATGCATTAGAACCACATATTGATGCACGTACCATGGAAATCCATCATACCAAACACCATCAAGCTTACATCAACAAATTAAAAGCTGCGGTGGAAGATTATGATGAGATTGTTAATCAACCTTTAGACGAAGTTTTACTTGATTTAGACAACGTCCCTGAAGAAATTCGTTCGGCGGTAAGAAACAACGGTGGCGGTCATTATAACCACACCCTATTTTGGTCCATCATGGGCCCAAACAAAGGCGGCGAACCTAGCGGTCCATTAGCCGATAAAATCAAAGAAACCTTTGGAACTTTTGAGAAGTTTAAAGAAATGTTTGAAACAGCAGCCAAAACCCGCTTCGGCAGTGGTTGGGCTTGGTTAGTGGTCAATAGAAATGGCGAGTTAAAAGTCACTTCTACACCTAACCAAGATGTTCCTTTTGATGAAGGTACCCCCATCTTAGCCTTAGATGTTTGGGAACACGCGTACTATCTCAATTATCAAAATAGACGTCCGGATTATGTATCTGCCTTCTGGAATGTCGTAGATTGGGATCAAGTCCAAGAAAACTATCAATCTGTCCTCTAATTTTATTTTTGGCCCTCCTTTTTGGAGGGTTTTTTCTTGTCATATGCTATAATCAACATAGGAGGTCGAGACAATGAAATACATTGAAACTAATAAGGCTCCAAAAGCGATTGGGGCTTATGCACAAGGTGTCATGACCAATGATACGCTTTATGTCAGTGGTCAATTGCCCCTTGAGCCTGAAACGATGAAAACCGTAGAAGGCATTGAAGCACAAACCAAACGTTCTTTAGACAATATTTTAGCGATTGTCGAAGCGGCTGGCTTAAAAAAAGAAAACATCGTTCGCTGTGGGATTTTCTTAGACGATATGAACGAGTTTAAAGAAATGAATGAAATTTATGGGGCGTTTTTTCAAAATCATACCCCAGCTAGAGCTGCGGTTGAAGTGCGTCGTTTACCTAAAGATGTTAAGATTGAAATCGATGCCATTGCGGTAAAATAAAAAATGCAAAATAGGTGTTTGAATCCCTATTTTGCATTTTTTTTATTTATCTTTATCTTTCTTATATTCCTCAATAATCTTAGGAATCAAGTTATCTGGGACCTCTTGATAACGGGAAAATTCTCTTGTGAAAGCACCGCTACCTTGGGTCATCGCTTTTAAGTCGATGTTGTATTTAATAATCTCAGCTTCAGGAATCTCAGCGGTAATCTGTTGTTTGCCACCACCTAGTGGTTCCATACCAAGTACACTACCTCTACGTTTATTAGCATCGCCCATCACATCGCCAACATAATCGTCTTTTACAATAATTTTAACTTTCATAATCGGTTCTAAAATGGTTGGTTTAGCTTGGTCGCAAGCTTTTTTGAAAGCTAAAGTTGCAGCCATTTTAAAGGATATTTCATTGGAGTCTACGGGATGATATGAACCATCGAACAAGGTTGCTTTGATACCAACGACAGGGAAGCCTGCCAATGGGCCTTTTTGCAAGGTTTCCACAAGTCCTTTTTCAACGGCGGGGAAATAGTTCTTTGGTACTGAGCCGCCGTGAACAACCTCTTCAAAGACAAATTCGTCTTCGTTCGGATCAAGGGGTTCAAAGCGCATATTGACCACACCAAATTGTCCTGAGCCACCGGATTGTTTTTTATGACGGCCTTCTGCTTCGGCTTTTTTCTTGATGGTTTCACGGTAGACAATCTTTTGATCGGCGGTATTAACTTCAACTTTAAACATGTTCTTCATCTTTTCAAGAATATAGCCGATATGGGTCATACCCTGACCACCAATCAATAATTGTGCGGTCTCAGCATTTCGTTGAACTTGGAATGAAGGGTCTTCTAAGTTTAGTTTTTGTAAGACGGATGAAATTTTGTCTTCATCTTGTTTTTGTTTGGGGTGAATCGCCACATAAATCGTTGGCTTAGGAAATTTGGGTCCGTCATAAATGATGAGGTTTTTCGGATCGGATAAAGTCGCACCCGTATAAACCCCTTCAACCTTTACAATCGCACCGATATCACCGGGACCAATCTCATCGATATCGATTTGATCTTTACCTCTTAGACTAAAGATATTATTGACTTTTACTGTCTTTTTGGTATTGGCAATCATCACTTCTTGACCTGGTTTTAAGGTACCTGAAAAGACTTTAACCAAGTTCACTGAACCTAAAAATGGGTCAACGGTTGTTTTAAAGACATACGCAGAAAGTGGCGCATCTGCCTTTGTTTCACGGGTAATTTCCTCACCATCTGGGGTTTTACCACCCATCGGTTTAAGTTCATTGGGCGCGGGCATAAAACGGCCGAGCATTTCTAAGATGGTGCGAACACCGATATCTTTTAACGCTGAGCCAATCACGATTGGTTTAAGATCGCCAGCAAGCACACCTTGTTTTAAACCACTGTTAATTTCATCTTGAGTAAGCTCTTCACCTTCAAAGTGTTTCTCAAGTAATTCTTCGCTGGTTTCTGCGACAGATTCGACGATTTGCTCACGTAACGCATCGACAGTATCTTTTAAGTCATCGGGTACCTCACCCTCTTGGGTGGTTTTACCATCAAAAATACGGCTTTTCATCTCCACCAAATCAACATAACCTTTGAGGTTTTCAGCTTCACCAATCGGCCAAATAAAAGGAACCGCTTGATAACCGATGGTATCTCTTAATTTTTGAATTAATTCGGGTAGTTTGATGTTTTCTTTATCCATTTTGTTGATAAAGATAATCGTTGGCACGTTGCGTTCGTTAAGTTCGTCTAGAATCATCTCAGTGCCGATATCAAGACCTTTGGTCGCATCAATCATTAAAATAGCGCCTTTCACAACGCTAAGGGCTTGGTAGACGTCACTAATCAATTCACGATTACCAGGCGTATCTAGAAAATTAAACTTATAATCTCCGTATTCCGCTGGAATTAGACTCATCGATAATGAAGATACGCGGTCATGTTCCTCCGTGCGGTAATCTGAAGCTGTGTTTTTTTCTTCAACGCTGCCTTTTTTTGCTTTGACACCGGTAATGTGCAAGACAGATTCCATGAATGTCGTCTTGCCTGAGGACAATTGTCCCATCACGGCAATCGAACGAATGTTTTCTACTGGATACTTTTTCATCGTACTCATCCTTCCAAGAATATAACCATTTTGTTTGTATGCCCTTTCATTATAACAAAATTCAATTGCCTTGAGCAAACAAATTCTAAAACTTATCTGATGGTCATTAAGTAAAAACGCCTTTAAAACCTTATCAAAGGGGTTTAAAAGCGTTTTCAGATAGTGAAAAATATTATCGAAAATGGTCGATCTAAGGCGTGTAGATACACAAATAAAAAAACCTACTCTTGGGAGTAAGTTTGACTTGATGTTATGGTGACCCGTACGGGATTCGAACCCGTGAATGCCAGCGTGAAAGGCTGGTGAGTTAAGCCGCTTCTCCAACGGGCCATCATGATGGCGCCCCAGCTAGGATTCGAACCTAGGACCCCTTGATTAACAGTCAAGTGCTCTAACCAGCTGAGCTACTGAGGCAGCTAGAAATCTATTATTGACATAAAAAAAGCTTCTTTTATTAAAAAATAAAGAAAGAAGCCTGGCAACGTCCTACTCTCGCACAATGTACTACCATCAGCGCTGAAGTGCTTAACTACTGTGTTCGGGATGGGAACAGGTGTGACCACTTCGCTATCGTCACCAGGCTATTCTTTCAAAACTGAATAATACCTTTAAGAAAAGTTAAGTCCTCGACCGATTAGTACCAGTCAGCTACACATGTCACCATGCTTCCACCTCTGGCCTATCAACCTCGTAGTCTACAAGGGGTCTTACTCATAAATGATGGGGAATCTCATCTTGGAGGGGGCTTCACGCTTAGATGCTTTCAGCGCTTATCCTTTCCACACATAGCTACCCAGC
>PWMS01000019.1 GCA_003558105.1 Mollicutes bacterium | reverse complement strand
CGGTAACCTCAAAAGCCATTATGGGTATTTTAACAGGTAACGCTGTTATTGATGATGGTTCTATCATCTATGAAAACCAAGATTTAACCAAAATTGATGAAGAAGATTTTCACCGCATTCGCGGCGATAAAATCGGTATGATTTTCCAAGACCCGATGTCTTCTCTTAACCCGATTATGAGAATCGGTAAACAAATTACCGAAGGTATGATTATTAACGGTAAACACCTTAAAAGCCGTTATAAAAAACTTATTCATACAGAAAGACAAGCAATCCAACAACAGAAAAAAGCTTTAAAACAACTTAAGCATCAATATAAACTTGATATCGCTGAGGCCAAAACCGATAACGGTAATCAAACGTTAGATCCACAAAAACTTAAAGAACAATATCAAAAAGAAACAGCCGATATCAAAACGAAAATTAAAGACGCGCGTCAAGCGTTGAAATCAAAGAAAAAAGAAGCCAGAGCCATCGTTAAACAAGAATGGCAAGATGAAAAAGCCCGCATTGGCAAAGAAATTGAAGCGCTCAAAGTCAAGAAAAAAGAAGCAACAGCTAATGAAAGTAAAGAAGAGCGTCAAAAATATCAAGAAAGAGCCAAAGCAGAGTACGATAAAGAAAAAGCTAAACTCGATGAAGAAGTTTCTGAACTTAAAAAACAGATGAAAACCGCTGATTCTAAAACCAAAGCGCTACTTTACCAAAAGATTCGCACGCTGAAAGATGATTTTGCTTGGTTTAAAAAACAACAAAAAGAAAAAGCATATGGCAACCAACGCAAACAATTAGAATATGAAATCAATGAGAAAAAAGAAGAATTGCGTCGTGTTAAACGCGTTACAAAACGCCAAGCAGAAGAACGCGCGATTGAAGTGATGGGTGAGGTTGGTATTCCCGAACCTGAAAAACGCATGCGTCAGTATCCTTTCCAATTTTCTGGTGGGATGCGTCAACGAATCGTTATTGCGGTCGCTTTAACAGCGAATCCAGACTTACTAATTTGTGATGAGCCTACCACGGCTTTAGACGTTACGATTCAATCGCAGATTCTTGAACTTATCAAGGATTTGAAAAACGAACATAACTTATCGGTTATCTTCATTACACATGACCTCGGCGTTGTAGCCAATATGGCTGATCGTATCGCGGTTATGTATGCGGGTAAGATTGTCGAGATTGGAACCTATAGTGATATCTTCTACAATCCTAAACATCCATATACCTGGGCTTTATTATCCAGTGTTCCCGATATTGATTCTAAAGAACGTTTAATGGCTATTCCCGGGACACCACCTAACATGCTTTTCCCACCAAGAGGCGATGCATTCGCCGAGCGTAGTGAATATGCAATGAAAATTGATTTTGAGAAACAACCGCCATTCTTTAAAATAACCGATCAGCATTATGCGGCTTCATGGTTATTACACAAGGATGCACCGAAAGTTGAAATGCCTAAAATTTTACAAAGACGCATTAAAAATATGACTTCAGGTAAAGATAGAGAGGTGACCGGCTAATGGCTACCGCACAAAAAGATCCAATCTTAAGTGTTCGCAATTTAAAGATGCATTTTAAAAGCGGTATTGGGAAAAACAAACTCGTCGTTAAGGCGGTCGATGATGTAAGCTTTGATATCTATAAAGGCGAAGTCTTCGGTCTTGTCGGCGAATCAGGGTGTGGGAAAACCACCACAGGCCGTACCATTATCAAACTCTATACCCCAACCGACGGTGAAGTATTTTTCAAAGGTCAACGCATTACCGCTGGGACTGAATCCTTAAGAAACGGCATCAAAGATGCCAAACAAAACGCAAAAAATAAAATTCACAACCTCAAAGAAGAATTAAAAGAAGCCTCGAGTAACGCGAAAGATGAAGAAGAAAAAGCACGCTTGAAAAAGGAAGTTGAAGAAAAAACTCAAGAAGTTATCAAAGCGCGTGAAGAAAAAATCCGGGGTTATCGTAAGGAAATTCAAGCGCGTAAAGCGGTTTCCGGAGATGACACCAAAGATAAAGAACGTTTTGCATTGATGAAAAAAATGCAGATGATCTTCCAAGATCCCATCGCATCGTTGAATCCGCGTATGACCGTTAAAGAAATCATTGCGGAAGGTCTTCGTATTGCGGGGGAGAAAAACGAAAAAACCATTATCAAAAAAGTACACGATGTCTTAGAGACCGTCGGCTTATTGCCAGAACACGCGAACCGTTATCCACACGAATTTAGTGGTGGACAGCGCCAAAGAATCGGGGTCGCCCGCGCCTTGGTTATCTCACCGGAATTCATCATTGCCGATGAGCCCATCAGTGCTCTTGACGTATCGATTCAAGCCCAAGTCATCAACCTCCTTAACGATTTAAGAGATGAACTTGGCTTAACGATCATGTTTATTGCCCATGACCTATCGGTTGTCCAATATTTTTCTGATCGTATCGCAGTCATGTATTTTGGTAAGATGGTCGAACTTGCGCCTACAGAAGAACTCTTTAAAAACCCATTACACCCCTATACCCGCTCACTTCTATCGGCGGTACCTGTGCCCGATCCAAACTTTGAAAAACAGCGTCAACGCATCAAATATGATCCTTCGACGCACAATTACAAAGAAGATAAACCAAATCTTCATGAAATCAAAAAAGGGCACTTCGTTTTAGCCAATGACCAAGAATTGGCTGAATACAAAAAAAGGATGAAATAATATGCGAAATGCGATAATTACCTTTCTTTTCACGGCGATGATTGTGGCTGGGTTGTTTTGGTTCTTTGCCTTTAGTTTCGACCCGGTCAGACCTTATTCTGAAAATCTAGCGAATGCGCTATGGTTTGTTGCGATGCCTATGTTCTTCTTCGGGCTCATCGCCATCACCGGCGCTAACCGCATCTTTATCGCGATGAGCTATACGTTTAAAAACATATTTAAACGACATCGTCAGACGTACCGCTCTTATCATGAATACATGGAAGCCAAAAACGCGGAAAAAGATGAGCAAGAGACAGGAAACTCCGGGATTGCAACCCTGATTATCAGTATCATCTATTTGATTATCGCATTTATCCTAATGTAATTTTAAAACGGCACTAAGGCCTTAAAGCCTTTGGTGCCGTTTTTTATAAAGTTTGATTGCTTTTAAAAATAAAGTCTAAATGGTATAATAGGAGTACGCTTAAAAAGGTGGTGAGACGGCATGTTTAAGAAAATCAAGATAGCGTTTATATGTGTTCATAATTCCGCACGCAGTCAAATCGCAGAAGCTTTATGTCACATCCACGAAAAAGATTCTTTTAGCGCGCAAAGTGCGGGGACCCATCCCAAAGAATCGATCGATACCAAAGCGACACAAGTTATCAAAGAACTCTATAATTACGATATGAAAAAACAACAACGCCCGAAAGCCATCAATCAACTAAAAAACGTGGATATTGTGATAACGATGGGGTGTGAACCAAGTTGTTCAACCTTAAACGCCAACCATCAAGAAGCTTGGGATTTGAAAGATCCAAGTGGCAAGGACAAGAAGTCTTATATCAAATTATCGAATACCATTTTATCGCATATTAAACAATTAAAAAAACGCATCGAAGATGGTGAGATTCCATTAAAATAGGCGCCTTATAAGCGCCTATTTTTTATTTAATCGTTATTTTTTTGTTTGCCATAATGTAGGGTGAGTTGTGGGAATGGAATTTCAATGCCGTGTTCATCTAAGACTTCTTTAACGAACTGTCTTATCGCTCGTTCCTCGCCCCACTGTGTCATGCTTTTTACCTGTGCGACAAGGCGCATCTCCACGCCGCTATCGGCAAGAGAATTGACCCCTAGAATTTTAGGGATTTCTAAAAGATTTTCTCTTTCCTCATATATTTTGGGTAAAGCTTCATTTAGAATATCGGTGGTTTTTTTCACATCTTCTTTATAGGCAATTGAATAATCTACGATGGCTAAAGAATGATTTAAAGAGAAATTCGAGACCGGATCGATGCTACCGTTGTTAAAAATGCGGACTTCGCCTTTGAAACTTTTCACTTTTGTGGTTTTTAGGCCAATATCGGTAACTTCGCCCATAAAGCCATCAATTTGGACCCAATCGCCGACATTAAAGTGATGTTCAAATATGATGAAGAAACCACTGATTAAGTCATTAATAAACGATTGTGCCCCAAGCCCAATCACCAAGCCCAAAATTCCTAAACCGGCTAAGGCGGGGGCTACATTGATACCCCAGACAATTAAGATTGCTAGGATACTAACGATCACGATGACATATTTAATAACCGATAACATCATTTTAGCGATGGTTTTTTTACGTCGTTGATTCAAAGTAGGTTTAGTACCAACGCGACGCAGGGAAATTTTTGAAATTTTTAATATAACCAAGCCGATAAACATTATAACTAAGGTTCCTACAAGGCGTTGAACGCTACTTTCTATAATCAAGGTCAAATCAACGCCGATATCTAGAATATACTCGGTAATATCATAACCCCAAATCATCAATATACCGATAATCGCAAAAGCGATTAAAGCAAGTAGAACAATATAAGAAATAATAATAAACTTAGTTTTTATTTTTTCATGATGTCTTTCTATATACGCTTTTTGTATTAAAAAAATAAAGACTAAAACCAAGACAATCAATATGGTAAGCGCCGTGGCCAGTCCAATACTAACAGGAAACATATCTTCACATCCCTTTATTTTGTATAGTCTTATTCTATCACAAAAATTATCGATTGTATAAAGATAATATTAAGCTGAAAAACTTACAATTTTTGATATAATGAAACCGGTGATAACATGGAAAACATTACCATCGGTGTTGGCGATCTCATTCGCTTTGTTTATGCTAGTGGCAACCTTGAACCCAAACAAAAAAACCATCAAGCTAAACACGATGGTCAATTTTTGCATGCCAAGCATCAAAAGGATTACCATCCAAGCGATCAAAAAGAAGCTTTCATCCAAGCTAATATCGTCTATAAAGCGCATAAATTTTTGCTTTCGGGGCGTATCGATGGCATCTTAAAACGCGATCAAGATGTGATCATAGAAGAGATTAAAACGACCGAAACCAATCTCGATTTAATCGATGTGAATACCTATCCCATGCATTTGGCTCAAGCCCAACTGTATGCTCATATGTATATTCGTGCCACCAAACTAACAAAGATTACCATCCGCCTAACCTATATTCACCGTATCCATGAAACGAAAAAAACGATTGAAAAGACATTGTCCAAATCAACGTTGCAAGACGCTTTTGAAACGATTATTGAAAAGTATATCCATTGGACCGCTTTGTATCAGGAACATCAATACGAAAAAGAGAAATCCCTGCAAGGTTTACAGTTTCCCTACGAGCATCTAAGAGAAGGTCAACACGAATTTATGGCCGCCGTCTATAAAACGATGATCGAAAAAGATATTTTATACGCGCAAGCCCCAACCGGCATCGGTAAAACCATCGCTGCGCTTTATGCGAGTCTTAAAACCTTGAAAAACGACCGCGAAAAAATCTTTTATTGTACCGCAAAAAATGCGGGGAAAACGATTGCGGTTGATACGATGCAATATTTAAAAGACAAAGGCCTGATAATCAAAGCCATCACCTTAAATTCCAAAGACAATATGTGCTTGCGTGATGAGGTTGATTGTGATCCCGATATTTGTCCTTTTGCCAGAGGGTTTTACAATCGCCTCAATCAAGCGCTTGAAGATATATTCGTTCACGATGATGTCTACCATTTAACCTTGATTAAACAGTATGCGGCGTATCACAAGATTTGTCCGCACGAATTCGCTTTAGAGATTTCGCGGTATTGTGATGTTATTATCTGTGATTACAATTATGTCTTCGATCCTAGAATCCAATTAATGCGTTATTTTGAAGAAACTACCATCACCCCTAAATTGCTGGTGGATGAAGCTCATAATTTAATCGACCGTTCGCGCCAGATGTTTTCGGCTTCTTTATCCCTAAGTACGCTTTATCAACTTAAAAGCGAAATCAAACCCCTCACCGCCGCTATCAAGACACCATTGAAGCGCTTGATCGATACCCTAGAAACCTTAATGCAACAACAAGAAGTCAAAAAAAGTGGCTTTGTTTTATTATCGGAACTTGATAGCGATCTTTTACGCGATTTACAAGCTTTACTGATACAAATGGAAACGTTTTTATCAACCCATAAAAAACATAAACTACGCAAAGTGATTAAAGAACACTATTTTGAGCTTCTATCCTTTAGTAGAATCAGTGAATACTTTAACGATGACTATCGCATCATCCTGAGCGAAGAGACGAAAGATTATAGCTATCACTTGGTTTGTTTGGATACATCCTTTGCGATTAAAGCGTTACTAGACGACCGAGTATCGGCCACGATATTTTTCTCCGCGACGCTTAGTCCCAGCCAATATTTTGCATCCCTTCTAACCCAAGGAGAAGGCCAAAAATTCTCTATTCCCACCCCTTTTGATCCCAAGCGACTCGGCCTTTATATCGATGTATCAACCTCGACAAAGTATCGCGATCGTCATTTAAGTATCGAGCGGATTGTCGATAATATTTACGCGCTATTAGAAAGTAGGCAAGGCCATTATATTGTCTTTTTTCCGTCCTATACGTATATGCATCAAGTGCTTGAGAAATTTGACGGTCAAGCCTATGATGTCTACGTGCAATCAAGAGATATGAACCATCATACGCGTCAAGTGATCATCGATGCCTTCAAATCTTCCATCGGTGAATCTAAGGTGCTCTTTTCAGTTTTAGGTGGGTCTTTCAGTGAAGGGATTGATTATTTAGGCGATATGTTACACGGGGTCATGATTGTCGGGGTGGCTCTGCCTCAATACAATCGCTTCAATGAAATGTTAAAAGACCACTATTATAGCAAAGGCTACGATGGCTTTCATTACGCTTACACCTTTCCTGTGATGAATAAAGTCATCCAAGCCGTTGGCCGCGTCATTCGTACTAAAGCGGACAAAGGGGTTGCCATTTTGCTCGATCAACGCTATCAAACCCCGATCTATCAAACCTTGATGCCCCCGCATTGGTCCCATGCGGAATATTTGCAACTAGACGATTACTTGCAAGGGTATCTAAACCAATTTTGGCAACCATTCAATCGTAAAAAAAAATAAAAACGCTGTGTGCATAAGCGCCATAGCGTGCTATAATACAAAGTAAATCAAGAGGTGGGTGAGTCGTATGTTTTTAGATCAAGATATCGCACAAGTTTTAGTTTCGCAAACGCAAATCGAAAAAGAGACCAAACGTTTAGCCGCGGAAGTCAGCAACGATTACAAGGATAAATATCCGATTGTCGTGGGCTTATTAAAAGGGTGTATCCCTTTTATGAGTGATTTAATTAAACACCTGGATTTCCATCTTGAAATGGGATTTATGGATGTATCTTCTTACCATGGCGGTACCGAATCGACGGTTGATGTTAAGATTGAAAAAGATTTAAGCATGCCAGTCAAAGACCGTCATATTCTCATCGCAGAAGATATTGTTGATTCGGGGCGTACCTTGAATGCGGTTATCAATCTCTTACGCTCTAGAGGCGCTAAAAGCATTGAAGTGGTCACCATGCTAGATAAACCCGAAGGCCGAAAGATTGATTATAAACCCAAATACATCGGCGTCAGTATTCCCAAAGTATTTGTGGTCGGTTACGGCCTTGATTATCAAGAACGTTATCGCAATGTGCCTTACGTTGGCATTTTAAAACCGAAAGTCTATGAAACCTAAAAAAATGTTGCTAAATTATAGCAACATTTTTTATTCTAAAAAGGCTTCAATCTCCTCGGGGTCAAATGTGATTTGATCGTGTTCATAGTAGAAGTCATCGTCGTCATAAAATTCGTAGTAACTTGAAAGCCAAGCGTCTATATCAACAGACCTACGTTTTATCTCGGCTTCAAAAACCGTCATTTCATCATAAAGCTCAATCGAAAAATGTGTGGCATCTGGGCGTTCCCTATCTTCATGTGGATCGTAACGATAGTGGTAATTTACAATCGCATAAGCTTCCGTATCGTGCTTATCAAAGATAATGAAATACGATATCTTTTCTTCGTTGAAACCCTCATCAACTCGATAACTGATGAGACCGCCTTCATAAGATAGGCTAATGATATCAATCGAATCATCAACGTGATTGCTCAAAAGATTAAGACTCTGTCTGGCATTTTCTCGAGCGATAATTTCAATCGAGGAAATTTGACAGGCGCTAAGGGTGAATAAAGTAAACGTAAAAAGTAACAATAACAGTAGACGTTTCATCATGATAACCTCCGATATGGGTGATTACCGTTATTATAACGAAAAATTATTGGTCTTTCAAGCAAGCTGCGATCAGGCCTATAAACAATGGGTGTGCTTTATTGGGACGTGATTTGAATTCGGGATGAAACTGTACGGTCATGAAGTAAGGATGCTTAGGCAGTTCTAATATCTCGACTAAATCACGTTCACTATGGATGCCTGAGAATACCACGCCTGCGTCTTCAAAGGCTTGTTTATATTGGTTGTTAAATTCATAGCGATGACGGTGTCGTTCGGTAATATAGGCTTGTTGGTAAAGGCTTTTTGCCAAAGAATTTTCCTTTAATCGACAAAGTTGATTGCCTAAACGCATCGTTCCGCCTTTAAATGTCACATGGGTTTGCTCTTTTAGAAGACTAATCACAGGATGCGGTGTTTCTGAATTAATTTCGGTACTGGAGGCATCTTTTAATTGAAGGACATGGCGTGCAAATTCAATCGCCGCTAAATGCATCCCATAACAAATCCCTAAAAATGGCATTTGATGGGTGCGCGCGTAGCGAACCGCCGCGATTTTACCTTCTGATCCGCGTTCACCAAACCCCCCGGGAATAACGATACCATCAAGGTCTTTTAAAATATCTTCAACATTGTCATCTCTAAGTTTTTCAGCATCGATCCAGGTAACATCGACATTGACAAGGTGATGATAACCCGCATGTGACAAAGCTTCATAGACGCTTATGTAAGCATCTTTTAATGCGGTATATTTACCGATTAAACCAATTTTAATCGTGTGTTTTAACGCTTTAATCGAGGCAATCATCATCTCCCACTCACGCATATCCGCCTCAGGACAGTTGAGTTTAAAGTGATCACACACAAGCGTATCTAAACCTTGCGCTTTTAAGCTGGTGGCGACTTCATAGATAATTTTTTGGTCAACCGCTTCAATGACCGCCCGCTTATCAACATCACAAAACAAGGAAATTTTATCTTTTAAATCATCGCCGATAGTATGCTCACTTCTTAAGACGATCGCATCGGGATGAATCCCTAGGCTCATCAACTCCTTGACACTATGTTGAGTCGGTTTGCTTTTTAACTCCTCAGAGCTTGGTAAATAAGGAACCAGTGTGGTATGGATATAAAAGGTATGATCATGCCCAAAATCCTTGCGGCATTGTCTGATTGCATCTAAAAAGGGTAGCGATTCAATATCCCCAACGGTGCCCCCAATTTCCGCAATAATAACATCAGCGCCACTGATTCTTGCGACGTTGTTTAATTTATCCTTAATTTGATCGGTGATGTGTGGGATGACTTGAATGGTCGCGCCTAAAAAATCGCCAGCACGCTCTTTTTCGATGACTTCTTGATAAATGCGTCCCGTAGTTACATTAGAGAAGCGATTTAATTCTTCATCGATGAAACGTTCGTAATGTCCGATATCAAGATCGGTCTCACCGCCATCCTTAGTTACAAAAACTTCGCCATGTTGATAAGGCGACATCGTGCCTGGATCGACATTAATATAAGGGTCAAATTTTTGCATTGAAACTTTCAAACCGCGGTTTTTTAAGATTCTACCAAGTGAAGCTGCGGTAATCCCCTTGCCTAAACTTGAGACCACGCCACCAGTTACAAAAATGAATTTTGTTGCCATCTCTCATCACCTCATTATTTAATAAAAAAAGAAGCACTCCGTAACGGAGGCTTCTTTTTTGCCCATGTCCATTATAGCAAGCCATTTGCGAAAAAACAATAACTAAAATTTGAATTTTGTAAAGAACATAGGATAAAGCCCAAATCCAATCAGGGCCACTAAGAAGAAACGGATAAAATCTAGACCGTTTTTCAAATTTTCAGGTGCTAGGCCAAAGAGTAGACCTAAGACAGTCATGCTGATCATCAACAATATCACACCGATAAGATAGCGCAACACTTTACGCTGCCATGAAATTACGAGCGTAAAATTGACATACCGTTTTTCTATCACAACCGCCAAAATCAGGCCCACAAAAATACCATAGCCTCTAAAAAAATCATTGACATCCACCAAAAGTACCGCTGGTAACATTAAGGCTATCATCAGGCCATAAATTTTGTGCAATACTAAGGGTTGGTTATGATATTTTTGAAAAATCTTATGCACCATAAGTGCCAGCAAGAACCCAATTAAAGCGCCCGCTAAGACATCTTGTAAGTAGTGTACCCCAAGAAACACTCTAGAAAGCATCATCAGGATGGTCATCACCACGGCGATGATCATTAAAAAGCGCTTTTTAAAAGCCAGTGCAAGCGCGAAGAATAATGATGCTGCGCCTTGGGTGTGTCCGCTTGGAAACGAACTACCCGTCGCTGTGGACGCTCTTAAATTATCGATTTCATCGTACGTGATATGGGGCCTTTCGATTTGAAAGATTGCTTTCAATATGTTGTTTAAAGAAAGGCTTAAGCCAAGCGTCACACCAATGACTTCACCAGCCTTCTTATTCAATACCCAATAGATCAATCCCAGTAGAAGAATATAAAACTCTGGTTCTCCAAAGAAACTTACAAAATTAAAGAAAAACTCGGTTGCGACAGAGCGTAGACTTTGTAAAAAAACGATAATCTCTTTTTGAAATTCGAGCGCCATACATATACCTCATCCATGATTTGATAGTGTTATCTTACCACAAAAACCCAAAAATGATAATGCGAAAGACAGATTGCTTTTAAAATAAAGGGATTTTTAGTACAATATAGCTAAGAAATTATGGGAGGTATCTTAATGACAGCACTCAGATCTTTTATAAACCATCTATTTACCAGTAACTTTGGATTCACCCAAGTCGCCGCCAATCTATTTGTATCCTTAATCATCATCTTATTGTGGTTGATTTTAGGCATCATCATTTTAAGGGTTTTAAGACGCCTAATTAAAAACTATTTTAAAAAGCGCAACGAAGAAAAACGTTCTAACACCTTAAGCAGTTTAACCTTGTCGACCATCAAAGTCTTTGTCTGGTTTATCATCATCTTAGCGATCATCAGCGAACTTGGCTTTAATATTACGCCGATTTTGGCCTCAGCTGGTATTTTAGGTCTAGCGATTGGCTTTGGGGCCCAAACCCTGGTTAAAGATGTCATTAGTGGGTTTTTCATTATTATGGATGATCACTATAATATTGGCGAAACCATCGAAGTCAATGGTTTTAGAGGCACCATCAAAGCCATGAACCTAAGAACGACATCGATTGAAAACTTTATGGGTTCGATCTTAACCTTGAACAACGGCAGTATCTCCCAAGTCATCAACTGGTCGCGCCGCAATAACATCGCCTTGGTGGATTTTGGTGTAGATTACGATACCGATTTGGATAACATCGTCAATATCATGCCGGATTTCTTAAATCATTTGCAAGAAACCATTACAGAAATCATCGAAGAACCCAGTTTCTTAGGGGTTACTGAGTTGGCTGATTCCAGTATTAACATGCGGATTATGGCCAAGACTGAAAATGGTAAACATTGGGCTACCGAAAGAAAAATCCGACATGAACTCGTTCAATATCTCAAACAAAACAATATTGATATCCCCTTCCCACAATTGGTCCTACACAACCGTGTTCAATCATAAGAAAGCCCCATTTGGGGCTTTTTATTATGTTAAAAAGCACCAAAACATGTTAAAATAAAATGAGAAAGGTGGCGTTAAAATGAATGAATCCTTGATGTTATTATGGACACTGGCCTATGTAGCTGGCAGTTTCATCATGGTTTTGGTTAACGCCTTATTTTATCATCGCCACAAGTTTGCCTATTTACCTTATTGGATAGGGTTTTGGACACTCTTAACGTTGGCTTATGTGTTTGGCCTTATGCATATGCGCTTTGAATGGCTGTTTTTAATGATGCTATTTTCTGGCGCTATGCTATTTTCAGGTCTCATATTCTTAAAAAGTATTTATCTATATGTAAAGATGCCCATACGTAAAACCTGGTTGGTTGTGACCATCATCATCTATCTGATCTTGATGGTTAGTTATTTTACCCCACTTGATGATGCGGCCGTGGCGATGTGGATATATACCGTTGCGGGCTTTTTCTATATCATCGCTGGGTTTTTACTTTGGCGTCCAACGCTTTACCGGCAACGGTTTATCGGTGCGATATTTGTCTTCTTTGGCCTAACGGTTGTTTTTTATCCTTTGTTGCTATATTTAAGCACAATCATATATTATAGTCTTTTTATTATCAATATCGGCGGGATTGGTTTTACCATGAGCACAATCTTTCTTCATCTTTACCGCATCGCGCACGAGGATATGTTCTTTAAAACAAAACTGTATAATATGGCTTTATACGATGTCTTAACGGGGCTGTATAATCGCCGTTATCTCGATAACGAGGTGCATTATTTTAAAGAAGACCAACATCCTATCGGTGTTATCATGTGCGATCTCGATAATTTAAAAGAAATTAACGACGCTTTTGGACATAAAATTGGCGATCAGTTATTAATGAAGACCGCGCAAATCTTAAAATCAGAAATGCCAAAAAATGCCATTGTGGCCCGTTATGGGGGCGATGAGTTTGTCGCTTTGCTTTTCAATGCCTCTGAAGCAATGATAAAAACATACTTAAAGCGTCTAAACGAGAACTTTGCGATCACGGTGGTGGCGAAAAAACCGATTAAGATCTCACTGGGTTATGCTTTAAAAGATAAAGACCAACCGTTTGATGAGGCTTTTAAAGAAGCCGACCAAGCGATGTATCAGATGAAATTCGAACAAAAAAATACCTAATGTGGGGGTTAGGAAGGGTTATGAAAAGAAAAATTGTACCGTACCGCGAACGCAATGAAAATATTTACGATCATCTCGATCTTTTGGTAAAGGGCGGCTCGAGTGTCTTTTTGGATTTCTTTTATACCATCAACCGCCGCTTAAAGCGCGCCATTCGTATCAAAGCTTACCAAACGGCTATCTTACCTACACTAGATGCTGCCTATCAAGAGTTGAAAGATAAAAAGGTAGAAAATGGTAAGCTAGGCTTAGAGGACTTAAACCGATTTAAGCGCTTAGCGTTTCGCCGGAGCTTTAGCGAAACGCAGTATATTTTGGAAATTCAAACTTTTAATGATGAGAAAATAAGCTACGAAGCCAAGCACCATCTTTGGGAAGCCATTATTGATCATTTAATTGAAATTGGCTTATCCACCGATATTTTGGGTAATGCCTTAGAACTGGCATATCAAGCCCCCCAAGAAGCGAAAGATTTCTTAGCGTTTAATCAAGATATCGATCCGTATTTTATCGATGAGAAAGGCATGTTTGATGGCCTTGATTTTAATCGTTTTAATGAAGTGATGATCAAGACATCCAGTGTCAAAGAACTACAATATATCGCAGAACGTTATGAACTGAAGGTTCCCATGCGTTTGAACCGTAAACAGTTTCAAACGGCATTAAAAGAACGCTTAGAAGCCCAAGGTAACTTAAACGATGAGCTTAGCTTAATCATCGATCAAGCGAACCTACAAAAATTGGATTATCTCGCCAAAACATCTAAGATTAATCTTTCGGCGTATATATCTAAAGCACAAGCCGTCGATTTGTTGTTAGAACAAGCCCAAAACAAACGGGTTATTTCAATTAAAACCCCTTTTATTGATGAAGCGAACATCAAATTATTACAGGAAAAAATAACGCATTTTGAAACGGTTATTAAACGTCTAGAAAATCATCAACCCGTTGCTGAAGAAATCCAAACACCGCCACGACGTTCGCGATTCATACGAGGTATTTTACTTGGTTTTTTGCTTGCCATCATCGCTTTTTATCTTTTTGATTATTTCCTATACACCCCTTAAAAAATATCATGGGTCATGTTATAATTGCGTTTGGGTGACAAGACCATGAATGAAACAGAACGCTCAAGAATGCTTGGACATATGGATATCAAAAAGCTTGTCATCAAGCTTTCAATTCCAGCCATCGCTGCGATGGCTTTTAATGCGTTATACAACTTAGTCGATACCTTTTTCGTCGCTAGAGGGGCTTCACAAATTGCGATTGGGGCGCTTTCGATTGCTTATCCGATTCAAATGATTGTCTTGGCCATCGGTTTGATGATTGGTATCGGGAGTTCATCGATTTTCTCAAGAGCTTACGGGCGTGAAGATAAAGCTGCGATGCGTAGTGCGGTCAATAATGCCGTTATTTTTAATTTGGTCGTATCGATTATCATTTCAATCATAGCCTACATCTTTATTGACGAGCTCTTGGTGTTATTTGGGGCCACAGCTTCGAATATCGGTTATGCGCGCGATTATTTGTCCGTGATTATTTTTGCGTTGGTCCCCTTTTCGATGTCGATTGTCTTTAACAATCTCACCCGGGCCGAAGGCCGGCCTAATGTCGCGATGTTTTCTATGATTATCGGCGCTGTAATCAATATTATCCTCGATCCAATTTTTATTTTTGATTGGGGCTTAGGGTTAGGCGTATCGGGTGCCGCTTGGGCGACGGGGATTGCTAAGAGTGCCTCATTCATCTATGTCTTTTACATGGCGATGCGTCCAGAATCTTCCTTAACCTTACATCTAAAAACCATCTATAAAGTCAATTTTAAAGTCATCTATGAAATGATTATCATTGGCCTACCCAGCTTTGTACGTGTCTCACTCGGTGGTGTTTTAATTATCATTGTCAATAATTTAATCAACTATTATGCGACGACTGATCCTGCGATGTATATTTCGATTTATGGCGTCATCAACCGTTTGATGCGGTTTACGCTCATGCCAGGTTTTGGCCTTGTACAAGGCTTGGTACCTATTGTTGGATTCAATTTTGGGGCGATGTTTTACGAACGTTTAAAAGATGCGATTGTCTTCACCGTTAAACTGTTGTTTGGTTATTTCTTTTTTATCTTTTTAATGGTGCTTTTATTCGCAGAACCCTTGTTTGGTATTTTTTCACCAGAAGAAGACGCGCTTTTTATCGCAGAAGGCGCCAGGGCCTTTAGAATTATCGCCGCTGGCTTTGCGTTTATCACCTTTCAAGTGCTCATGTCCAGTGTTTATCAAGCGATGGGTTATCCGATCCGCGCCTTTATCATCGCGCTGTCAAGACGGTTCATTTTATTCATTCCCTTTGCGTTTCTCTTAACGCATTTTATGGGTATTGAAGGTATTTGGTGGACATTCTTTGTGGCCGATATCTTTGCTGGTACCATTGCCTTTATCATGTTTTTAGGTGAAATGAAAAAATTCAACCGTTTAATAACGGCCTAATTTTACCCTCCAATTTTGGAGGGTTTTCATATGGGTTTATGCTATAATAGACGTTGTAAAGAGATGATAACCAAAAAAAAAGGTTGATTTTATCAACCTTAATCATGTAAACTTTTATCGATTCCTGTGAAACTATCGAAGAAATCGGATTTGAAAAAACGAATCTCAGCCTCATTGGTCTCGGGGGTCTGAAAGGTAAAATCATCGGTATTTCCTTCGATCTTCCACACCAAGGTTTCATGTTCTGAGCCTTGTGTAAAGGTGAAAGAAAGATTGACATCCAAGTCTTTCCCATCAAAACTAACGCGGTAGTGGTTCATCTTTAAGGCTTCATCTTCGATATCATCTTTGGGTAAGTGATAGATTAGATAATTAAAAACATCGCTAGGTTTAGGAATTTCTGAAACGATATTTTCATACGTTTCAATCCGGTAAACTTCGCCGCCTTCACCGTAAAATCCGTCATTATCATAAAGATAAGCATCTTCATTTTCACCTTCAATATACACGTAACTAACCAGCGTTGCGCTGCCGTCGGTTAAATCTTCAACTTCTAAATAAAGCTGACCATTCAAAGCCACATGCATCGTCATCTTAAGATGTTGTACAACCTCACCGTCTTCTTCAATAACCATATTATTGACAAAGCCCATCGTATTCCAAACAAATAGACTTTCTTCTAAGGCGACGGTGACTTCATCTAAATCCTCAGTGGTCGCATCGCTTTGACAAGCAGATAATGTGATCAACATCACGGCAGTCAAAAACAAGGTAAAATATTTTTTCATGTTTAATTCTCCTTACTATATTTGTGCCCATTTTAAAGCTCAAACGCTGTTTTGTCAATAGCAAAGAAAGGGTGTGACAACGATGTCGAAATCAAATGCAAAAAAAATAGGCATCATCGGTGCCATCAACGTTGATGAAATCGCGTTTATCGATAACGAAATCATCCCTTATGATTCTAACAACGCCACGCGGCACTTAAGCGTTGGGGGTGTGGGGGCTAATATCGCTAGAAACTTAAACAAACTACAACACCCTACCACCCTGATTACCGCTTTTTCTTCATCCGATATTGAAGGGTTATGGCTCATCGAACAACTCAAAAAAGAAAAACTTGATATCAAAAATATCGCTTGCGAGAAAACCTCAAAATTTATCGCCTTTTGTGATCAACATAATGATTTACATCTCGCGATTAACGATATGAAAGCTTTTGAAAACGCGATGAGCATCGCTAAGCTAAGCGCGTATCAAGCGCAGATAAAAGCGTTTGATGTTTTGATTGTCGATGCCAACTTCTCCCAAGCAGTTTTATTATACCTAATCAAAGAGTTCCCCGGGCCAATATACGCTGAAGCAATTTCAAAGACCAAGGTCTCTCGTTTAAAACCAATTTTATCCAAATTACAAGGCCTCAAACTCAATGAACAAGAAGCCTTGAGTCTGTTAGACAAAAGCGAGGGTTCTCCTAAGATGCTTATCACAGAACTCCAAACCTTAGGTCCAAAAGAAATTCTCTTAACCATAGGGTCAAAAGGGGCCATTATTGCGGATGAAACCGGCATCAAAACCTACCCTAGTATCACGGTTAAAAACGCCCATACCATCGGCGCTGGCGACGCTTTTTTCGCAGGCTACCTGCATGGAAAGTTAACCGACCAAGCCAAAGCTTTATCGGCTTTAGCCCTCGCAAAAATCACCTTAGAGACCAAAGAAAGCGTCCATCCTAAACTATCTTTGTCTCTTTTCAATCAAACTTATAAGGAGTTCAATCATGAGTGAACAAACCATTATCAATCAAACCAAAAACCCGCTAAATAAATCCGCATTAATAGCGCATTTTAAAAAAGCGGGGATCAAAAACACCGATACAGTCTTGGTCCACACAGCCTTATCTAAATTAGGCTTTATCATCGGTGGGGCTCAAACGGTTTTAGAAGCTTTATTAGAAACCCTTAATGAAGGCACACTGGTGATGCCTACGCACACAGCTGATTTAAGCGACCCAAAACATTGGCAACACCCACCGGTTCCCAAAGCGTGGCACGATGATATTCGCACCCATATGCCGCTTTTCAACCAAGAAACCACCCCGACACGAGGCATGGGAAAAGTTGCCCAACAATTTTTGTGTTTGAAAAAGACCGTGCGCTCTTTTCATCCCCAAGTTTCTTTTAGTGCGTATGGAAAAAACGCTGCATACCTTACCAAAGACCATCCCCTCACCCCGATGTTTGGCATGGAAAGTCCATTAGGCAAACTTTATCAACACGGTGCAAAAATCTTAATGCTCGGCGCGCCACTCTCAACGTGCACCGCTTTTCACCTCAGTGAAATCCTTAGCGCATCGGTGGCTAAATTTACCGATGGTATCCCCGCGATAGAAGATGGTAAAAAAGTTTTTAAATATTTTGAAGATTACGATTATGATGACGATGATTTTGAAAACATCGGTCAAGCGTTAATCAAGAATGATATCATCCAAGTCTTGTCCATCGGCCTCAGCAAAAGTTATCTTATGGACGCAAAATGCGCCATTGATGCGGCGGCTACTTGGATGAAAAAGGCGCGTCAATCATGAATGATTATCCCATTAAACTGTCTCAACCTGTGCAAGAAGCGCTTAAAAATCAAACCCCAATTGTCGCTTTGGAATCGACGATTATTTCCCACGGCATGCCGTATCCAAAAAATATCGAGATGGCTCAAACCGTGGAGCGTATTATCATAGAAAACGGGGCCACCCCAGCGACCATAGCGATAATGGATGGTTATATTCACGTTGGTCTGAGTGATGAAAAACTAAAACGCCTGGCCAAACACGGCTCAGTCATCAAAGTATCGACGCGTGATATCGCCTCGGTGATCATCAAAAAACAAACGGGTGCGACCACGGTCGCGGCGACGATGAGAATTGCGGCGTTGGTTGGCATCGATATTTTTGCGACCGGCGGCATTGGTGGTGTCCATATCCACGCCGATCAAACCTTTGATATTTCACGCGATCTAGAAGAACTGAGTCAAACCCCCGTGACGGTGGTTTGTGCTGGGGCGAAAAGTATTTTGGATTTAAATAAGACGATGGAATATCTTGAGACCAAAGCGGTGGAAGTGATAGGCTATCACACCGATATTTTACCGACCTTTTATACCAGAAAAAGCGATATTAAACTCGCCTTATCGACCGATAACTTAGAAGAAGTCGCCCGCATCATGAAGATGAAACGATTACTGAATATCAAAACAGGGATCATCGTAGCCAACCCCATTTTAAAAGAAGATGCTTTGGATGAAAGCTATATGCAAAAAACAATTAAGGACGCTTTAAAAAAGGCAAAAAGCCATAAAATCAAAGGCAAAGACATCACCCCGTATCTATTAAAATATATTGTTGAGAAGACTGACGGCAAAGCCTTGCAAGCCAATTTAGCCTTGGTTTACCACAACGCCAAAGTCGCCGCGCAGCTTGCGAAACATCATCAAACAATGAAAGATAAATAAAAAAATTTTATATAGATAAAGTTTAACTAGCGTTTTATATCAAGTATGATACACTTATTTTGGAAGACAAAATCATGAGGTGGTCGTGTGTTGTTATTGAATGTGGCTAACATCGATTGGACCCAAGCGATATTTATGATTATCGGAGGTCTTGGCTTATTTTTATACGGCATTCATCTAACGGGAGAATCGCTCAAATTACTCGCGGGGAATCGTTTAAAAAAATTAATAGAAAAGACGACAAATACCCCTTTAAAAGGCATATTTATGGGTATTTTCATTACCGTATTATTACAAACGAGCTCGGGGACAACCGCTTTAACGATTTCTTTGGTCCGCGCCGGCTTGATGACTTTACCACAAGCCATTGGGATTATTCTTGGGGCCAACATCGGCACGACTGTGACCAGCTTCTTAATCGGCTTAAACATTAAAGCGATTGCGCTACCGATGATTGGTATCGGCGCGATGTCGGCGTTTTTCTTCTCCATCAAACGTCTCAAAAGAGCCGGTAGTGCCTTACTTGGTTTCGGCTTAATCTTTTATGGTTTAGATTTGATGGGTAGTACCTTAAAAACGTTTGCGGCGTTTCCAGTCTTTGAAGAAATCTTCTTACACGTATCTAATACCCCGATTTTAGGGGTTATCATGGGCGCGTTGGTGACATTCATGGTGCAATCATCCTCCGCCACCATCGCCATTTTACAAGATTTATATACCACCGGCGCCATTCCTTTAATCGGTGGTATCGCGATTGTCCTTGGGAGTAATATCGGCACAACGATCACCGCATTTATCTCTTCGATTGGTGGGTCGGTAGCAGCCAAACGCACCGCGGTTGTCCATATTATCTTTAATCTCTTTGGTTCAATCTTATTTTTAATTATTATTGTGCCTTATACCTATTTTGTCTATCAGATGCAGCTTTGGTTTTTAAAAGGTGAACCCCTCGCCATGACGATTTCCTTAGCGCACATCTTCTTTAATCTTATCAACACCATCATTATGTATTTCTTTATCAAACAGTTGGTTATAATCGCTAAAAAAGTCGTTCCTGGTGATGATACCGACACCTTGACCAATGTCGACAGTCTACAGGAACGCTTGATCAAAGACTCGCCTCCTTTGGCTTTAGAAGGGTCTAAAAAAGTCATCATCGCCATGGGCGACATGGTTAAAAACATGTTTGATTTAAGTGTGTTTTATTCATTTGAAAACAATAAGAAAAAACTCGAACAAGGCCGCAGTTTAGAAGAAATGATCGATACCCTTGATCAAAAGACCCATGATTATTTGGTGAAAATATCGCAAGATGATTTAGACAATACGTTAGCTAATTTACAAGCCGCCTACGTCGATGCCATTCGTGATTTTGAACGGATTGCCGATCATTGTCAAAACTTATTTGACTTCTTTGAACACCGTCATGAAACCAAAAAAATCTTATCAGAAGAAGGGAAAAAAGATCTTGAAATTGTTTATCGTGTCACCAACGACATTTTAAATACCACCTTGCAGGCATTTAAAAATAACGATAAAGAAAAAGCCAATCAAGTAATGGATTTAGAAGATGCCATCGATGAATTGGTTCGTCTTAAGCGCAAGCGCTATGTCAACCGCTTGAGTGCACCTCAGCCTCATACCGACGATACGTTGTTCGTCGATATACTCTCCAATATTGAACGCATTGGAGACCATTGTGAAAATGTCGCTGTGAATATATTATACGAACAATACTACCATGAAAAAACTACATAATTATATTGAATATAGTTAAGGTATTTCATATAATGAAGGTGAAATATACCTTCAGGTGGACATTAGACTGTGTGATTGTTTTTTCAATCACACTTTTTAATAATTATCGTATATTTCTAAGCATTCGGCTTTAAACAAGGTATAATAGAGCTAATATTGTTTTGAAATACTAATTTAAATTACAAGGGAGCGCTTAACATGGAAAGCTTAAATATGGCATTATATCTCAATATTCTATTTTTTGGTTTAATCGGTCTAGGGGCTTTATTTGGCCTTTGGCGCGGATTTAAAAAGTCGCTTTACAGTTTTATTGTTAAACTGATTTTTTATGTATTATTCTTTGTTTCACTAACGTTTATGATTACCTTTTTGTGGACGATGGAATCGGCTGCGATTGGTAATTCTTTGGCTTCACTTGACGCCTCTTTAGCTGGGGTGACCTCCTTAAGCGAAGCCTTGCCTTTAATGGTTGAAAGTGCACTTGGTGAAGAATTCGAAGCCACCTTGGCCAATGAAAACTTCTTAGCCTTTGCAGAAGCCATCGGCTTATTTATGGTTAAAATAGCGTACACGATTTTTTATTTTACTATCTTTAATATCATCTATCGATTCATCGCATTCTTGGTTAGAATCATTTTCTTCAGAACTAAAAAAGAAGATAAGTTCAAACCAAAACGTCGTGGTCTTGG
>PWMS01000103.1 GCA_003558105.1 Mollicutes bacterium | reverse complement strand
GAAATCCGTCAAAGCGTATTTAACACGCAACGGCCTATTATCTCAAAAGAAAAAACCCTACCCCCAACCCGCTACATGAAACGTCCCAATATTGAAAACACGCTAGTCTCTAGTGGTTCTTTGATTGAAGGGACGATTGAAAACAGCATCATCGGTCGCCATGTCATCGTGAAAAAAGGCGCGCATATCATCAATTCTGTGGTGATGAGCGATGTTGTTATTGAACCTGGGGCCGTCATTCAAAATGCGATCATCGATAAAAGTGTTATCGTTAAAGAAGATACCCATATCGAAGGGACCACAACGCAGCCATTTGTGACACAAAAAGGCCAGATTTTAACCAATCAAAGTACCATCAAAGTCTTGCTTGCGGCTGCCGAGGCCCATCCTTATATCAAGACGGGCGGGCTAGCCGATGTGATGGGTGGGCTATCCAAAGCCCTATCTAAAAAAGGCCTAGAAATCACCGTCATTTTACCCCTCTATAAAGCGATTAAAGAACAATACCACGAAACCTATAACTACATCCAATCGACCACTTTTATGTTTCAAGGCAAAGAAGAAAAAATTCGCTTATACCGCATCAACCGCGATAAAGTCCGCTATATTTTTATCGAACACTTCAATCACTTTGAACGCGATAAAATCTATGGTTATAAAGACGACTGCATGCGATTTGCCTTCTTTAATCTAGCGATTAAAGAAGCTTTATCGATCATCGGCCCGTTTGATATAATCCATTTGCACGATTGGCATGTCGGCTTATTACCGATGCTTTTAAAAATCTTTGAAGCACGACCCCCTAAGACACTACTCACCATTCACAATATCGATTATCAAGGTCGCTGTGGCCCTGAGGTATTAGAAGCTTTGAATCTTCCATCCACCGGGAAAGCGGAAGTGAACTTCTTAGAATCGGGAATCATGGAAGCCGATAAGTTATCGACCGTCTCACCGACTTACCGAAACGAACTAAAATATGAATACTACGGTAAAAACTTAACGCAAGCCTTGCAGCGTCGTGATCGTGACTTCCATGGCGTTTTGAATGGTTTGCCGAAGCGATTCACCCCGCAAAACGACCCCGTGATTTTAAGTAAATACGACAGCCATAATCCTTTTGCGAAAACCGAAAACAAACTGTTTTTACAAAAGACGATGAACTTAGAGATGGGCTTATCAAAATTCGTCATTGGCATGGTGAGCCGAATCACCGAACAAAAAGGCTTCCCCATCCTCATCGATAGCCTCTTTGAAATCCTGAAACACCACCACGATATTCAATTCATTTTACTCGGTACGGGTGATAAAACCCTAATTGAAAAACTCAAAACCATCGCCGATCGTTATCCCCATCAAGTCCGATTGAATTTAGGCTATGATGCCACAGAACCTTCTTACATCTATGCGGGCAGCGATTTGTTTCTCATGCCCTCCCGCGTTGAGCCTTGTGGACTTTCTCAAATGATCGCCTTAAAGTATGGCACCATTCCCTTGGTTCGAAAAACCGGCGGTTTGGCCGATACCGTTAGCGATTATGACCCAATCAGTAAAGAAGGCAATGGCTTTACCTTTTATCACTACGATGCCAACGTTTTAAAAGAACGTTTACTCGATAGCTATCACGTCTTTAAAAACAGTCGCGATGATTGGAACACCTTGATCAAATCCGCCATGCAAAGTGATTACTCATTAGAAAACCAAGCCCAAAAGATCCTAGAAATATATTTAACGACCCTATAATTTTATCCCTTAAGGAGCGATAACATGTTAGCAGCATTTAAAGACACCGAAGCGTTCGAAAAAGCATTTAAACTTCGCTTGAAACGCCGCTTCGTTAAAAATCTAGAAGAAAGCACCGACCGAGAACGCTACCATATTTTAGGTGAGATGGTCCAAGAGTTTATCACCGAAAAATGGTATGACTATCAAACAGAAATGGCGAAATCCGACCACCGTGAACTACACTACTTCTCCATGGAATTTTTGATGGGCCGCTTGATTACCAACAATATTTATAACCTCGGCTTAAGAGACATCATTGAAAAAAGTTTTAACAACATGGGCTTAGATCTACAAAAAATTGAACATGAAGAAGTTGATGCGGGCCTTGGTAACGGTGGTTTAGGCCGCTTAGCTGCTTGTTTCTTAGATTCGATAGCCTCTTTAGCTTTGCTTGGTCACGGCAACGGTATTCGTTACCGTTATGGCTTTTTTGAACAAGCCATCAAAAACGGGTATCAAATTGAAAAACCAGATGATTGGCTTAAAGACCAATATGTTTGGGAGATTCGTCGCAACGAAGAAGCGATCGATATCCCCTTTGGCGGCCATGTCAATTTTGAAAATGGTAACGCCGTTTATTATCCCAATGAACGAATTCGAGCGGTACCCTACGATGTTCCTATCGTCGGTTATAAAAACGACGTGATCAATCACTTGCGACTTTGGAACGCCGAACCCACCGATTTTTACCCAAGCGATATGCACGCTTTTGAATATAACGATGAAATCCGTTCACTCAGCGGATTCCTCTATCCCGATGACACCACTGAAGCCGGTAAAATATTGCGGATCAAACAACAGTATTTCTTCAGTGCCGCGGGGGTAAAAAGCATTCTTTATCGTCATCAAGCACAGCACGGCACTTTAAAAAACTTTCACGAATACCACGTCTTTCAAATCAACGATACCCACCCAACCTTAATCATTCCTGAGATGATGCGCATTTTACTCGATGAATACCACTATCCGTGGAAACAAGCATGGGAAATCACGCAAAACACTTGCGCTTATACCAACCATACCTTGTTGGCTGAAGCGCTTGAAAAATGGCCGATTTCTATCATTCAACCCACCTTGCCCAGAGTCTATCAAATTATCGAAGAAATCAATAAACGGTTTTGTGAGATGTTGATGGACACCTATCAAGATGAAACGAAGATGCGAAAAATGGCCATCATCGGCAACAACGAAGTTCGGATGGCACATTTAGCCATTGCAGGCTCTTTCAGTGTTAACGGCGTTGCGCAACTGCATACCGATATCTTAACCAAATACGAGATGAACGATTTTTTCCAACTCTATCCCGATAAGTTTAACAACAAAACCAACGGCATTACCCACCGTCGTTGGTGTGCCCACATCAACAAAGAACTGACCGAACTTATCGAAAGTCATACCGGCCATTGGATTGAAGACTTGGAAAAATTAAAGGATTTCGAAAAACAAAAAGATAATGAAAAAGTTCAAAACCGTCTGGCGGAAATCAAAAAAGAGAAAAAAATCCGTCTAGCCAAACGCATCAAAGAAGAACAAGGCATTGAACTAGACCCAAACAGCATCTTTGATGTACAGATTAAACGGATGCACGAATATAAACGTCAGTTGATGAACGCGTTACATATTATGATGGTGTACAACCGTTTGAAAACCGACCCAGCCTTTAAGAAAAACTATGTACCACATAGCTTTATCTTTGGGGCGAAAGCGGCTTCTGGTTACCACTATGCGAAGAAAATTATCAAACTGATCAACACCATCGCTGAAAAAATTAACCATGACCCTGATACCAACGCCTTATTAAAAGCGGTATTTGTGGAAAACTACAATGTCACATACGCCGAACAAATTATTCCCGCTACCGACATCAGTGAACAAATTTCTACCGCAACCAAAGAAGCCTCAGGAACCGGCAATATGAAATTCATGATGAACGGCGCCTTGACTCTAGGCACGATGGATGGGGCCAATGTTGAGATTCATGAACTCGTTGGCGATGCGCACATTGAAATTTTTGGCATGGATAGCGAAGCAGTTAAAAATCTCACCCGTGCTAGGAACTACAATCCAAAAGCGATATATGAGTCAAACAAAGAGATTCAAACCGTGGTAGATCAATTGACCAATGGCTTTTTCTCCAATGTTTCTAAAACAGAATTTAAAGAGGTTCGTGAGAAACTTCTAGGCGGTGACCAATATTACGTCTTAAAGGATATCAGTGACTATCAAAAAGCCCATGAAAATCTCAATGAATGGTACAAGGATGAGACCGCTTGGTATCGTTCCACGATTGTTAATATCGCGAAAAGCGGTTATTTCTCTTCAGATCGTACCATCGATGATTATGCGAAGGATATATGGAAAATCAAACCAATCAAACGTTAAAAGGCCAACATTTCAACACCGTTGAACGGATGACCGCCATCGCGGTCTTGTCGAGTTTGGGGACGGTTTTAATGTTATTTGAAATCCCGTTTTTGGTAATGGCCATCGATTTAAGTGATGTGGTCATCTTAATCACATTTTTCCTCTTTTCATGGCGAGAGGCGTTTGCGGTTGCGTTTTTTAAAACGATGGCGCATTTACTATTTAAAGGCGCCGTGGGGCCTATCGCGATAGGCCAGATCAGTGCGTTTATCGCCTCGTCGATGTATGTGGTCGGTTTTTACGTTGCGATTCGGTTACTTAAATTTAAACGTCGCCTAACCATCTCACTTTGTGTTATTATGATAGTGAGCATCGCGATGATTTTAGTCAATTACTTTTTTGTGACCCCAGTCTATTTGCAGATGAGTTTAAGTGAAGCTAGGACCATGGTGACCCCTGCGACCTTTGGCATCGATTGGTTTGAAGCTGGGTATTGGGTAACGATAGTGGTTGTATTTGCCTCTTTTAACATCATCAAAGGTAGCATCATTCTACCTGTTTTTTGGATTTTGCGAAATCCTATCAAAACCTATCTAGATCACCAAAAATAAATATAAGCACTCTGTTTGTCAAAATGAAAAAAAATCGTTAAGATTATCTTTAGAGCAAACATAGGAGGTTATCATGAAATACGAAAATGATTTTTATGTGACCGGCGCAAAAGTCGGAAAACAAGCACCACGATTTGAAATGGAAACAATCCTTCCAAACGCCGAGGGGCAAGATCGTTTCGGCAACGTGAATCTGGATAAACTTTTAGACGACGGCAAATGGGTTGTCCTCTATTTTTACCCCCTTGATTTCACATTTGTATGCCCTACAGAAATCCAACGGTTTAATCAATTAAACCAACAATTCGAAGACAAAGGTGCGGTTTTAATTGGCGCCTCAACCGACAGTGTCTTTTCACATCTCGCTTGGCAAGAACTCGGCGACCTTGGTCGTCTTAACCATTACCATGCCAGTGACAATAACCTTAAAGTCAGCGAAGCTTATGGCGTGTTGGATGAAGACAAAGGCGTCGCCTGGCGCGGAACCTTCATCATTGCGCCCAACGGTACCTTAAAAGCCGCCCATGTCAATCATGGTGAAGGTGGCCGTAACGTCGATGAAATCCTGCGTACCTTAGAGGTCTTTCAAAACGAAGTGGCTGGCAAATTGGTTCCGTGTGGTTGGGAACCCGGCAAAGACTTTATCGATAACGATGAAGATTAACAAAACACCGTTTAAACGCGGTGTTTTTTTTAGCTTTAAACTTATTTAGAAAATTAAACTTGCTATTGAAATAAAATCATCGATAAGCTATAATACAACTGTTGTAAATCCGGCATTTACATTTCTTTAATGCGGCAAAAAGGGAGCGTCGATATATGTGAATAAAGCCTATCAAAAATGGCTTCATGAGCCTTCGATGGATGAAGCGCTCAAACGCGAATTAAAAGCGATGTCAGCCTCAGACATTGACGAAGCATTTTATAAAGATTTAGCCTTTGGTACCGGAGGTATGCGGGGTATTCTTGGGGCTGGGACTAACCGCCTCAACATCTATACCTTAAGGCGCGCCATACATGCTTATGCCAAACATCTTTTAACACGTTTTAAAGACGCCCAAACAAAAGGGGTTGTCATAGCCCATGATAACCGCTATAAAAGCGTTGATTTTGCGAAAGAAGCGGCTGGGGTGTTCGCGCATCACGGCATTAAAAGCTACCTTTTTGATGCCTTAAGGCCAACCCCGGAATTATCATTTGCTGTTCGTCACCATCAGGCCCTTGGCGGCATCATGATTACAGCTTCTCACAACCCACCCAATTATAACGGGGTCAAAATGTATGATGAGTTGGGTTGTCAGCTATTGCCTGATCTCGCCGATCAAGT
>PWMS01000063.1 GCA_003558105.1 Mollicutes bacterium | reverse complement strand
TTGATCTGATCGTGATGCCCAACCGGGGTCACGGTTACGCTAACGAACGTTATCACCTGCGTCGCACATTCGACTTTTTTGTGCGACACCTGATGGATTCAGAACCTCCTTCCCAATATCGTATGAATTAGTGAATGATAATGGGCGGTGGTTCGTTAGACACAAAAAGAAACAGGAAGTTTAATCAAAAGATACCATAGCAAATGAAATTAGTAGATCGGGACGGCAAAGAAATTACAAGCAAGAAGAACGAAGAAGCTCAGCAACTTGAAAAGCAACTGGCTGAAAACGCCCAAAAACTGTTGGAGCCATTGATTAACAAACTTCAACTGGCCAATCAACAGATCGGACAAGAGCAGCTCATGCAAATCACATCCATGGCGCACCAGATGATCTTCAATCGAATGATATTTAATCTGATACGCAAAGTTGGCGTGAAGGATATGAGTGAACTTGTAGGTGAAGATGATTTGGAAGAACTCAAAACATCATTCAATAACCAGTTCAAATTCTCCAAATCGGAGCAGGAACCCCCAGAGGCCTAATGGAGTCACAGGCATCAGGTATCGCGCTGACGAGACCGGTTCTTTTTCTGCTTTTTTTATTGATGCAAGGCCTTGGTCTGGCGGAAGCAAGGAGCGTTCATTCGGATTCAGAGTCCATGAACAACAAGCAATTCAATTATCACAAAAACACTGAAATGCCGAACGAGAAAAAAATCACACTGGGCGCCGGTTGTTTCTGGTGCGTTGAAGCAGTTTTCAAACGGGTCGAGGGTGTCAGATCTGCTGTTTCCGGGTACTCCGGCGGTCGAAAAGACGAAGCATCCTACCGGATCGTAAGCACCGGTGAGTCTAACCATGCCGAAGTGGTTCAGATCACCTACGATCCCGATATCATCACGATTGATGCCCTGCTTGAGATATACTGGCGGACGCACAATCCCACAACCCTCAACCGGCAGGGCGCTGATGTCGGGCCGCAGTACCGGTCTGTGATTTTCTATCACGATGACTATCAGCGGGAGAGAGCGGAGTATTTTAAGAAGAAGCTGGATAAATCCGGCATGTTTGATGATCCCATAGTGACCGAGATCACGCCTCTCGACGCTTTCTATGAGGCGGAAGAGTATCATCAAAACTATTTCGAGCGAAATCCGGATCAGGGCTACTGCCAGATTGTGATCCGGCCGAAACTTGACAAATTCAAGAGCCTTTTCGAGGAGAATCTCAGAGAAGAGTACAGGCCCTGAACAAAATTCGCCGCGTTTTACGGCAAGTACCGTGACCCGGCTTTGCAAATGTGTACTGTGCCGCAGCAGATTGAGGAGTCGGACTCGTCTCCCCCATGGCGCTTAGTACCGTCGGTTCCTGATGTCATTTCTTCTTATATTCGTGGATGAAAGCGGCGCGTTTGTGCCGGTATCAGCCATGAAAATATTCCGACCATGAATATTCCTGCTATTGATATGAAAAAAAATATTTCCAAATCGGTTCTCACTGCCATTATTTTTCTGTTACTTCTCACTGCCAAGCCTGTTGGTGTTTATGCACAGCTCTCACCGGAAGATGTTGTGAATATCAAACATGTGGGAGATGTTGTCATGCAACCCCAAGGGAATTACGTAGCTTACACGCTTCGTGTTCCACGCCAGTCAGAAGATGAGATTGGAGGCGATTATTCCGAAGTCCGGGTACTTGATCTTGCGACCGGTGACATCTCCCATATAGTCACCAGGCCTGGCAGCGCCTCTTTGTTGTCGTGGGTGCCTGGCACCAACCGGATTGCATTCAGAACGGTTAGAAGCGAACATCATGACCGTCCCCAGGTTTATTCGATGGATGTGGCAGGGGGCGACCTCCAGCAGCACACATCGGCCCCGGAGGGTGTCATGGCCTATGCCTTCGCCTCGGATCCGTCTCTGCTGGCTTATACCATGCGCAGTCCCTATCCCGATGAGGTGCAGCGCCGCCGTGAACAGGGGTTTGACATGGAGGTGTACGGTGAGAACGAGCGCCATGTGCGGCTCTGGGTGCAGGATAATGGCGAAGCCCGATCAATCACCCGGGAGGATATGAGTGTCTGGGATTTTGAATGGTCGCCTGACAATCACCGTCTGGCAGTCAGGATGACCTACGGCACCGGTCTGGATGATGAAATGATGTTCAGCGAAATCCTGGTTGTATCGGCAGGTGACGGTGACACCGATCTGCTGGCAGAAAGCCAGGGCAAGGTCGGGAAAATGACATGGTCGCCCGACGGCAATCGTTTTGGATTTCTGGCGGCCAAGGCAATCAATGACCCGCTTCCGCAGCGAATCTATATAACCGAAGTTGGTGATTATGTATCCACAGATATTACTCCCGTCGGTTATGAAGGCACGGTTGAATGGCTGGAATGGAAGGACAACAGCACATTGCGATTTGTCGCTGTGGAGGGCACTCGCACGGCGCTGCGAGAGATCCCGGCATCCGGCGGTGAAGCGCGGCGATTGATGGGCGGTGAGCTCGAAATTTTCAGGTCGGCTAGCTTCCAGGAGAATCAGAATACTTTCGCTGCTGCAGTCAACCGCAGGGACCATCCCGCTGAAGTTTATGTGGGTACGCTCTCTGATTCGAGGTTTTCGCGGCTAACCCATCACAACAGCTTTCTGGAAGAGCGTAAAATGGGCCGGCAGACTACGATTGAATGGCTGGGGCCCGACGGTCTGCTCATCGAAGGCGTACTTACTTATCCCGTCGGGTACGAGCAGGGGAACGTCTATCCATTGGCCATACTTCCTCACGGTGGCCCCGAGGGTATCAGCATCGACGGATGGAATACACGACCACTCTATCCGGCGCAGGTTCTCGCTGCCGAGGGATATGTGGTGCTCAAGCCCAATTACCGTGGGAGCGGCGGACGCGGTTCCCGGTTTACCATGGCAAACCATCGCGATCTCGGTGGCAAGGAGTTCGAGGATGTCATCCGCGGCATTGATCACCTGGCCTATCAGGGACTGGTGGATCCCCGGAAAGTCGGCATCTCCGGAACTTCCTATGGCGGATACTTTTCTGCCTTGGCAGGTACGCGATACTCGGAACGCTTTGCTGCTGCCATCACTTTTGCAGGGCTTTCAAACTGGATCTCTTTCATGGGTACCACCGACATCCCGCATGAAATGTCCATCACGCACTGGGATCTCTGGTGGTTCGAAAACGAAGGTTTGACCTGGGACCGGTCGCCTGTGGCTCATATTCAGAATGCACGTACGCCCATCCTTGTGGCGCATGGACTGGCCGATGACCGTGTGCATCCCGAACAATCCCTGCAGCTGCATCAGTTTCTGAAGCTTAATGATGTTCCGACCGGACTGGTGATGTATCCACGGCAGCCCCACGGACTGGTGGAGCGAGCGCACCGGATTGATTTTATGGAACGTGTGATTGGCTGGTTTAACAAGAATCTGAAATAAGCCGGGATTTCACTTTTTGCGATCGACCTGACGGATATCCAGTTTGGCTTTGATACCCTCCTGGTGCAGGCGGATTTTCAGCGTTTGTTCGATGTTTTTCTCAACTTCGTCTACTACTCTGCGCTCCACCTCCTCCCGGATGGTATCTTCCTTGACGAGATATTTGGCCAAAAATGCCGAAACCCGGCCTTTTCGCCTTTTGACGATCTCAATGATATTCTTTATGTCGATATCGATGATAATACGCTTCATCATTCAGTCCTTTTTTATCGGAATGTCAATGGCTAAACCTGGTGTCATTGGCATTACCTGGTTACAAACCGGCTGCACCGCCATCACGGCGCGGGTCCGATACGCCGATCATGGTGCCGTCCTCCAAAACCCGGATCATCTGAACGCCTCCGAAAAGCATATTCATTGGGAAACCGGATGGTGATATAACGTATCCACGCTCGTGCAGCGTTTCAAGCGCCTCGGGGGCGTAACCTCGCTCGAGCTGCACTACAGGATTATTCAACATCGGATAGACGCGGGGCATGCGGATGGCATCGGATGGATGCATGTCATAAATCAGGGTATGTACGATCATGCTGATGATCGCCGGCGGGATGCGCCCGGATCCGGGTGATCCGACAACAAGCTCAACACGGTCATCGCTCAAAACGATAGTCGGGGCGGTGCTGGAATGGGCAGTGCGGCCGGGTCCGCGAATGCTTCCGTAGCTTCCACCGAAATTGTGATTGGCCGAGTTGTAGAAAACGCCGTCAGAGAAAACGGCAGAGCCGAAATAGAGTCCCAGCGTATTGGTCATGGACACCGCATTGCCCTGCCTGTCCACCACTGAAATATGTGTGGTATGCTGTTCATCGTCCCCGACCGGTTCATCCTCATCATTTTTGCCAGTGTCGGGGGCAGGGGGGATGTGTGATCTCAACTCATCATAATCACGTGGCACGATGTTGAGCGGCAGGGAGAAAAAACCATCGCCGATGCATCCGGGAGAAGCGGTATAGCGCGGAGTGGCATGCCACGGATCACCGGCATGCATGGTGTCCGGAACCATGCCGCCCATGGCCGTAGTGCGAAGTGAGGCGTATTCGTCGCTGATCATGCCGGCAACGGGCAAATCGACATAGGAGGGATCGCCCTGCCATTCGCAGCGATCAGCACGAGCGATGCGGATAGCATCAACAAGCGCACTCAGCGCTTCGCCGCTGGATACCGGATGCCCTGAGGCGGCGATATTGCTGCGTTCAATGAGCTTCAGTCCAAGTATCACTTCGTGACCTGCAAGGCTAGGCGGCGCGCTCAGGACGCGATATCCGTTCCAGTCCTGACAGAGAGCACCGCGCCATCGGGGGCTGTAGTTTTCGAAATCGTTCAGAGTGAGGCGGCTGTCGCCCCCGGCAAGTTTTTCCACCGTGCGCCGTGCGACCTCTCCTGAGTAGAATCCATCCCGCCCATGATCCGATATGCTTCGCAGCACCCCGGCGAGCTGAGGCTGCATCAGGCGTTGCCCGGCACGCAGAGGCGTACCATCCGGATAAAAAAGTGCGGCTGATTCATCATCATACAGTAGTCGTCCGGAGTACCCGTAAATGACATCAGCAAGCAGGTGGTGCACGATGAACCCCTCTTCGGCAAGACGAATGGCCGGCCCGAGCACCGTCTGCCGATCGAGCGTCCCGTAACGTTCCAGGGCTTCCAGCAGTCCGGCTGCCATTCCGGGCACCGCCACACCGCGTTCCGGAGTAATCAGTGAGTCGGGGTCCGTATCCAGATGGTAATCCGGGTCTGCTCCTGCAGCAGCATAAAAATCGAGGTAATCGGCTCTGCCGGCATCACGGTTCCAGATGGTCATGGCGCCGCTGCCGCCGAGTCCTGACATGTTGGGCTCCAGCACGGCTATGGCAAAAGCGGTGGCCACGGCAGCATCAATCGCATTTCCTCCCATTTCCAACATCTCCCTTCCGGCCTGACTTCCAAGTGGATGCGCCGACACCACCATACCGTCCCTGCCGGATTCCTCCTTGTAGAATGCAGGGGCATCTGGTTTTGTGAATTGGGGTTCCGGAGCAACAAGGGCCGGCTCGGGCGTGCCGCAGGCGCCGGCAATTAAAAGAAGTGTAAAAACCGCAAAAATAACTGCTGAGTTTCTGTTACGGCTCATATTTCAATAGCTTGAGGGGTTGCAATTAAAATGGGTTCCCGTATCGATGGTGTAGATCCGGCTGGTTTTTAGCCTTCGTGAAACGGTGGAACCTGCGTCAACGAGGCAATATAGAAAAAATCCACCTTACGATGCACGGGTGTATGGGATTAACGGATGCAAACTGGTGTTCCCGGAAACGTGACGGGCAAGCTACTCCTTGCTGTTGGTTTTTTGCCGTTTCTTGTAGTTTACATACCGCACCCCGTAAATCTTCATCATCTGTTCGTCGCGGAACTCAATTGCTCTCTGAAGCCGGGAGTCATAATTTTTCTTGAACTCCCTCTTGGTTCGGGCTTTCGGTATGTAGAATGATTTGTTCTTGTGAACGCCCTTCTCAGGTGAATAGGAAACCTGGAAGACATGCTCCTGGTATACTTCACCGTTTCTGCTTTTGCTTTTAATACAGTAACTGATACCGGGATAACCGATGTTGCTTTGTTTGCCGAGATGCATGGCACGATCCGGATTTCTTGCGAATTTCTG
>PWMS01000034.1 GCA_003558105.1 Mollicutes bacterium | reverse complement strand
GAATCCCTTCGCCGCTACCATGAGGGACCCGTAGCTCAGTTGGTCAGAGCTCCCGGCTCATAACCGGTTGGTCGCAGGTTCGAATCCTGCCGGGTCCACCAATCGTAATTACATACGGAGGAATACCCAAGTCTGGCTGAAGGGATCGGTCTTGAAAACCGACAGGGCGTGTGAGCGTCGCGGGGGTTCGAATCCCTCTTCCTCCGCCATTGACACTTTCTTACTAAACTGATAATATTATTGTATCGCCAATTTATCGCGGGGTGGAGCAGTCTGGTAGCTCGTAGGGCTCATAACCCTAAGGTCGGAGGTTCAAATCCTTCCCCCGCAACCATTTACGGTCCTGTGGTGTAGTGGTTAACATGCCAGTCTGTCACACTGGAGATCGCGGGTTCAAATCCCGTCAGGACCGCCATTTTTTTTGGCTCAGTAGCTCAGTCGGTAGAGCAGTAGACTGAAAATCTATGTGTCGGTGGTTCGATTCCGCCCTGAGCCACCATCCACATTTAGGTGAAGCCGTACATAGGCTTCTTTTTTTATGTCTAAAACTAGATTTTATTGATTGCTACCAAGTATAATTTGTCACTAAAAATTATTATAAAAAGAAAAATTATCCAATTATAAATATTATATTAGTAGAAGTTTTTATAAGGAGGTAAAATGTCATTTCAATCAGAGTCGATGATATATTTTCGAGATCTTCACGAGTTGGAAGATTATTATGAGAAATTTAAGATTTATCAAAAGTGGAAAATAACAGATGAGGATGTAAACATAAGGGGAAATATAGTCAGAAATGCTGATTATATTAAATTTTTCCGAAATAAATTCAATGAGAAAAATTTATTTAGAAGAAGTGTGTCAATAGCGGAATTAGTATCTTTCATTGATAGTTACTACTTAATGAGAAAAATCATAGTAAAATTAAGACAAGAAATTACAGCTATTGAATTTACAAATTTTTCTTTAGTTTCAGAATATAGAATTAAAATGTCAAAAAATAGAAGAATAGATTTCATGTTTCTGTACAAAAGTAAAATCTTACTAGTCGAATTTAGAATTACCAATAAATTCCCTAATCAAGGCTCCACTTGGCAAAGAAAAGAAACAGAGTTAATAATATATAAAGAATTATTAACAAACTATATCAAGGATAAAGAAATATATATCTATGCCTTTTTAGGAATGCCTGAATACAAGAATAATCAAAAAATAGTCAAAAATATTAAATATAATGATACAAATATTGGCCATTTTGTAGAGTATATAAAGTCATTTATCATCAACTAAACTCAACAAATAATCTTGCAAAATAATAGATAACCGTTTAGTATAGAAGACTGTAGATTATTTGGAGGTAACTAATATGAAAATTTTACTTGTTAATGATGATGGCATTGATTCTAAACGTTTAAAATTCACTAAATCTATGCTAGATAAATTTTCTGAAGTAACAGTTGTAGCCCCTATAAGACAACAATCAGGGAAAAGCTGTGCCATATCTATTGGTGGTGTTGAATATAAGAAAATTGATGATTTTAATTATGCCATAAGAGGAACACCTGCAGATTGTGTATCTTTTGGAATATATGGCTTAAATAAGAAGTATGACTTTGTTGTTTCAGGTGTGAATAATGGTTATAACATTGGTGTTGATACGATGTATTCAGGCACTGTAGGTGCGGCTTATCAGGCAAATTATCATAATCATAGAGCCATTGCTTTGTCTGGGGATTATAAGGGCGATAAAAATATTATGTTTTTGTTAGAGGATACCCTTAAATATGTGATTGATAATAATTTGACATCTAATAATTACGTAACTAATATCAATTTTCCTTCTGAAGCATCAAACAATGAGATTACCTTTAAACCTAAAATTACGACAACATATTTTATAAGACGTGATGCAGCTGTAAAATTAACAAATCAATTTTGTCACATCGAAAGAAATGATATAAGTGTGAAAATACCTAATGACAGTGATTTTTATGCAGTTAACAATGGATATGTTTCTATATCTAAATTATATTTAGCAGGAGAGATTATATGAAGACAGTATTTAAAGATGTTGCATTAATTATTGGCAAGAAACGTAGAATATTGACAGCTCGCAAGCCTAAAGGAGAAGATTATCCCCACGACTGGGAGTTACCTCAAGTAACCGCAGAAAAAGAAGAAGATCCACAAAAATTAAAAGAATATTTAAGAAAAACCTTTCGAGTAAGATCAAATATTAAAGATTTATTTAAAGAAGCAGGTTACCATATTAAAAGAGATGATTGTGAATATAAAGTGGTCTTAAGAATATATCATACTGAACTTCTTGATCCGGTCGTTAAAAGCGATGATCATATTGATTTAAGCTGGGTGAGGGTACATAATTACGATAACATACATTGGGCTTTAGAAACTCGACTATGTATTAAAGATATCCAAATGTATATTATTAGTTATTAACTATAAAACGTCATTTAATCATTAAATGACGTTTTTTTTGACTATCTATGTAAGGGTTTTTATGATATCATATCATTGTTGAAAAAATTTGAGGAGGAATACATATTTATGAAAAAAGTTAATGTTGCAATCTGGGGTTTTGGAGCTATGGGTCGAGGTATTGCGGATATGTTACTTACCAAAGAAGGCGTAGAAATTGTTGGTATATGCGATTTAAATAAAGAGTTAGTTGGTAAACCGTTATCTGATCTAACCGACATTAAATATAACACTGCAGAACAAAAAGAGATTTATGTGAACAATGATATAGATGAAGTTCTCGAAGAAAATATTGATGTTGTATATATTGCTACAGATTCGTTTACAGCTAAAACTTACAACAAGATTGAAAAAGTCATCAAAGCAAAAACTAATGTCATTAGTACTGCAGAAGAAATGGCGTATCCGTATGCAAATGAACCTGTATTAAGTGAAAAATTAAATGAAATCGCAAAGAAATACGGGGTCACGGTTTTAGGAACAGGTATTAATCCAGGTTTTATCATGGATCTGTTAGCTATTTCTTTAACAGGTGCAATGATTGAAGTGGACTCTATTGAAGTTCGTAGAGTTAATTCTCTTTCACCTTTCGGACCAACTGTAATGGATGAACAAGGGGTGGGTATTACGCTTGATGAGTTCAACGAACTAAATGATAAAGGTCAGTTAGCTGGACATGTTGGATTTAAGGAAAGTATCTATATGATTGCAGATGCTCTTGGTGTCGAAATAAAAGGCTTTGAACAACAGATGAAACCTATTGTCACTGGTGTTGATAGAAAAAGCAAATACGGATTTGCTAAAAAAGGGACATTAGCGGGTATTGACATGACAGCCCAAGCTATTGTTAATGAGAAAAATTTCATCGATATGAAACATCCACAGCAAATCGAACCACAGATGGAAGGAACCGATACTGGGGATTACATACATATAAAAGGCAAACCAGATATCAATATGTCTATTACGCCTGAAATAGATGGCGGTTTAGGAACTATAGCTATGTGTGCAAACATGTTGCCGCATGTAGTCAACGCTGAACCGGGTTTGAAAACAATGATTGATCTTCCGGTTCCAAGAGCTATATTAGGCGATGTTAGAAAACAAATAAAATAAAAAAACCTCCCGCAGGAGGTTTTTGTTTGAAAAAAGGTTATTTAAGGTAATACCCTATACAATGTAAGGGTTTTTATGATATCATTATAGCGTATGAAATTTTTCTAGAAAGGTGTTTTTTTATGTTGATAAAGAAGGGTTCTTACGTCAGGGTTCGACAGCATGTTTTATTGCCTGAAGATCGATTAAGTTATTTGCCAACAAGCACTTCAAATGTCCCTTTAAAAAGTTGGACAAAAGGTGAATTATTGGATGAAGCCGAATTATATGAGGAAGCTAAAATAAAAACGGCTACAAATCGTATTGTTTCAGGTGAAGTTAAAGAATTAGAGCCAAAATACAAGCATGATTTTGGTGATTATGTCGAGGAACTTCACTCAATTCGGTCCACCATATTAAAAGAAATGTGGGGGGATGAAGATGCGTAAATTTTCTACTTCAGACTTAGACAGAAGAAAAGCGGAAATCATAAAGAAATCTGTTGGTATTGATTATAATGAATATGAAAACGCTGGAGTAGGTTTTAACTATGAAGGATTGATGTCTAACACAGGGTATTCTTTTGATATAGTTCAAGCTATTCAAAAAACGAACATGGTTGGGAATACACCCTTGGTAGAATTAAGTAATCTTACTGAATATGCTAGAAAATTTTCAAAAAAGGGTTATGGCGCTCGTATTTTCTTAAAAGATGAAGCCGCTAATCTAAGTGGGTCTTTTAAAGCTAGACGGGCTGCGGTTAGTGTAAAAAAAGCTAAAGACTTAGGCTATAAAGGTGTCATCGCAGCAACCAGCGGCAATTATGGTGCAGCCGTGGCTGCTTTAGCAGCAAAACATGGGTTGAAATGTATTATTGTTCAAGAATGTTTTGATTCAAATAATTTGGCTCAACCTGAGATATTAGAGAAAGCTAGAGCATGTGAAGCTTATGGTGCCGAAGTCATTCAGTTAAGTGTAGGTCCAGAATTATTCTATATTTTCTTACAATTATTGGATGAAACGGGATATTTTAATGCCTCGTTATACTCACCATATGGCATTATGGGTATAGAAACTTTAGGCTATGAAATTGCTGAGGATATGAAGTTGAATGAAGATAGATTACCAGATATCGTTATTTGTACCAACGCTGGTGGCGGGAATTTAACAGGCACAGCTAGAGGGTTACGAAGAGCTGGCGCTGATCAAACTAAAGTTTATGGAGCTAGTGTCGATTTACAAGGTCTTCATATGGCTAGCGATGATGATTTTAATCGAAAATCATTCACAACGGGCCACACGGGTTTTGGATTACCGTTTGCAATTAATCCAGATCGAAGCGATGTTCCCAGGAGTGCCGCAAGACCTATGCGATATATGGATCGTTATTTTACGGTGAATCAAGGCAGTGTTTTTTTTATTACTGAAGCCTTAGCGATATTGGAAGGCATGGAAAGAGGACCAGCAGGAAATACCAGCTTGGCAGTAGCTTTTAAATTAGCACAAACCATGCCTAAGGATCAAATTATCGTCGTTCAAGAAACTGAATATAGTGGCGCTGGAAAACATCATCAACCGCAATTATCATTTGCTAAGAAAAACGGTATTGAGTTATTATTTGGAAATCCTTTAGATGAAATTCCTGGAAAAACCATTGTTTTTCCTAAAAGCGCAAATGATATAAAAATAAAAGAAGTTCCCCTAGATCGTATAAGAAAATCATATTTGAAAAAATATTTAAATGAAGATATATCCGACGAAGATATGGTTTTCTTTAGCGAAGAACTCAATGTACCTAAGGATAAAGTTCAGGCATTAATCGAGGAGGTAAAACATGAAAGAACGTAAAGATGATTTTAATAAAAGAAGAGCACATCTAAAAAATATGAACGATCAGGAGTTAAAGGACTATTTTTATCAGTTGAGCGATAAGATGATCGCACCTTTAATCGACCATGGATATAAAAATACTTCGCCTTCTATAGAGCGAAGTGTTTTGCTTAGAATGGGCTTTTCAAGCATACAAGCTAAAGCCATTGTCAATATGCTTCATGAACATGATTTGTTAAGAAAAGGCGCTGGTCATTGTGTCTATAAGGTTTCTAATGATAAAAATATAGATATTATTGCTGCGGGTGTCGAAATACAAGATGGCAAGCATATAGATTACTTGAAGGAGGTATTTAAAGTTTATGAAAAAAATTCAGCCTAATGAAAAATTAAATATCCCCAATATTCTTCAAAATCTAGAAAATTATCATCCCAAACGAAAAGGTTGGACATGGAGAGATCAAAAAGATATTAAATTAGGGCAGTTTGAATATAAACAAGCCAGCCCTTCTTTAAAGAATTCTGTGCCTCTTCAAAGCGCTAATTATCTTGGGGGTATTGATCCACAACCGGATGCTGTTATCACCGCAGAGATAGCCTCAGGTAGATTTGAAGATGATATTAGAAGGATGAGAATGGCTGCCTATCACGGCGCAGATCATATTATGGTCATCAGAACCGCTGGTCAATCTCATTTTGATGGTCTTCTTGAAGGTACCCCGCAGGGAGTCGGGGGCATCCCGATTACAAGAAAGCAATTAAGGGCCCAACGTAAGGCTTTAGATATTATTGAAGATGAAGTCGGTCGCCCCATTAATTATCACTCGTATGTATCTGGTGTTGCTGGCCCCGAAATCGGCGTCTTATTTGCTGAAGAAGGTGTCAATGGCGCTCATCAGGACCCACAGTATAATGTATTATATAGAAACATTAATATGGTTAGAAGTTTTGTTGATGCCGCAGAGAGTAAAAAAGTACTGGCTTACGCGGATATTGCACAGATTGACGGCGCACACAATGCAAACGCCACCGCAAGAGATGCTTGGAAGGTCATGCCTGAGCTTTTAGTTCAACATGCTATTAACTCCGTTTTTAGTGAGAAAATAGGCATTAAACCTGAAAACATATGTCTTTCTTCGGTACCACCCGCAGCCCCACCTTCCCCAGATTTAAAATTGAATTTACCGTATGCTGTGGCTTTGAGAGAATTTTTTGATCGATATAAAATTAGAGCACAGATGAATACCAAATATATGGATTCATCAACTAGAGAAGCGACGGTTACACATGTATTAAACTTGTTGATTTCAAGATTAACTACAGCCGATATTCAATCTACTATTACGCCGGATGAAGGTCGCAATGTGCCCTGGCATATTTATAATATTGAAGCTTTAGATACGACCAAACAAGCAATGGTAGGTATGGATGATTTATTAAGTATGGTTGGAATTAAAGATACAGGTTATATCTATGATAAAAAAAGAGAAATCCAAGAACGAGCTATTTTAATGATGGAAGAAATCATTGAAATGGGCGGATATTTCAAAGCTGTAGAAGCGGGTATGTTCGTTGATAGTGGAGAGTATCCAGAACGCAATGCAGACGGTATCTCACGAGAAATCGATGGTGGTATTGGTGCTGGTACTGTAATTCCTAGAGATAAGGATTATATGGCTCCAGTGACGGCGCATTATGGTTATAATAATATTGCTCAATACGGCAAATCGTTTGAAAAAACCCCATCTAAACTAATTGATGGCTGTACATTTGAAAAACCAGAAAAAATACAATTCATAGATGAGATGGATGAGACAGATAATGTTTATTTGCGTTTAAAAGAGACAGAACGTTATCGCGATTCTAAACTTTTGAAACCTGAAGTCGAATGGCTAGGTGATGGAGTTGTTACAGTTGATTTGTTTTTCCCTATTGAGGCTAAGGTAGCTGCTGAAGCTGCGATTAAAACAGGGGAGAAAATGAACTTAACCGATGTTGAAGTTATCCATAAAGAAGTTCTACATCCTAGTGAAGGTACCCGCGTCCAAATCAAAGGTCGTGTGGGTTTTGAAATCAATATCGATGATTTAACATTGCCAGAAGAAGTTGAGGCAATGAGCGAAGAGGAAATCTTTGATTATGTTAAAAAACATCCCTTGAAAGTAGTTGCTGGTACTGGGGGTAACGATGAACATAGTGTAGGCATCAGAGAAGTTTTAGACATTAAACATGGCGGCGTTGAGAAATACGGTATTAAATATACGTATTTGGGTACCAGTGTACCTATCGAGAAATTTGTGGATGCGGCGATTGAAATGGATGCTGACTGCATTATGATGTCAACCATTATTTCGCACGATGATGTCCACTATAAAAATATGGAAAAACTACATAATTATGCTGTTGAAAAAGGGGTTCGCGACAAATTGGTCCTACTTGCTGGCGGGACCCAGGTTACGCCCGAAATTGCGAGAAAATACAAAATGGATCAAGGCTTTGGCCGTGGCACAAAAGGTCAACACATTGCTAGTTTCTTAGTGAAAAGCCACAAAGAGATGAAACATTAATGTCACACATTGTCTTGGTTGCTGAAATAGGGAGTACGACAACACTTGTCAATGCTTTTAATATCAATGAAAAGACAATGTTTCTTGGTAGCGGTGTTTCAAACACAACCGTTGATAGTGATGTGAACGAAGGTTTAGATCAAGCAATAAAATCATTAAATCAGTCATTGAATCAAAACAAATTGGAATACGATGAAATGTTTGCATCATCAAGTGCTGCTGGGGGCTTAAAAATGACGGTTTCTGGTCTTGTTTATGAGATGACTGTAAGAGCGGCTAAAGAAGCCGCGCTTAACGCCGGCGCAAATATTCATTTGATTACGGCTGGAGATTTAACCGAAGATGATATTGAACAGATTAAAGCGATCAATCCCAATATTATCCTTATTTCTGGTGGAACCGATTATGGAGAAAAAAATGTCGCATTTAACAACTTAAAAAAAATTGAAAACTTGAACCTTAATACCCCGGTTATATATGCGGGAAACACAGACAATCATTATCGTATAAAAAAGCATTTTCATGAAAGCGATCAAAAATCGTACTTAAAAATCGTAGAAAATGTTTATCCGAGAGTCGATTTCATGAATATTCACCCTTTAAGAAAAGCCATTTATGAGACTTTTGAAAGTCATATCATCAAAGCGAAAGGTATGCAAAATATCAAAAAGTTAGTTAATGGTTCCATAATGCCCACACCGGGTTCAGTGATGGAATCTACGATGTTGCTTTATGGTTTAATCGGTAACGTATTTGTTATAGATGTGGGTGGCGCCACCACTGATGTACATTCTATTACTGAACCAAGTGAAGAATATAGAGCTTTCAGTGAAGGTGAAGCTAAAGAAAAAAGGACTGTCGAGGGTGATTTGGGCGTTTTTGTTAATCATTTGAATGTGATTGAAAAGATAGGTCGAAAACATCTAGCTAAACGGTTGGATATTTCACTGGATGAACTGCAAACATTGATTGATGAATACACATATAAACCACTAACGTCTTTGGCTAGAAAACTGGTTTATCAATTGACAAAATATTGTGTTTTTCAAGCGTTAGACCGCCATGTTGGCGATTTGAAAACCGTCTATACAACCAATGGTATGAAAGTCATTCCTGAGGGTAGAGACTTAACTCAAATTCAGTCGGTCGTTTTAACCGGTGGGGCGCTTATTAATCTTGATGAGACGGAAAATATCATTCGCGAATATATTAAAACACGCCCTAAAAAGATGATACCACAACACGAAATTAAGATTTACAAAGACCATGACTATTTAATGTCTAGTTTAGGGGTTCTTTCGTTAAAGTATAAACAAGCATCTGAAACACTGCTTAAAAAATCATTACGAATCTAATAGTTTAATGATATAAAGGGGGTATAAAATGTATCCAAGATTGGTTATAAACACCGAAAAATATCGATATAATGTCAATCGGATACAAAACTTGTGTCATCGACATGGGTTATCCATGATGGCTGTAACTAAGGTTTTTTGTGCTGCAAAGCCCCTTACCCAAGTATTGAAAGAAGAGAAAGTTGATTATATTGCTGATTCGAGATTAATCAATCTTAAAAGAATTTCAACTACCATTCCGAAAGTATTGCTTAGATTGGTTTCTCTTCATGAAGTTGATGAGGTTGTCAACGTTACAGATATTTCTTTAAATTCCGAATTATCAGTAATCAAGGCCTTGAATAAGGCGGCTGAGAAATATGACCAAAGACACAGTGTCATATTGATGGTTGATATCGGGGATTTAAGAGAAGGTATATACTACAAGGAAAACCTAGATATTATTATCGAAGAGATGTTTAAGTTAAAACATGTAGATTTAAAAGGTATCGGCACAAATTTAACTTGCTATGGCGGCATTATTCCAACCCAAGATACTTTAAAAAAACTGATTGACATTGTCAATCATGTTGAGGAGAAATTTGATCTCAACCTAGATATTATTTCGGGAGGAAATTCATCACATCTTCATTTATTAGACAAGGATATTCACATTGATAAAATTAATAATCTACGTATTGGTGAAGCCATTGCACTCGGAAGAGAAACTGCTTTTGGCGAACAGTTAGAAGTTCTTTACAACGATGTTTTCACTTTGGAAACCGATATTATTGAACTGAAGAAGAAACCATCAATACCCGAAGGCGATATCGGCATGGATGCCTTTGGGAAAAAACCACAATTCACCGATTTAGGTGTTATAAACCGTGCTATTTTAGGCATTGGACATCAAGATGTTGATTATTATGAACTGATCCCCTACGATAAGCATGTTCGTCTTATCGGCAGCAGCAGTGATCATATTATTGCGGGATTAACCAATACTGAAAACCGTTATAAAGTCGGCGATGTTATAAGGTTCAAATTAACTTATGGTAGCCTGCTTTCATTAATGACGTCAGAATATGTGGAGAAGTATTATGTCCAAACGATATAGAAAAACCTGGGTTGAAGTCAATTTAGGTCATATTTACGACAACTACACCCAAATAAAAGATATTTGTCAAAAAGAGGTAATTCCAGTCATCAAAGCCAATGCTTATGGACATGGAGCGGTAGAAGTCGCCGATTATCTAATTGAAAAAGGTATAAGATGTTTTGCGGTTAGTCTCTTGGAAGAAGCCCTAGAAATAAGAGAAAAGCATCCGGATGTTGATATTTTAGTCATGGGGGTTATATCTGCTGATGATTTAACGGTTGTATCGAAACAAAAAATTACCTTTACCGTATCGCAAAAATCCTTATATGACGCTATGAAATCTTTTAATGGCCCCTTGAAGTGCCATATAAAAGTAGATACCGGCATGCATCGATTGGGTTTTATTAACCCCCATGATGTGGTGGCACTTTTTGATGATGCTCATGATGAAAGCCATATAGTGTTAGAGGGAATCTACACACATTTTGCAACCTCAGATAGCGATAGATTTTACCTCGAACAACAAGTTCAAAAATTCAAGGACCTTTTAGATAACTTAAAAATCAAACCCAAAATGGTTCATGTTTCTAACACATCGGCAACCTTAAAATATGAAAAACAGTTTATTTTCACAACACATGTTAGAGTGGGAATCGGGCTTTTCGGTCTTTCTTTGGAAAAAGAGAGTTATGGGTTGAAAAACACCTTTAAACTCAACAGTACAATTGTTGAAGAAAAAACCTTGCAACCGGGGGATAAACTCGGATATAGTATCACCTATGAAGCAAAGGAAAAGGAAAAGATTGGCGTTTTGCCCATAGGATATGCCGATGGCATTATTCGTAAAAATCAAAATGGTTTTGTCTCGATCAACAACACACCTTACCCAATTGTCGGAAGGATTTGCATGGATCAAATGTTTGTTAAAATCCCAGACGATGTTACAATAGATGAAACCGTTACGATTATGGGTGATGATATTGTCACCATCGATGATGTGGCTGAGAGACTTGATACGATAACCTATGAAGTTTTATGCCAAATTACGTATCGTGTTCCAAGAACTTACACCAATAGGAAGTGATGTTATGTTTAACGTGTATTCTGAAATCGGAAAATTAAAGACGGTTTTATTACACAGACCGGGCAAAGAACTAGAAAATTTAACCCCAAGCGTTTTAAAAAGATTATTGTTTGATGAGATTCCATATCTTGATGTAGCCCAAAAAGAACACGATACTTTTGCGGAAGCCCTTCGTAAAGAAGGGGTAGAAGTCCTATACATCGTTGAAATGGTTGCGGAGGCCCTTGAGGAAAATCCGGAAGTTGTCGAGCATTTTATCAATCAATTTATCGAGGAAGCCAATGTGAAATCAAAAAAAGTTAGAAAAGCTTTGTTTGATTATTTGGACAATATGTCTGCTAAGGCTATGGTGCAAAAGATGATAGAAGGTATTAGAACCAAGGATGTCATCGTAGAAAAAGATGAATCAATCATGGATATGTTAGAAAGGGAATACCCATTTTATACCGATCCGATGCCCAACATTTTATTTCAACGAGATCCATTTGCAACCATTGGTCGAGGCGTTAGTGTACATAAGATGAACACCTCAACACGTCAAAGGGAGACTATTTTTAGTTCTTATATGCTTAAATATCACCCGCGTTTTCAAAAAGAAGATATGGGTGTTTACTTCAACCGATATGAAACGGATTCTTTGGAGGGTGGCGACATATTAGTATTGGATGAAAAAACCTTAGCCATCGGTATTAGTGAACGAACAAATCCTTATGCTATAGAACGTTTGGCCAAAAATTTATTCGCAAAAAAAGAGTCATTTGTGACTATTTTAGCCTTCAACATTCCAAAAACACGGGCATTTATGCATCTAGATACCGTTTTCACTCAAGTTGACGATGGTATATTTACCATCCATCCTGGCATTTTAGATTACATTACTGTTTTTGAAATTACCCAAAAAGCTGAAGGCCGCCTAAAGATTCAAAAAGTTGTTGCGCCGCTTAAAGACACGTTGGAAAAGCATTTAGACCAAAAGATAGAACTCATTAAATGCGGTGGTGAAGATGTTGTAGCTTCAGAACGAGAACAATGGTCTGATGGCGCTAATACATTGGCTATTGCCCCTGGAAAAGTGATCGCCTATTCCCGAAATTATGTTACGAATAATTTACTGAGAGAAAAAGGTATTAAAGTAATTGAAATTCCTTCTAGTGAGTTGTCAAGAGGACGCGGGGGACCTCGATGTATGAGTATGCCAATTATTAGAGAAAACCTTATGAGGAGAAGATAATATGAATTTAAAAGGAAGAAGTTTTATAACGCTACTAGATTATACAAAAGAAGAAATTCATTATTTACTTAAGCTTTCAGCCAAATTGAAAGCCGAAAAAAATGCCGGGACAGCTCATCGCCATTTGGAAGATAAAAATGTCTGCTTGCTCTTTCAAAAAGATTCAACAAGAACACGTTGTGCTTTTGAAAGCGGCGCTTATGATTTAGGTATGGGTGTTACTTACTTAGGTCCTAGTGGTTCGCAAATGGGCAAAAAAGAATCTATCAAAGATACCGCACGGGTTTTGGGCAGAATGTATGATGGGATTCAATTTAGAGGCTATTTACATGCCGATGTCGAACAATTAGCCGAACATGCAGGGGTTCCTGTGTGGAACGGTTTAACCGATATGTATCATCCAACGCAAATTTTAGCTGATTTCTTAACCATTAAAGAAAATTTTGAGACATTAAAAGGTGTTCATTTGGTTTATGTTGGTGATGCAAGAAATAATATGGGTAATAGCTTGATGATTGGCGCAGCTAAATTAGGGATGCACTTCACCGGTGTGGCGCCCCAAGAATTGTGGCCAGAATCCTCTTTGATTGAACATTGTGAAGAACTTGCTAAATCCACGGGTTCAAAAATAAATTTTACGGAAGATAAAATGGAAGGCGTTAAAGGTGCCGATGTTGTTTATACCGACGTTTGGGTATCTATGGGTGAAGCTAAAGACGTCTGGCGCTCAAGAATCGCGCAACTACACGATTATCAAGTCGACCGTCATATGATGAATAACGCTTCTAAAAAAGCTATATTCATGCATTGTTTACCCGCTTTCCACGGTACCGATACAGAAATTGGTGCACAAATTGCACACGAATTTGGTTCCGAATTTTCTCGTGTTAAAAACGGCGAGATGGAAGTCACTGATGAAGTCATTGAATCAACCCAAAGTAAAGTTTTTGATGAAGCAGAAAACAGATTACACACCATTAAAGCTGTTATGCTAGCTACCATGACGAATGATTATTAATGAAATCCCTCATTCGAGGGATTTTTATTTTGTAGACCTATAAATAAATGATATAATTTTCTTAGTATGGAGGCTTATATATGGATATAGTTTTAATGTTTTTTGTCTATGCCTTTATTGGTTGGATCACAGAAGTGTTTTATCATTACATCAAACATAAACGATTTGTTAATCGTGGTTTTTTGCATGGCCCAATCGTTCCCATATATGGTTTAAGTGCTGTATCCCTCCATTTATTTGCCGCTTATTATTTCACCGAGGTCATAACATCAAATCTTCTCTTTATCGCCATTATCTTTCTGACAATATTTATCATTTCATCTTTATTTGAACTCATCGGCGGTTCGTTATTAATGCATTTTTTTGGTGCTAGGTGGTGGGATTATTCCCACATGAAATATAGTATAAAGGGCTTTGTATCGCTACACTTTTCACTAGCTTGGGGGTTTTTTGGAACCGGCTTATTTGTTGGGTTTCATCAACCGATTTTATTGCCCCTTCTTTCCACGATTGATACTGAGACCAAATCGCTTTTTGCAACCATATTGCTCACAGTTTATGTGATAGATACCGTCTTCACATTATTTGCCTTGATGAATTTCAAATCCTTGTTATTACAACTTAAAAACAATGTCGAATCACTAAAACAAAACTCTGAATATTTACAAGGATCGAAAGAAAAGAGCAATTTAAATGCCTTTAGGAATAACATCGGAAAAATCATTCAAGGGTTAAAAAACCATGAATCCTTTAAAAAAGTAGAGAATAAAGTTGATCAAATTCGTCTCATAGTTCCCGAGCAAAAAGACCTCAAACCTTATAAAGCTTACGAGTCTATTAAACGAATCACAACAAAAATTTCAAATACCCGTCTTTATCGTGCCTTCCCGAATCTTCGCATCGCCCTTCGCCGAAAAGAAAACATAAAAAATGGTGATGACGATGAAAAATAATGATTTTCATGCATTTTATAAGTGTTGTAAGAAGACCATCAACCACCCTATGTTTTTAAAACAAAAACAGTATTTTCACCACGATCAAGTCAGTGTTTATGAACATGTTATCTTTGTGGCTTATCACGTTTATAAAGCGTCTAAACGGCTTCATTTAAATTCCGAAGACCTTATCTCTGGAGCGTTATTACATGATTTCTTCTTGTATGATTGGCATGTCGAAGGCAAAATTAAGAAAAAGCGATTGTTTAATAAACATGGATTTACACACGCCAAGCAAGCCGCATTTAACGCAGATATATACTTTTCTTTATCAGCGATTGAAAGAGATATTATAAAAAAACATATGTTTCCTTTAACCCTTTCTGCGCCCGTATTCATCGAAAGTTGGCTTGTCAACCTACTAGATAGTTTTGTCACCTTTAAAGAATACTTTACAAACCAAGATGAATTGCGTCAGGCATTGGTAACTTTTATCGATAAACAAAAGCCATGATGCGTAATGCATACCAAGTAATAATCGATTGCATCGATGTTTTTAAAATTAATGATGAAAAAGACTTGCAAAGGGTCTTTTTTTTTGATATTATGTCAAAGACTTTGAATGAAGTCTGGCTGTGAAGTGGGAGGTTGTTGACACACCGATAGGCGTTGTCTTGACTATCTGTGTTAAGTAAATTTCCATGGAGCAAGTCTATACTATGAATGTAGGCGAAAGGAGGACTACGAAATGGCAGCACAAAACATCAGAATTCGATTGAAATCGTACGACCATAGGTTACTTGATCAATCGGCGAAAAAAATTGTGGATACAGTGAGAAAAACTGGGTCTAAAGTTTCAGGACCTATTCCGTTACCCACAGAAAAAGAGGTGTTTACGATTTTAAGAAGTGTCCATGTTAATAAAACTTCTCGTGAACAGTTCGAACGCAGAACGCACAAACGTTTAATCGATATTTTGGATCCGAATCCACAAACCATCGATAGTTTGATGCATTTAGATTTACCATCAGGCGTAGATATCATTTTAAAATAATTAGGAGGTGTACTCATGGCCAAAGGTATCTTAGGCACAAAAGTAGGAATGACACAAATTTTTGACGATGCAGGGCGTATAGTTCCTGTGACCGTCGTTCGTTGTGAGCCGAACGTTGTTCTTCAAAAGAAATCCATTGATGCAGATGGATATGAAGCAGTTCAGCTTGGCTACAAAAACAAACGCGAAGCGCTCGCGAACAAACCTGAGTTAGGACATTTTGCAAAGTCAAACTCAAAACCTAAGCGCTACATTAAAGAGATTGTTGGCAACACATTCAGCAATTTCGACGTAGGTCAGGAGATTGGCGTTCATATATTTGAAGATGGTGAGATTGTTGATGTCACCGGAACGTCTAAAGGTAAAGGTTTCCAAGGCTCAATCAAAAGACATAATCAACATCGCGGTCCAATGACACACGGTTCTCATTATCATAGAGGCCCAGGTGCAATGGGCACCATTGATCCTAACCATGTTAGAAAAGGGAAGAAACTCCCTGGACACATGGGCGCAGAAACAGTTACCATTCAAAACTTAGAAATCATTAAAGTCGATACTGAGAAAAACTTATTGCTCATCAAAGGTAATGTTCCTGGTCCTAAAAAAGGGTTGGTTACCATCAAAAATGCGGTAAAGCAAGATGATGTAGAACCGATTCAACCTGAAACAACACAAGATAACCAAGAAAACCAAGAAGAGTCGTAAGTCTAGCATGCGAAAGGAGGATTTGTAATGCCGAAAATTACATTGTTAAACCAAAGCGGACAAAACGTTGGCGAAGTCAACTTAGAAGATAAAGTGTTTGGAATCGAACCGAATGAACAAGTTATGTATGATGTTGTTAAAGCCATTCGTGCGAACAGTCGTCAAGGTACGCATAAGGTGAAAACACGTTCCGAAGTTCGTGGTGGCGGTCGCAAGCCGTGGCGTCAAAAAGGAACAGGGCGCTCGCGTCAAGGCTCTATCCGTTCACCTCAATGGGTAGGTGGTGGCGTCGTATTTGGACCTTCACCCCGTGACTACACTTTAAAAGTAAACAGAAAAGTTCGTAAACTAGCCCTTAAATCAGCTCTATCCCAAAAGATAAAAGATGAAAAATTCATCGTTTTAGAAACTTTATCGGTTGAGACACCTAAAACCAAAGCGATGGCCGAGGTATTAAGTGGTCTCAAAGTTAACAAAAAAGTGTTAATGATTCTTTCAGAACAAAACGAGAACATCGAGCGTTCTGCAAGAAATATTCCCAACTTGAGCGTTACAACGGCATCACAAGTTAGCGTATATGATGTTTTATATCACGATATCATTATCGCTACGCAAGATGCGGTTAAATATTATGAGGAGGTGCTTGTATAATGTTATCATCTGAAATTATTAAGCGCCCAATTATCACGGAAAAAAGTATGGAATTGGTAGAAAAAGAAAACAAATATACTTTTGTCGTTGATAAACGTGCAAATAAAATTCAAATTAAAAAAGCGGTTGAAGAACTCTTCGAGGTTACAGTCCTTAGTGTGAATGTTCTCAACCTCAAACCAAAGAAAAAACGTGTTGGCCGTTATGAGGGGTATAAAAACGAAGTTGCAAAAGCAATCGTTACCCTTGATAAAGAGGACAATATCGAAATATTCTCATCGTAATTAATCAACGAAGAAGGAGGTCACCGTAATGGCTTTAAAAAAGTATAAGCCGACCACTAATGGTCGAAGACATATGACAAGTTTGGACTTCGCGGAAGTCACAACTGACCAACCCGAAAAATCTTTACTTGTCAAATTAAATAAAAAATCTGGCCGTAATAACCAAGGTAAGATTACGGTTCGTCATCATGGTGGTGGCGTTAAACGTAAATACCGCATTATCGATTTCAAACGTAATAAAGATGATGTACCTGGTACGATTGCGACGATTGAATACGATCCTAACCGTAGTGCTAATATTGCACTTGTGCATTATGCGGATGGTGAAAAACGTTACATTATTGCGCCTAAAGGCATTAAAGTTGGTACCACCATTGAATCAGGTCCAAATGCGGATATTCGCGTTGGGAATGCCAAGACATTAAATAAAATTCCAGTCGGTACGATTATCCACAACATTGAATTAACCCCAAATAAAGGTGGACAATTGGCTCGATCAGCTGGCGCTCGCGCTCAGATTCAAGGTCGCGATGACAAATATGTTTTGGTTAAACTGGCAAGTGGTGAAGTTCGCCGCATTCTTGGTACCTGCCGAGCAACGATCGGTGAAGTCGGGAATGAAGACCATGAGTTAATTAACTATGGTAAAGCCGGACGTAATCGTTATCGTGGTATCAAACCAACCGTTCGCGGTTCAGTTATGAACCCAACCGACCACCCACACGGTGGTGGTGAAGGACGTCAACCTATCGGGTTGAAATCACCAATGTCACCATGGGGTAAAAAGACGCTTGGTCTTAAAACCCGCAGAAAGAAAAAAGCAAGCTCACGCCTTATCGTAAGACGTAGGAAGAAATAGGAAAGGAGGAACTCATCAATGGCACGTTCACTAAAAAAAGGTCCTTTTTGTGACCAGCACTTAATGAATAAAATTGAACAATTAAATCAAGATAATAAAAAGAAAGTCGTTCAAACGTGGTCTAGACGCTCAACAGTTTTCCCTCAATTTGTCGGACATACCATCGCAGTTTATAACGGAAGAGAACATGTACCGGTATATGTTACTGAAGATATGGTTGGCCACAAACTAGGAGAGTTCGCTCCGACCAGAACGTATCGTGGACACGAAAAAGACAAGAAAGCTGTTAGGAAGTAGAGGAGGATATCATGGAATCTAAAGCACAAGCAAAAACTGTTCGAATTTCTTCTCGCAAAGTTAAACTCGTAATTGATCTCATTCGAGGGAAAGACGTCGGCGAAGCATTTGCAATTCTTAAGTACACCCCAAAAGCCGCATCTCCAATGGTAGAAAAACTGTTGAAATCAGCGGTTGCTAATGCTGAGCATAATTATAATATGGATACCGAAAACCTATACATTAAAGAAGTTTTCGTGGGCGAAGGTCCAACGCTTAAACGCATTCGACCAAGAGCTCAAGGAAGCGCCACACAAATCTTGAAAAGAACCAGCCATACAACTATTGTCGTGGCTGAGAAAGAGTAAAGGAGGGAATCTAATGGGTCAGAAAGTAAATCCAGTCGGATTACGAATTGGAATTATTAAAGATTGGGATTCTCGTTGGTATGCAGATAAAAATGACGTGGCCGATCTTTTACAAGAAGACATTAAAATCCGCGACATGTTAGAAGAGTTATATGAAAATTCCGCGGTTAGCCGAATTGAAATCGAACGTTTAAAAAAGCGAATCGTCATTACCGTTCATACCGCAAAACCGGGTATGGTTATCGGTCGTGAAGGTTCGGTTAAAAATAAAATTGTTGAAAAACTAAAAGAACTTACCGACAAAACTATTATTTTGAATGTTGTCGAAATTAAGAAACCTGAATTAGATGCCAAACTGGTTGCAGATAATATTGCTAAGCAACTTGAAAATCGCGCATCATTCAGACGCGTCCAAAAAATGGCCATTCAACGCGCTATGCGCAGTGGAGCCAAAGGATGTAGAACCCTAGTTTCTGGTCGTCTTGGCGGAGCAGAAATTGCTCGTTCTGAGGGGTATAGTGAAGGCAACGTGCCTTTGCATACTTTGCGTGCAGACATTGATTTTTCCAATGTAGAAGCAAGAACTACTTATGGAAAACTAGGGGTAAAAGTATGGATCTACAAAGGTGAAATACTACCAAAAAAGAAAAAAGGGGGCAATTAATATGTTAATTCCCAAAAGAACTAAATACAGACGCCCTCACAGAGTCTCATATGAAGGAAAAGCCAAAAGCGGAACCACCGTTAGTTTTGGTGATTACGGTTTGCAATCTTTAGAAGGTTCATGGATTACCAGCCGTCAAATCGAATCCGCACGTGTTGCGGTTAACCGTTTTATGAAGCGTCAGGGTAAAGTATGGATTCGCATTTTCCCTCATATTGCAAAAACCGCTAAACCACTAGAAGTACGTATGGGCTCCGGTAAAGGGGCACCTGAAAGCTTTGTGGCTGTGGTTAAAGAGGGTACTGTGATACTCGAAGTAGCCGGGGTTACTGAAGAAGTAGCCAACGAAGCCCTTCGTCTTGCTGCACACAAGTTGCCCGTCAGGACGAAAGTGATTAAGAAAGAAAGTGGTGATTTTAGTGAAAACTAATGAAATTAGAGACATGGAAACTACTAAAATCAACGAAGAAATTGTCACACTCAAAAAAGAATTATTTGATCTTCGCTTTAGACAGGCGACAGGTAATTTAGAAAACACAGCTCGTATTAGTAATGTCAAAAAAGCCATTGCACGTATGAAAACTGTTTTAAACGAGCGCAAGGCTAAATAAGGCGAGAGGAGAATTATATGGAACGAAACGATCGTAGAGTCCTAACTGGGACGGTTGTCGGTGCTAATGCCGAAAAAACCATTTCAGTCATGGTTGAATACTATATCAGACATCCAAAATATGGAAAACGCGTGAAGCATTCTAAAAAGTTTGCGGCTCACGACGGAAACAATCAAGCCAAAATCGGTGATGTTGTTAAGATAATGGAGACACGCCCACTATCCAAAACAAAAAAATTCCGTTTGCTTGAAATCGTAGAGAGTAAGGTTCTCGTATAGAAGAGCTTTAAAAGAGGAGGTTCTTAACGATGATTCAACAAGAATCAAGATTAAAAGTCGCTGATAATTCCGGCGCTAAAGAAATACTTGCCGTCAAAATTCTTGGCGGAACCGGTAGAAAATACGCCTCTTTAGGCGATATTATTACAGCTACCGTCAAACATGCTACGCCGGGTGGAACGGTCAAAAAAGGCGAGCTCGTTAAAGCAGTTATTGTTCGTACGGCTAAAGAAGTACGCCGTAAGGATGGAACCTATATTAGATTTGACGATAACGCCGCTGTTATTGTACAGGATGATAAATCCCCAAAAGGAACCCGTATATTTGGACCGGTGGCCCGAGAACTGCGTGAAGAGGGATTCATGAAGATTTTATCCCTTGCCCCAGAAGTATTATAAAGAGTAGGAGGAAGACGTATGAAGATTAAAAAAGGCGACAAAGTACGCGTTATCTCCGGTGAAGATAAAGGCAAAGAAGGCAACGTCATTAAAACGTATCCTCAAGTGAACCGCGTCCTCATCGAAGGTATCAATGTCATCAAAAAACATGAAAAACCTACTCAAGCTAACCCCGACGGCGGGATTTTAGAATTTGAAGCCCCCATCGACGCATCTAATGTGATGCTCGTCGATAAAAAAGGCGCAACTAGAGTAGGCTATAAGCATATTACAGAAACAAACAAGAAAGAAGAAGTTACACGCAAAGTCCGTGTATCAAAGAAAACCGGCGAGGTTTTAGACTAATAGAAAGGAGGCATTAGTGGATGAATCGTTTACAAGAAAGATATGTTGAAGAAATCCGACCAAAATTGGTTGAAAAATTTGAATATACATCAATCATGCAAGCACCAACCATTGAAAAAGTCGTTGTAAATATGGGTGTTGGCGATGCCGTTGACAACTCAAAAGTGCTGGATGATGCGGTAGAAGAAATGACCCTTATTACAGGTCAAAAACCGATCATTACCAAAGCTAAAAAGTCGATTGCAAACTTCAAATTAAGAGAAGGTATGCCGATCGGTTGTAAAGTAACCCTGCGCGGTAATAGAATGTACGACTTTTTAGATAAATTGATAAGCATAGCACTTCCACGTGTGCGTGACTTTCAAGGGGTTAGTCCGAAAGCCTTTGATGGTAGAGGGAACTTTACCCTCGGGGTAAAAGAACAACTAATCTTCCCTGAAATCAATTATGATAAAGTCAATCGTGTTCGTGGTATGGACATCGTAGTGGTTACAACGGCGCAAACCGATCTAGAAGCCAGAGAGCTTTTAGCACAATTTGGTATGCCGTTTAGAAAAAATTAAGGAGGCTATTTATGGCTAAAAAATCAATGATCGCGAAGCAACAACGCCCATCAAAATACAAAGTCAGAGAGTATACTCGCTGTGAAAGATATGGACGTCCACATGCCGTTATTCGCAAATTCAAACTCTGCCGTATTTGTTTCCGTGAACTGGCATACAAGGGACAAATTCCTGGCGTAAGAAAAGCAAGTTGGTAAAAATTATTCCTAAGTATTGGGAGGAGGCAATTTAAATATGGTAATGACAGATCCTATTGCTGATATGTTAACACGTATTAGAAACGCAAATCAGATGAAAGCTGAAACCGTTGATATTCCAGCGTCCAAACTCAAAAAGCAAGTGCTTGAGTTATTGCGCGATGAAGGATATATTGCAAACATTCAAGAAATCAAAGGTAAACCTGTAAATCAATTACGTATCACGCTTCGTTATATGCAAAACGAACGTGTCGTTAAAGGTCTTAAACGTATTTCTAAACCAGGATTGAAGGTTTATGCTAAAAGTGGTGAAGTCCCCAAAGTTTTAAATGGACTAGGCATCGCTGTTATCTCGACTTCAAAAGGTATTATTTCAGACAGAGAAGCCCGCAAACAAAACATTGGCGGAGAAATTCTCGCATACGTATGGTAATCAATTAAAGGAGGTACAAACCATGAGTCGTATTGGGAACAAACCCATCACTTTACCTCAAGGCGTCACGGCATCCATTGAAGGACATAAGGTTACTGTGAAAGGCCCTAAAGGAGAACTTACTATGACCGCTCATGAATCTATGTTGTTGAAACAAGACGACGAAGCGATTTATGTTGAGCGTCCTGGTGATACAAAAACCGATCGTACACTGCATGGCACCACGCGTTCTTTACTTGTGAATATGGTGCAAGGTGTACATGACGGTTATACAAAAAAATTAAAAATGGTCGGTGTCGGATACCGTGCACAAATGAGAGGCAAACAACTCATTATTAATGCTGGTTATTCTCAACCGGTCGAAATGACTATTCCCGAAGGCATCAATGTTGAAGTTATAAAAAACACTTCAATCACGGTATCGGGAATCGATAAACAAAGAGTTGGCGAATTTGCGGCCAATGTACGTGCCGTACGCAAACCAGAACCCTATTTGGGTAAAGGCATTCGCTATACCGACGAACAAGTACGTCGTAAAGAAGGAAAAACTGCTAAATAGTAGTTAGGAGTGACGAAGATGATTAACAAAATTTCAAGAAATGAGATGCGCAAGAAACGCCATCTTAGAGCAAGACAAACATTAATCGGTACAGCGCAAAGACCCCGTCTTAGCGTGTATCGTGCGAATAAAAATATCTATGCTCAATTGATCGATGATATCAACGGTAAAACACTCGCAGCCGCCTCCACGTTGGAAAAAGATTCTAAAAAAGAAACATTAAGCAACAAAGCAGGCGCTAAAGTTGTTGGTGAAATGATCGCTAAACGCGCTTTAGAAAACGACATTAAAAAAGTTGTATTCGACCGTAGTGGATATCGTTATCATGGACGCATTAAAGTGTTAGCTGAAGCTGCACGTACTGCAGGATTACAATTCTAATGAGGAGGTACGCCAATGCAAAATAATCGTAGAAGACGCAAAAAAAGAGAAGAAAATATATACGAAGAACGCGTCGTTAGTATCGGCCGTGTAACAAAGGTTGTTAAAGGTGGACGTCGTTTTCGTTTTAATGCTTTGGTTGTCGTCGGCGACAAAAAAGGTCAAGTCGGTTTTGGAACCGGTAAGGCACAAGAAGTTCCCGACGCGATTAAAAAAGCGATTGAAGAAGCTAAAAAAAGCTTTGTTAAAATCCCTACATATGGTACAAGCATACCCCACGAAATTACCGGACGCCATGGGGGAGGAAAAGTATTATTAAAACCCGCCGTTGAAGGTACCGGTGTTATCGCTGGTGGCCCTGTTCGCGCTGTCTTAGAAGCCGCTGGTGTGACGGATATTCTTTCTAAATCTTTAGGATCAGATTCTCCTATTAATATCGTTCGCGCAACATTCGATGCTATCGATAGACTGCGCACCGCGGAGCAAGTAGCACGCATGCGCGGCAAAAGTGTTAAGGAGATTTTAAGCTAATGAAAACCTTAGAAATCACATTAAAAAAGAGTTTGATTACAACCACACCAAAACAAAGAAAAACAGCCCAAGCTATGGGCTTGACAAAAATCAACAAATCGGTCGTTAAAAACGATACAGAAACCACTAGAGGTATGATCAGAATCATCGCTCATCTGGTGGATGTTGTTGAAAAATAGGAGGTACCCAAATGAAACTACATGAACTTAAACCAACCCCTGGTTCAACCAAGAACTCTAAGCGTGTAGGTCGCGGGATGTCAAGCGGCAACGGTAAAACTGCCGGACGCGGACAAGATGGCCAACGTTCCCGTTCTGGTCGGAAACTCCGCATGGACTTTGAAGGTGGTCAAACACCCCTTTATAAACGTCTTAGAAAAGTTGGGTTCAAAAATCCACATCGTAAAGTTTATGCGACCATCAACATTGATCGTTTAAACCAATACAAAGATGGTACAACCGTTACCCCTGAACTTTTGCTTAAAGATCGTATGGTTCGCAAGATGAACCAAGGCGTCAAAGTGTTGGGCAACGGTAAATTAGATAAAAAGATTACAGTGAAGGCCCACAAATTCACGGCATCAGCCGAAGAGAAAATCAAAGCTGCTGGCGGCACCATCGAGGTGATTTAATGGATACAATCAAAGCGGTATTCAAAAATAAGAACCTCATGAAAAAAATCTTATTTACGCTTGCTGTGTTTTTGATTTATCGTGCGGCAACCTATATCACCATGCCTTTGATTAACCCCGTGGAAATAACTAGATTTTTTGAAGGCCAAGGTGGTTTCTTGGGTATTATGGACGCCTTTACTGGTAGTGCACTATCCAATTACTCTATCATTGCCTTAGGTATTGGTCCATACATCACCGCCTCAATCGTCATTCAGCTTCTTCAGATGGATATCGTTCCAACGCTTAAAGAGTGGAGCCAAGAAGGCGAATCAGGCAAACAAAAAATCAACCAAGTTACCCGTTATTTGGCGTTAGGACTTTCTTTTGTTCAAGCGCTCGGTATGACGTATGGTTTTGCGTTGACCAACGATGCCATTTTCGATATCGGTGTCGATCCAACCTTCTTAACCTATACCTATTTAGCGATTGTCATGACTGCAGGTACAGCGTTCTTACTTTGGTTAGCAGACCAAATCACCTTAAAAGGTGTTGGGAATGGCGTATCGATGATTATCGTCGCCGGAATCATTGCCGGATTGCCCGGTATGTTCACCTCGCTAACGACCGAATATGTTATCGGTGGTAGTGGCGTAGGCGATTATGCAATCTTCGGTACTGTGGTGATTATGTTTATTTTAATCTTACTCGGGGTTACCTATATGCAAAGCGCTAACCGTAAGATTCCCATCCAGTATTCAAATCGTCCATCCAGTGCAAAATTCAAAGGAAAATCAGGTTCTAACATCCCCTTAAAAATTAACTCAGCCGGTGTTATTCCCGTCATCTTTGCGGTCACGATTTTATCGGTCCCTCAAACGATGTTAAGCTTTATTCCAAACTTGCAAAACTCTGGTGCTGGTCGCGTATTGATGGAGATGTTTAACTATCAAAGACCGCTTGGTTATGTAGTGTATGCTATTTTAATCATCGTCTTTACGTTCTTCTATTCGTTCGTACAGATTAACCCTGAAAAAATTTCTAACAACTTACAGAAGCAAAATGCCTTTGTACCCGGTGTAAGACCAGGTATTGAGACAGAAAACTACATTTCTAAATTACTCTTCAAAATTACAGCTGTAGGTGCCATCTATCTGTTGGTTGTAGCATCTATTCCTATCTTTGCAGCCATTATTTTCGGACTGCCAAATTACATCCAAGTTGGTGGAACAAGCTTATTGATTGTCGTTGGTGTTGCCATCGAGACCACCAAACAGATTAAGACCGACGTTCAAGGCAAAAGCTATAGTGGATTTATAAGATAGGGGGAAAAAACCGTGAAATTACTCGTGATGGGCCCCCCAGGTGCTGGGAAAGGCAGTCAATCACAAAAACTTATCGCTGATTACGAATTGACCCACATATCGACAGGTGAGATGTTTAGACGCTCTTATGAACGCGGCGAAGAAATTGGAAAAAAAGCGATGGCTTATATTAACGAGGGAAACTTGGTGGATGATGATATCACCAATGAAATCGTTAGAAAACGATTGCTTAAACCAGATGCCGCCCGTTGCTTCTTACTAGATGGTTATCCCAGAACGGTGACACAAGCAGAAGCCTTAGACGATATGCTCAAGGAAATGTCATCCAGTTTAACCGCTGTTATCAACATCGTTGTAGATAAAGATATCATCTTAGAACGCATGGTCGGTCGACGCGTCTGCAAATCATGTGGTCATACTTACCATAAGACCTTTAAACCACCCAAAGTTGAAGGGGTATGTGACCAATGTGGCGGAACGCTATACCAAAGAGTCGACGATCAACTAGAATCGGTACGCAATCGCTTAAAAATCTATGAGACCAAGACAAAACCGATTATCGATTATTACAAGGGCCGTGGGCTTCTTATCAACATTAATGGGATGCAGTCTTTCGAAGCGGTCTACAAAGACATTCAAAAAGCTTTGAGGGGTCTAAGATGATTACACGAAAAAGCCAAAGAGAAATTGAACTGATGAAAACAGCCGGTCACATTGTGGCTTTGGCACATCAGGCGGTTAAAAATATGATCAAACCTGGCGTTTCTACTTACGACGTCGATCAAACGGTTGAAAGCATCATTGAATCACATGATGCCACGCCCTCTTTCAAAGGGTATCACGGATTTCCTAGTAGCGCTTGTACATCATTGAACGATGAAGTGGTACACGGCATTCCTTCAAAATCCCGGATTATGAAAAAAGGCGACATCTTAAAAGTCGATATCGGCGCAAATTACAAAGGGTATCACGGCGATTCTGCATGGACCTATGCGATAGGTGAGATTGATGCGCAAACGCAAAAATTACTAGACGTCACCGAAAAAGCTTTGTATGAAGGCATCAAAAGCGCTAGAGTTGGTTTTAGATTATCCGATATTTCACACGCGATTCAAACCTACACAGAAGCTCAAGGGTTTGCGATTGTACGCGAGTTTGTGGGACACGGCATTGGTAAGAAACTCCATGAAGACCCACAACTACCGAATTATGGTCCCCCAGGCAAAGGTCCCGTTTTAAAAAGCGGTATGGTCCTTGCGATTGAGCCGATGGTGAATATTGGAACCCATGATGTCAAAGTTAAAACCGACCAATGGACAGCCGTGACTTCAGATGGGTCATTAAGTGCACATTTTGAACACACCGTATTAATTACGGAAGACGAACCTGTACTTTTAACTGCGCTCTAAAGGAGGCAATTATGGCTAAAGAAGAAAAAATTGAAATGGAAGGCAAAATTGTTGAAGCGTTACCAAACACTGAATTTTTGGTGGAACTTGACAATGGCCACAAAATCAAAGCTCACGTTTCAGGTAAAATCCGTATGTACTACATACGCATTCTACCTGGTGATAAAGTCACTGTTGAGATGTCACCGTATGACTTAACACGTGGGCGTATTACCTACAGACATAAATAATTAAATCGATTGAACAGTTCCAAAGGAGGATATTGGAATGAAAGTTAGACCATCCGTAAAAAAGATTTGTGATAAATGTAAAGTTATTAAACGAAAAGGGAAAGTCATGGTAATTTGTGACAATCCTAAACACAAACAAAGACAAGGTTAATAGGAGGTGCTTGTATGGCACGTATCGCAGGAGTAGATATTCCTCGAGAAAAACGCATTGTTATATCATTAACATACATTTTTGGCATCGGTCGAAGCACCGCAGCGAGAATTCTTGAAAACGCCGATGTATCAGAAGACATGAGAGTCAAAGACCTTTCAGATGAAGAACTTAAGCGTATTCGCGCAGAAGTCGACCATTTTAAAACTGAAGGGGATTTACGTCGTGAAGTATCATTAAACATTAAACGCTTGCAAGAAATCGGTTCTTACCGAGGCATGCGTCATCGTAGAAAGCTACCGGTTCGTGGTCAAAATACGCGTAATAATGCGCGTACGAGAAAAGGCCCAGCTAGAACTGTAGCTAAGAAGAAAAAATAGGAGGCAATAAACTATGGCACGTAGAACAAGAGGAAAACGTCGCGCTAAAAAAAATATTCCTTCCGGAGTTGCCCATATTCACTCAACGTTTAACAACACGATCATTACTGTGACCGATCCAAGCGGCAACGCAATTGCTTGGACCAGTGCTGGTGCATTAGGGTTTAAAGGAAGCCGTAAATCAACACCATACGCAGCGCAAATTGCGAGTGAAGCATGCGCTAAAGCCGCCATGGAACATGGCGTTCAAAAAGTTGAAGTTTCCGTTAAAGGACCAGGTCCTGGACGTGAAGCGGCTATTCGCTCATTACAAACCGCGGGATTAGAGATTACTGCAATTAAAGATGAAACTCCAATTCCACATAACGGATGTCGTCCACCAAAACGACCTCGTGGCTAGTATTGAACTCAAACAAGGGAGGTTGTTCCATTGAAAGATTTGAAATTTGTAAAACCTGAAACAAAGATTATTCAAGATGGCGATACCAAAGGCGAATTTGAGATAACGCCACTTGAGCGTGGTTATGGCATCACCCTTGGCAATGCTTTACGTCGCATTTTACTATCGAGCTTACCTGGCGCCGCGATTGTAAATTGTCAAATTGACGGTGTACAACATGAATTTTCATCGATTGACGGTATTGTTGAAGATGTCACCAATATCGTGCTCAACCTTAAAGATGTTATTTTGAAAATAGATGATGCGGATCCTAACGTTGAAAAAGAACTAGAAATCGATGTTGAAGGCCCAGCTGAAGTTAAAGCAAAAGACATTAATCTAAAAGGCGATCCCGATATTACCATCGTAAACGAAGACCAACACATCGCCACAGTCAACGAAGGTCATTTGCGGATTACCATGACCGCAAGAAAAGGCATTGGTTATATCAGCGCAGAGAAAAACAAACAATTCAACAGACAAGTTGGTGTCATTCCAATTGACAGTATTTATACCCCGGTTCAACGCGTTCAATATGATATTGAAAAAACCCGCGTTGAAGAACAAGCGGACTTTGACCGACTTAAAATGGAAATTGAGACCAATGGCGCGATGACACCAAAAGAAGCCTTAGGCTTAGCGGCGAAAATGATGATTGACCATCTTGAACAGGTGGTTGAATTATCCGAAAAAGCCAAAGAAGAAGACTACATGGTTGAAAGAGAGTCCGAACAAAACTCTCAAATATTAGAAATGCAAATTGAAGATCTAGATTTATCCGTCCGCAGCTATAACTGCTTGAAACGCGCGGGCATTAATACCGTTCAAGAACTAACTCAAAAAACAGAAGAAGACATGATGAAAGTTCGCAACCTCGGTAAAAAATCGCTCAAAGAAGTCAAGCAAAAGCTTGAGGACCTTGATCTTTCACTTGCAAGACACTCATAGGAGGTTTTACCATGGCTACTTATCGTAAATTAAACCGTAGAAGCGATCAACGTAAAGCTTTGTTGCGTGATTTAGTCACCCAACTTATTTTACATGAACGCATCGAAACTACGGAAATCAAAGCGAAAGAACTTAGTCGCATCATGGATAAGATGATTACACACGGAAAGAAAAACACACTTGAATCTAGACGTCGTGCGGCTCAAACAGTACGCTTTATGGATACAGATCAAGATAAAAATGCGCTTCAAAAACTCTTTGAAGATATCGCCCCACGCTATCAAGAGCGTCAAGGCGGTTACACACGCATTATGAAATTAGGTCCGCGTCGTGGTGACGCGACGGAAATGGCTATCATTGAGCTGGTTTAATCGTGACATAAGGATATTGAACGGCGCTTGAAATAAAGCGCCGTTTTTTTATGATTAACCCCTTATTTCCTTCGCAATTTTAACGTTAATTTGATATAATGATTTTGGTTTTTGAGGAGAGGATAGCGATGAAACCTATGATTGAAATTAAAGATGTCTCCTTTTCATACGATGGTAAAACCGACGTCCTAAAAGACGTTAATCTTTCTATAAACAAAGGCGAATGGATAACGATTTTAGGCCATAATGGCAGTGGAAAATCGACGCTTTCAAAACTTTTGAACGGCTTATTAAAAGCAAAAAAAGGCACCATTCACGTCGATGGTATCGAATTAAATGAAACAACCGTCTATGATATTAGAAAAAAGATTGGCATCGTCTTTCAAAATCCCGATAACCAATTCGTCGGTGTCACGGTCCGAGACGATATCGCTTTTGGACTGGAAAACTTACAAATCCCTAGGGAAGACATGGTTGAACGAATTCGTGAATATGCGAAAAAAGTCGACATGTTCGATTTTTTAAATAAAGAACCAGCACAGCTTTCTGGTGGTCAAAAACAACGCGTTGCCATCGCCGGCATTCTAGCGATGCGTACCGACGTTATCATCTTTGATGAAGCAACGGCCATGCTCGATCCCAAAGGTCGTGAGGCTGTCTTGTCTTATATGCGTCAATTGAACAAAGAAGGCACCACCATTATCACCATTACCCACGATATGAAAGAAGCGGTTGAGAGTGATCGCATCGTCGTCTTAAAAGATGGCGAAATTTTAAAAGTCGATAAATCAACCAATATTTTAAAAGATAAAATGACCCTAGAACTCTCCAATTTAGAGTTGTTGTTGCCGCTTGAAGTCTTGCATCAACTCAATGCATCGAACATCAACCATCCAGATTTGGAGGCATACTTATGGCAATTAAGTTTGAAAGGGTAAGCTATCAGTACCAAGGTCATGATGAAAAAGCCTATTTGGCCTTGTCTGATATTAATGTAAATATCGAAAAAACAGGCGAGTTTATTACACTCATCGGCGAAACTGGCAGTGGTAAAACGACCTTGGTTCAACATATGAATGCGTTATTACAACCCAGCGAAGGTCGTGTCCATATCTTTGGTCTCAAGATTGATCGCAACACAAAAAAAGAAGGCAAAGTTAAACTGAATCCAATTCGTAAAAAAGTTGGCCTGGTTTTCCAATTTCCAGAGTACCAATTATTTGAAGAAACCGTTGAGAAAGATATCATGTTTGGCCCTAAAAATTTTGGGATTTCACAAAAAAAAGCTTTAGAATTAGCTAAACGCATGATTAAAGTTGTCGGCTTAGATGAATCCTATTTGTCCAGAAGTCCCTTCAACCTTAGTGGCGGCGAGAAAAAACGCGTCTCTATTGCCGGTATTTTGGCCATGGAGCCCGATATCTTAATTTTGGATGAACCGACAAGCGGCCTTGATCCAATTGGCCGTAATGCCTTATTAAAAGTGTTCTACGATATTCATAAAACGTTGAATAAAACGGTGATTATCATTACACACGATATGAACACAGTCTACGAATATGCCAAACGCGTTTTGGTCATGCGTGAGGGTGTATTAGTGTTTGACGGCTCACCCTTAGCGCTTTTTTCCAGAAAAAATATCGAGAATTGGAATCTTGATATTCCCGATATTGTGAAACTTAAAACCGCATTATCAGAAAAATTCAACATAAACATCGAGGATTCACCGCGCTCTAGAGAAGCCCTTTTCAAAAGCATCAAGGCGGTGATTAAACCATGAAGAATATCGTCATCGGCCGGTATATTCCCGGCAATGGCTTTTTATATAAATTAGATCCTAGAACCAAGATTTTAGCGATGTTAATTTTAATGATTGCCACATTTGTGATTAATAATATTACATATATGGTTGTGGCGATTGGTTTGATTATCGTTATCTTATTGTTCAGTAGAATTTCAATCAAGCGTGTCTATTTAGGTTTAAGACCATTGATGTTTTTGTTGATTTTTACCTTTACCTTTCAAATCATCTTTAATCAACAAGGCGAATTACTACAAGCTTGGCCTATCTATTACTCTTTTTTGACACTTGGTCTTGGGGCAGCGCTTGTTTTAACATGGGGATTTACTAAAAAATTTGTTCGTTTTAAATTACTATACTTCTTATTGTTGTTGGTAGGGTTAGGGGCTGTTTTTACAAACTTAGATACCTACTATGTTTTTGCACAAGGGCATTTACGCATCTATTCTGAGGGTCTCAGTATGTCTTTGTTCATTATGATGCGTCTAATTATTGTTGTCACACTCTCAACGATGCTAACGATTACGACTAAACCGACCGATTTAAACCTCGGTTTAGAATATGTTTTAGCGCCCCTTAAGATTATTCGTGTTAACGCTGAAGAAATTGCTATGATTATTTCAATTTCACTAAGATACATCCCCACCTTGTTAGATGAAGCCAACAAGATCATGATGGCACAAGCTTCTAGAGGTGTGGACTTTCAAGAGGGTAAATTTAAAGAAAAAATTATGCAAATTGTCTCTTTGTTGGTTCCGATGTTTATCATCTCATTTAAACGCAGTGATGAACTGGCTAACGCGATGGAAGCACGGTCTTTTGTTCCAGGACGTGCTCGGACGAGGTTGCATGTTTTAACCTGGAAGCGCATGGATATATTCGTTTTAACCATCAGTTTGAGTTTATTGACCTTATCGATTGTGCTTAGGGTGATGGCTTAAAATGGAAAAGATCATAGACGCGATAAGGAACCAAGATTTTAGTTCTCTAGAAATGGTACTAAAGGATGTTATTTACCTTAAAGATGAAACCTCTTTAAAACTAGAAGATAAAACAACGATATTAACCCGCCTCAAAACGCTGTTTTTAAAAACATTTGAGGTCGAGTATTATCACCATCTTATCTTTTTTACCTTTGATCAATTTCATATGAAATGGCACACACGACAAAACCAAGTGACATATATTTTTATCGCACATCACGAGGATACCCCCCGCCGCATTAAAATTGATTTTTCCTACGACGGCAGTCATTATGAAGGCTTTCAACGACAGACGAAAAAGACAAAAACCATCCAACAAGAAATGGAGAATGTCTTGGCACATCTTTTTGAAACTAAACCGAGTATTCATGCGGCTGGTCGAACAGATAAAGGGGTTCATGCCTATCATCAAGTTGCCCATGTCGATATCCCCAAAACGATTGAACCTAAGAAATTACACCGACTTTTAAACAGGATGTTACCGGATGATATTCGTGTTTTAAAGTGTAAAGAAATTTTTCCGTTGTTCCATGCGCGCTTTGATGTTCAATCCAAGACCTACCGCTACACGCTTTTAAAGCACTCAGATCCATTGCAAGCACATTATGGACATTATGTTGACCAACTTGATATTAAACGGTTAGAGACGATTTTAATGCCTTTGATAGGAACCCATGATTTTTTAAGCTTTTCTAAATTTGAAGATAAAAAACCAACCGTGAAAACCATCACCGCCATTGATATCATCGAAACGCCAAAGGCATATCATATTGATATAAAAGGCAAAGGGTTTTTACGGTATATGGTTCGAATTATGATTGGCAATGCGCTGCATGATCTTACTCACGAAACGGCGTTCACTATCAACAATTTAAAAAGTCCTGCCAAAGATGCCAAAAAATATCTAGCCCCAAGCAAAGGATTATATTTAAAAGACATTGTGTATTAAAAAAATACTTAGCCAAACAGGCTAAGTATTTTTTAAGCGCTATGTTGTGATTCTTTATCTTGTTTCCGTTGAATTTGATAGATGCTGAATAATTTTTTTAAGATGACAACCATAATCAATATCGATATATTGAAAAGCACAATGGTCGCACCAGAAGGAATGCTGAAGACAAAGGAAAGCCAAAGACCCATCAACACCGAAACTTCGGAGAATATAATGGCGATAAAGAGGGTGTTTTTAAAGCTCTTTCCGATTTTCATGGCCCCAGCCACGGGGATAATCATCAAACTAGATACCAATAATACGCCGACGGTTTCAATGGCTAAAGCGATGACCAAGCCTAATATGATGGTGGTGAAAAATTGAAACGCTCCGACATTTATACCTAGAAGTCGGGCGTAAGCTTCATCAAAACTTACAATGACAATTTTTTTATAAAAGATAAACACCAACGTTAAAATGACCACCGTTGTTGTGGTAATGATAACCACAAACTGTAAACTTACTGTTAAGATACTACCGAAAAGATAATTATAAACACTTGAGGTGAAGCCGCCGCTCAGTGAGATAAAGAGTGCGGATAATGCGGTACCAAGACTAATGACAATCGGCATCGAAATCTCTTTATAATTTCTATAATAGCTTCGTAAAACTTCAATTAATAACGCGCCGATAACCGCGAAAATCATACCGAGATACAAGGGATCACCTAAGGGTAAGCCTAAAGTATTGATGAAAAATAGTCCGATGGCTAATCCTGCCAAGGTGAAATGTGAAAGGGTATCGGCGATCATACTGAGACGTTTAATGACAACAAAGGACCCTATCAACGGGGCTAAGAAACCGACAAAAATACCGGTAATAAGCGCATATTGCATGAAACTACGTTCGATGATAGCACGAATAAAACTCAGCGATATAAAGAGGGTATCTTCCATTATTTATCCCCTCCAAAATCAATATCACAAACATGTGTCAATTCTGCTCGTCCGTCATCAAGATGTAAAATATGTGAGAAATTTGCTTTTGAGGTTTTGATTTCATGTGTGATTAAAATGATGGTCACACCTTCGCTATTTAGGTCATTGACCATCCGGTAAAAGGCTTTGATGTTATCGCTATCTACCCCGACGGTCGGTTCATCCAAAACCAACAATTTTGGATGATTCATTAAAGCCCTTGTAATAAAGACTCGTTGTAGTTGACCCCCACTTAAGGTGTTGATATTTTCATTTTGTAATTCTAATATACCCATTTTATCCAAAAGGGTTAATCGCTCTTCTTCATCTAATTTAGACAGTTTAGAAACGGTCAAGATTTCATTGACTGTGATGGGAAATTCATAATTGAAATCATCGAATTTTTGTGGCACATAACCAATGTTTATCCATTTTTGATAATCATTTATCTCGATATCATCGATAAAAATCTTATTCTCAGGGACTTTATTGATGCCCAAACAACACTTGATTAAAGTAGATTTCCCACTACCATTATTCCCAACGATGACCAAAAAATCTCCACTTTCAATTGAAAAAGAGATGTTTTTTAATACCGTTCTATAATCGTAGCCAAAGGAAAGGTTGTCAACTTTAATGCGCATCATATCATCCCCTTTGTGACATCAATTTACATTATATCATAGATTAACCTTCAATTATGAAATTGATATTTAAAAAGACGTAAAAATATGCGATAATAAATAAAACAGTGCATGGGGGAGTGACTGCAAGTGCAACGAAAATTTATAACCTTTGAAGGCCCGGAAGGCTCGGGTAAAAGTACGGTTATGAAAGCCGTGCAAAAAGCTTTAAGTGAAAAGAATATTGATGTTATGGCCACCAGAGAACCTGGTGGTATTAAAATCAGTGAAAACATCCGCAAGATTATTTTGGATGTTAAAAATACAGAAGTAGACGCCCGCACAGAGGCGTTGCTTTTTGCGGCATCAAGAAGACAACATGTCATCGAAAAAATTCGTCCGGCTTTGGCGAAAGATCAGGTTGTTTTATGTGATCGTTATATCGATAGTTCGCTAGCTTATCAAGGCTATGGTAGAAAATTAGGTTTTGATACGGTGCTTAATATCAATCAATTTGCCATCGAAGACCTCTGGCCGGATTTGACGATATTTATTGATTTACCGCCAAAGATAGGCTTAAATCGTGTGTTTGATAATCAAGATAATCGCCATGTTGATCGTCTTGATCTAGAAAGTATCAACTTTCATAATCGCGTTTATGAAGGGTATCTTTCTTTGATTAAAAAATATCCAGACCGGATTCGTGTTGTCGATGGTAATCAAAAGATTGAGACCGTTATCGATGAAGTTTTAACCATTATTGACGCGTTTTTCTAAGGGGGATTTTATGGACTTTGAAAATCTCAAAATGATGCAAAAAGAAGCGATTAGTCTTTTGGATAATAGCTATGAGATGAATCGCTTATCCCATGCATATATCTTTGAAGGCGATGCTGGAAAGATGAAATTTGAGGCCGCCCTTTACCTTGCAAGCAAACTTTTATGCAAGGCAGACCAACGGCCTTGTTTTTCGTGTAATGATTGTCAAAGAATCGTTCATCAGACACATCCTAATGTTATCGTGATTGAGCCTAAAAAAGCAACCATTGTCAAAGACGATATTTTACAACTACAAGTCGAGTTTTCAAAAACCGCTGTAGAAGTTGGTCCTAAGATTTATATCATAAAAAAAGCTGAAACTATGAATGCCTATGCGCAAAACACGTTATTGAAATTTTTAGAAGAACCCCATCCAGATATATACGGTATTTTACTTGCAACTGAAACCACCAAGTTATTGCCAACAATCGTATCTCGTTCGCAAAATATCCATTTTAAACGTCCAAAAGACGACCATCTAGAAAAGGAATTGCTAGAAGCTGGGTACCCACCTGAAACCAGTCGTTTGGCTGCGCGTTTAGAGAGTACCTTTCATGAAGCTAAAATGCTCTTGGACAATATCGTGATAGAAGAGCTAATGGATGCGGTCAGAGCTGTTTATCAAAGTATCGTGGATGATGGTTCTCCTTTGTTGGTATTTCAAAAAGACGTTGCCGCACTTTTGGATGACAAAGAACAAGCCACCCGACTTTTGGAGATTTTTATCTACTACCAAAAAGATTTGATTTATGGTAGAATAAACAATCGACAACAACTCACGTTTCCCAGCGATGTCGATTTAATTGAAGCATGTGCAAACCGTTTTGAACTCGACGATTTGATCGCTATTTTGGAACGGATGTTAATGATTAAAGTACGACAAGCCAGCTATATCAATTTGCGCTTGGCTTTCGATAATTTGATGTTGGATGTAGAAAGAAGGCAAAGCCATGGATAATAAAGTTGTCGGCGTTCGCTTTAAGAAGGCCGGTAAAAAATATTATTTTGATCCTAATAATCTCTCTTTTGAAATTGGTGATTTGGTTGTTGTAGAGACGATTAGAGGTTTAGAAATCGGTGAAATTATGGAGACGGAAAAAGTTGTTGATGATCAAGAACTCACCGCACAACTCAAACCAATTATTCGTCATGCCAACGATGAGGATATTGCGAAAGATCAAACGAATCAAACCGAAGTTCCACAAATTATGACCTTGTGTAAATCGTATGTGGAAAAGCATAATCTAGAGATGAAATTACTGGATGCTGAATATACATTGGACAAATCAAAACTCATTATCTATTTTAATGCTGAGGGTCGTATAGATTTTCGTGAACTGGTTAAAGATTTAGCGAATGAATTTCGTGTTCGCATTGAATTAAGACAAGTAGGCGCAAGAGATGGCGCGAAATTTTTAGGCGGTATTGGACCTTGTGGTTATTTGCTTTGTTGTAATACGTTCTTAGGTGAATTTGAAACGGTATCAATCAAGATGGCTAAAAACCAAAACCTCTCGTTAAACCCATCAAATATCTCTGGGCTGTGTGGAAAATTACTTTGTTGTATTCGCTATGAAGACGATACATACAGTGAACAAAGACAAGGGATGCCTAAATTGATGAGTCGTGTTAAAACCAACGACGGGTCTGGAAAAGTCATATCAATCAACCTTCTAGAAAGAACCGTCAAAGTAGAATTATCCGAAACCGTCAAATACTACCATGTCGATGAACTAGTCGAGATTGAAGAGTACGATAACTTAGATTTTGTTGAAGATTCAAACACCGCGGATGCATAAACGATTGAGGTGATTAAATGCGCCGTCAAAAAACTTTTGTGGAAACCAAACCGACGTTGTATTTGGTTGCCACGCCCATCGGCCATTTAGATGATATTTCCAAACGCGCCTTAGATACCCTAAAACAAGCACAAGTCATCTATGCCGAAGACACCAGAACCAGCGCAAAATTATTAAAGCACTACGCAATTGATACCCCACTTAAAAGCTTTCATAAATTCAATGAAACCGCTCGTCTTGAGGGGATATTGAACGATTTGAAACATAGTGCATCGGTCTGTTTAATTAGCGATGCGGGATCGCCTTTGATTAGTGATCCTGGAGAAAATCTTATCAAAGCCATCAAATCAAAAGGCTATCATATCAGCGCCATCCCTGGACCTACAGCGCTTATCCCTGCGGTTAGTTTGAGTGAGATAGCTACCCATCCTTTTTTGTTTTATGGTTTTTTACCGCAAAAAAATACCGCGCGAACGAAGGTATTAAAAACTTTAGCATCCCAGTCGTTCACCTTGATATTTTATGAAGCACCCCACCGCTTGCATGCAACTTTGAAGAATATGTATGAGGTCTTTGGTGCACGCAAGTTGACGATTGCAAGAGAACTGACAAAAATGTATGAAGAGATTATTGAAACCAGTCTCGATGCTTATGATAAAATACCTATATTAAAAGGTGAAATCGTATTGATTATCGAAGGCGCGCAAGCTTTGGATAATCTTTCTCAAGAAGATATGATTGAACATGTTAAGCTGTTGATTGAAGACGGTTTAAGCGAAATGGACGCTATTAAAAAAGTAGCTAAGTTAAGGTCACTGAAGAAAAATGTTGTATATATGGCCTATCAAAGATATAAACAAAACAACCAAGAAAACAACCAGGAATGATTTGAGGAGTGAGACTTATGAGTCGCAAAACATACTACATTACAACCCCAATTTATTACCCTAGCGGTAAACTGCATATCGGCAATACTTATACAACGGTCCTTTGTGATGCCTTGCGTCGCTATAAAGATTTAAAAGGCTATGACACTTACTATCTTACCGGTATGGATGAACACGGTAAAAAAATTGAAACCGTTGCGGACGAAAGAAACATTGCGCCCATCGATCACGTTAAACAAATGGCTGAAGAAACCCGTGCGCTTTGGGATCGTTTGGAAATATCGTATGATGACTTTATTCGTACCACGGAAAAGCGACATAAGACGGTAGTTCAAAAAATATTTGAACAACTGTTGGACCAAGGCGATATTTATCTGGGTCATTATGAAGGTTATTACTGTATGCCCTGCGAGTCTTTCTTCACCGATAGTCAGCTTGGCGAAAATCATACCTGTCCGGATTGCGGCAGAGAGACGGACTTATTGGAAGAAGAATCTTACTTTTTAAAACTAAGTAAATACCAAAAGAGATTGCTTAATTTTATCGAAGAAAACCCCGCTTTCATCACCCCTGAGACACGGCGAAACGAAGTCGTTAACTTTATTAAACAAGGCTTAAATGATCTCAGTGTATCAAGGACGACCTTCGATTGGGGTATCAAAGTTGTTTCTAACCCCAAACACGTTGTTTATGTTTGGATTGACGCGTTATCGAATTATATTAGCGCGTTGGGTTACGGTACGGATCACGATGAAAAATTCCAAAAATATTGGCACGGCGATGAAGTTGTCCATGTTACGGGAAAAGATATTTTACGCTTCCATGCAATCTATTGGCCCATATTGTTAATGGCCCTAGATATTCCTATTAATTTCAGACTCCACGCCCACGGTTTTTATCAAGGCAAAGAAGGCAAGATGAGTAAATCTAAAGGCAGTTTAGTGTACCCCGATACAATCATCAACAAATACGGCCTTGATGAGTTGCGTTATTTTCTTTTACGTGAGCTTCCTTATGGTGGCGACGGTGTCTTTTCACCGGATAGTTTTATTGAACGGATCAACTATGATTTGGCCAACGATTTTGGTAATTTACTCAATCGTACCATCTCGATGATCAATAAATACTTCGAAGGCAACATCACACGTCAAGATGAGATAAGCCACCAAGCCGATAAAGAACTTGAAGACCTAGTCGAAACCACGATCAAAACATACGAAGAAAATATGGAGAATTTCAAAGTTAGCGAAGCGATTAAAGATTTGTGGCGCTTGATTTCCAGAACCAATAAATATATTGATGAAACCACCCCATGGATTTTAGCCAAAGATACCTCTCAAAAGCCCCAATTACAAAATGTGATGTATCATTTAGCCGAAAGCTTGCGCATCATCGGTGTGCTTTTAAAACCACTCTTACTCGATGCTTCCCAAGGTCTTTTCAAACAATTAGGTGTCGCAGATAAATATCAAACTTGGGCGTCACTATCTTTTGGCGAAATCTTAGAATTTCATGTGGTTAAAAAACCGACACCTTTATTTCCAAGATTGGATGCCGAAAAAGAAATCGAAGCACTTAGCGCGATCATTCGCGGAGAAGATGACCCAGAGATTACCCCTGTGGATGAAGACAACCTTGCGACCATAGAAGATTTTAACAAGCTCGATTTACGGATTGGTAAAGTCATCGCGGCTAAATTTCATCCCAATGCGGATAAATTACTCGTCATCAAGGTTGATACCGGTGAAAAAGAACCGCGTCAAATTGTCGCAGGCATCGCGAAACATTACACCCCAGAATTCTTAGAAGGGAAAAAGGTTGTGGTTGTGGTCAATCTAAAACCTGTTAGCCTACGTGGTGAACAGAGTGAAGGTATGCTTTTAGCTGGCTCTAATAAGCAAACTTTAGAAATATTAACCGTCAATAATCTCGACCCAGGCGATGGGGTTCAATAACACGAAAAAAACCATTAAAAAGTTTGACATTTAATAGTAAATAAGCTATCATATACGTCGGTACATTTCAGAAATCTCCCTTATAGCCCGACTATGAGAAAATATAGGAGGCTACGCATTATGAAAACATACATGGCGAACAACCAAACGGTTGAACGTAAATGGTTTGTGGTAGACGCGAAAGGTCAAAGACTTGGGCGCTTATCAACCGAAGTCGCAGCTTTATTACGCGGAAAGCATAAACCAACCTTCACCCCGCACGTCGATGGTGGAGACTATGTCATTATTATCAATGCCAAAGATATTGAGCTTACTGGTAAGAAATGGCAGCAAAAGAAATATTACACACACTCACAGTATCCTGGAGCATTAAAGGAAACCTCGGCTGCCGTGATGAATGAGAAACATCCTTGTCGTATGGTAGAACTTGCTGTAAAAGGCATGTTACCTAAAAACAAACTCGGTCGTCAAATAGGTAAAAAACTCTTTGTTTATGAAACTTCAGAACATCCACACCAAGCACAAGGGCCTGAAGTTTTCGAGTTGAAAGGTTAGGAGGCAACAAACAATGGCAGAAACTGTTAGTTATATTGGAACTGGTCGCCGCAAAAATTCAATTGCACGCATCATTATGAAGCCCGGAAAAGGTGTTATTACCGTTAATGGTCGTACATTTGAAGATTATATCCCTTCCGCAGCGACACGCCTTGATGTCTTTCAACCATTAGAATTGACCGAGAATCAAAAAACCTTTGATATCCAAGTTACCGTTACTGGTGGTGGCATTAACGGCCAAGCAGGCGCAATCCGTTTAGGTATTGCCCGCGCTTTACTCCAAGTAAACGCTGATTATCGTAAACCGCTTAAAAAAGCTGGATTACTCACGAGAGATCCTCGCGAAATAGAACGAAAAAAATACGGTTTAAGAAAAGCACGCCGTGCCCCACAATTCTCAAAACGTTAATATTTCACAAAAAAGCACATCACTGTGCTTTTTTTATTGACGCTTGAGACTAAACCCAAAATCAACTATAATGAATGAGAAGTTATAGATGGAGGTAAACAACATGTCTGTAAGAGTTAGATACGCACCAAGCCCAACGGGACACCTGCATATCGGTAATGCTAGAACGGCGCTTTTTAATTATCTGTTCGCCAAAAAACATCAAGGTTCTTTTATCGTTAGAATTGAAGATACCGATACAAAAAGAAACATCGAAACCGGTGTAGAAAGTCAGCTGAGTTATTTAAAATGGCTAGGCATCGATTGGGATGAATCCATTGATAAAGAAGGGTCTTATGGTCCTTACCAACAACTAAAACGACTAGATATCTATCAAAAATATGCACAGATGTTACTGGATCAAGGACTGGCTTACAAGTGTTATTGTAGCGCTGAAGAACTTGAACAAGAACGAGAAGACATGAAAAAACGCGGTGAATCCAACTTGCATTATTCTCGCAAATGTTTAGGCAAACCAGACCAAGATAAACCACACACCATTCGTTTCAAGGTACCCGATCATACGACTTATACCTTCGATGATATCGTCAAAGGCGATGTCACATTTAGAAGTGAGGATGTCGGCGATTGGGTTATTTTAAAAAGGAATGGCATCCCAACTTATAATTTTGCTTGTGCTGTCGATGATCATCTCATGGCTATTTCCCATGTACTAAGAGGCGAAGATCATATTACCAATACCCCCAAACAATTGATGGTGATGGATGCTTTTGGTTGGTCACCGCCACGGTATGGTCATATGACACTCATTGTCAATGAACAACACAAAAAACTATCGAAAAGAGACCAATCGATTATTCAGTATATTGAACAGTATAAAACCATGGGATTTTTAAGTGAAGCGATGTTTAATTTTATCGCACTTTTAGGCTGGTCTCCCAAAAGCGATGAAGAAATACAACCGCGAGAAAAACTGGTTGAACTGTTTGATGAAAATCAATTATCCACCTCACCAGCGACATTTGATAAAGACAAATTATACTTTATCAATAACCAATAAATGAAAAAGCTATCCATTGCTGAGACGTTGTCGCTATGTATGCCGTATTTACAAGCCCAAGGTATCGGACAAGACCAGGATGAGACCTGGTTTGAAAGTTTGATTACTGTCTTCAAGGATCGTTTGGTTTATGGCCAACAAATCGTAAATTTATATCATGAATTTTTTAATCAAACGTTTAAAATTGAGGATGAAGCTTTAACATTTATAAAACAAGAAGGGGTTAAAGCGCTACTTGAAACTTTCAAACAGAAGTTATCCGACTTAACTGACATACAACCAGATGACTTAAAACGATTGATCAAAGAAAGCGGCAAAGAGACAGGTATGAAAGGCAAGATGCTATTTATGCCAATTAGAATTGCGGTCAGTGGTACGATGCATGGTCCTGACCTACCTCAGATGATGAATTTGATGGGAAAAACGCGCTTAAACGAGCGATTGGAAAAAGCAATTGGCTTAATTTAGGGAAAATATTTGCATTTTTCATTTCATCATTGTATAATGACAATATCAAAAAGAAAAAGGAGATTTTTAGTTACATGACTGGAACAGTAAAATGGTTTAATTCAGAAAAAGGCTACGGGTTTATTACTTCAGACGAAGGTAACGATATTTTCGTCCACTACAGTGCCCTCAATCAAGAAGGGTTCAAAACTTTAAATGAAGGCGACAAAGTCGAATTTGAAGTTGTTGAAGGCGATCGTGGACCACAAGCATCAAACGTAGAAAAAATTTCATGAATTAACAGTTAAAGCAGGGGCATAGCTCTCCTGCTTTTTTTTTAGACGGTTCTAAGACATTTACATTTATGAAAGTCAGCGAATATGATACAATAGGTATGTTTCAATAGAACAAAGAAAAGGTGAAGTTTTATGAGAATTTTTAATTCACTAAGTAACCACTTAGAAGAATTTAAACCAATGCATAAAGATACGGTTAATATGTATGTCTGTGGTCCTACTGTTTATAACTACATTCATATCGGCAATGCCCGTCCCGTTATCTTTTTTGATGTGGTTCGACGATACTTCGAATACAAAGGTTATACCGTCAATTTTGTGTCTAATTTTACGGATGTTGACGATAAAGTCATTACAAAAGCCATCGAAGACGAAATGGAAGAAAAAGAAGTCGCAGAAAAATTTATCGATGCCTTTTATAAAGACGCAGCCAGAGTTGGTAGTTCCACAAAATATCTAGCCCCACGTGTTACAGAATACATGAGCTCAATCATATCGTATATAGAACGTCTCATCGACAAGGGGTATGCTTACACCGTCGATGGGGATGTTTATTTCCGCGTCAGTAAGATTGAAGATTATGGTATTTTATCGGGTCGTAAAGTAGAAGACTTAAAAGAAGGGGCGCGCATTGATGTCAATGTGAAAAAGGAAAATCCCCTAGACTTTACACTATGGAAAAAAACCGATGTTGGCATTACATGGCCTTCACCATTTGGCGAAGGAAGACCAGGATGGCATACGGAATGTGTCGCGATGATCAACGATATTTTTGACGGCCCTATCGATATTCATGGGGGCGGCTCAGAAATTAAGTTCCCGCATCATGAAAATGAAATAGCTCAAGCCAAGGCTTTAGAACAGCATAATATCGCTAATATTTGGATGCACAATGGCCAGCTTAATATCGATGATAAAAAAATGTCTAAAAGCGAGGGTCGGATGATTTTAGTCAAGGATTTAAATGTTGATTATATGGGCTTTAGATTGTTTACATTAAGCACGCACTATCGCAGTCCAATTAATTATACCGACGAAATTTTAGACAGCTATGTTCGCGAATGGCAAAAAATCCGACGTGTTTATAAACAATCCTTTTACCATCTTGATTTAGCAGAGTCATTGGAAATTTCTCCTGAGGTTACAGAAAATCTCAAAGCGATAGAGCTTAGATTTATGGATGCGATGGATGCTGATTTTAACACCGCTAACGCCATTACCGAGCTGCAAAATCTTGTGAAATACACCAATCAAACATTACGCAGTAAAAATAGTGATAAAGCGTTAAAAGCTGCGATTGATCTATTTGATACGTTCTTTAAAATCTTGGGTCTGACCCCTGGGGTATCACCGTTGACCGCTTCAGATAAAGCCATTTACATGGCTTGGGATGACGCTCGCAAGAACAAGGATTTCGATAAAGCCGATCGTTTAAGAGATAAGCTTAATGCAAGAGGCATTCTTTAATGTTGCAACATAATGGTTTAACCTTGGCTTATATAGGCGATGCCGTATATGAAACGTTTGTTCGTCAAAAAATGATTGAACAAGGGCATTATCATGTCGATGTCTTGCATCAAAACGTTATTAAACTGACAAGCGCAGAGGGCCAAGCGAAAGCTTTAAACCAAATAAAGCCTATGCTAAGTGAGACGGAACTTTCCATCGTCAAACGCGGTCGCAATAGCGACAGCACAAGACGGGCGAAAAACGCTTCCTTACAGACATATAAATGGGCGACAGGGTTTGAAGCCTTGGTTGGGTACTTGTACCTTAACGATGAAAAAGAACGCTTAAACGATTTGCTTACCAAAATCATTTAAACTTGAAGTTTTGGTGTAAAAAATCTAGGTTTTTTGCAAAATCTGCGGTGCGTTTTTATGATAAGATTAAAGCAAAAGAGGACAAGTTTATGTTAATTTATGGTACCAACCCCATTAAAGAAGCACTGCGTGCCAACCGGAAAATATATGAGCTATTTTACATTGAAAACACCCATAAAGACATCCGGAAAGAAGCGCAGAAGAAAAACATCAAATTAACGGTGTTGAGAAAAGACGCCATGGCTAAAAAATTCGGCGAGACCCATCAAAACATTGCGGCAAATGTTGAGGATTATACCTTTCTCAGTTTAAAAGACGCTTTGCATAAAACCGAGAAAAAACTTTACGTCATGCTTGATGGCATCACCGATCCACATAATTTGGGTGCTGTCATCCGAAATGTTGAAGCCTTCGGGGCAAGTGGCCTTATCTTTCCCAAACATCGGAGTGCTACTATCAACCCCACGGTAGTGAAAGTATCCTCAGGGGCGATTGAGTATGTTGATTTGATTCAGGTCACCAATTTAAACCAAGCGATTAAAACATTAAAAGAAGAAAACGTTTGGGTCGTGGGTACAGACCTTGAATCAAGCGAGACGTTAGATGACATCCATGTTGATTTGGACCTTTGTGTGGTGTTTGGAAGCGAAGGCTCGGGTATGAGCCGGTTGGTTAGAGAAAATTGTGACTATCTTGTCAAAATTCCCATGCAAGGCAATGTGAACAGTCTGAACATTTCTGTTAGTACCGGTGTTGTATTGCATGATATCTCGAAACGCAGAAGGGGATAATCATGAAAAGACGCAGTCATAATGATTTTGAAATTATTGACCGAATCAAACAAGGCGATGAGACGGCCTTTGAGTTGTTGGTGGGTCAATATCAAAATATGATTGCGAAAAAAATTCATCATTATAATTTATCTTATGATTTTGATGACCTTTTTCAAGAAGGTCTTATGGTACTTCATAAAACGGCGTTTTCTTTTGATGATGCCTATAAAAAAAGTTTCACTAGATTTTTTGAAATGGCACTCGAACGCCATTTCATCACGATGATAAGAACGAGGTCACGTCGAAAAGACAAAATGGTTCGTTATAAAGATTGCATTGCGTCATTAAATCACGTGATTGAAGAAAACTCCGTATACTATGGCTTGCACGTTTCAGAAATAAAAAAAGTATTGACGAATCTTGAGTTTATGGTATATGCTTTAAAAGAATTGAAAAACATACCAATAGCCCGCATTGCAGAAGATTATCAACTAGAAGAAAAGAAAATTTATAACGCCTTACATCGTTCAAAAGAGAAAATAAAGGCGTATTTTAGTGCGGAATAAGTTGACAAAGTGCGGCGTTTTTGGTAGATTATATATTTGCAAGGTTGTGATATCATGCGTCAAAAAATTATTCTCATATGTGAGCAATGCCTTTCTCGAAATTACACATCATATAAACAAAAAGAAAACAAAGAACGCATGAAGATTAAGAAGTATTGCAAACGTTGTAATCAACATACGATACATAAAGAAAGTAAATAGGAGCGTAATCTTATGGCAGAAAAAAAAGAACGTAGTAGAGAAGAAAAAGTTTCAAAAGTTTTAGATATTTTAAAGAAAGAATATCCCTTTGAAGGATTGATTCTTGGTGTTCTTGGCGCCTTGGTACTTGTATTAGGGGTTTATATTTTAGAAGGCGATGTCTTGCGCATTACGATGACAGATTTTTGGTTGTTTGCGACTTCACTTCGTAGAACATTATTCTCCGTCGCGGTTATTATTTTTGGTGCGGTTGCTTTGTTGGTAGCCGTCATTCCATTCTTTTTACCGGGATTTAAAGAATTACGTCGTGTCTCATGGCCCAACAAAGAGATCATGGCCAATCACACCGCCCGTGTGTTTGGGTTTGTAATTTTCCTTGGTGCAATATTTGTTCTTTATGACTTTATATTCAGACCACTCTTTGATTTCTTATATGGTTTGGGTGCTTAAATGATGAATGAAGAAAAAAAATGGTTTATTATTCAAACGTATTCAGGCCAAGAGAATTCTGTAAAAATTAATTTAGAACGCAGAATTGAAACCATGCAGATGGAAGATAAAATCTTCCAAGTTGTCATGCCTGAAGAGACGGTTTTGGAAAAGAAAGCCGATGGCACAACCAAAGAAAAAGTCAATAAAATCTATCCTGGTTATGTTTTTGTAGAAATGATTGTGACAGACGATTCTTGGTTTGTCGTGCGTAATACCCCGGGGGTAACTGGCTTTTTAGGCAGTAGTGGTGGCGGTACCAAACCCATTCCCTTACCACCCGATGAAATCAATCCAATCTTAAAACGTGCCGGTGTCATCACAACGCCAAAGTTAGATGTTCAAAAAGGCCAAAAAGTCCGCGTAACCGCAGGACCATTTATGAATAAAATCGGTACAGTTGAGACTGTTGATCAGGACAAACAACTGGTTACCGTACTCGTTGAGATGTTTGGTCGTGAAACACCAAAACAACTTACTTTTGATGAAATTGACACAAATGTGTAATTACCGCATGAATAATTGACACAAAGAATGCTTTGGTGTATAATGATTGAGCATGTCTTGCGACATGCTTATTTTTAGAGTGGAAGGGTCAAATATGACAAGATCCGTTGACCACATCACGAATATGAGGAGGTGTCTTTCGTGGCTAAAAAAGATGTTAAAAACGTCGTTAAATTACAAATCCCCGCAGGGAAAGCAAACCCCGCACCACCAGTTGGCCCAGCCTTAGGGCAAGCCGGTGTAAACATCCAAGAATTTTGCACGAAATTTAACGAAAAAACACGTGAACAAATGGGCAACATCATTCCTGTAGAAATTACAGTGTATGAAGACAGAACATTTTCGTTCATTACCAAAACCCCACCTGCAGCAGATTTATTGCGCAAAGCGGCTGGTGTTGAAAAAGGTGCAGGCAATCCTTTAACAGAGAAAGTCGGTACCGTATCACGCGAACAAGTGCGTGAAATCGCAGAGACCAAAATGCCCGACCTCAATGCTAATGACATTGAAGCGGCCATGCGCATTATTGAAGGTTCTGCACGAAACATGGGAATCGTTGTCAAAGACTAAAGCAACTAGTTGTTCATATACAACTAATTGTGGGAGGACATTCCGCTAGACCACATTTAGGAGGAAAAATCATGGCAAAAAAAGGTAAAAAATATGCCGAAGCGCTTGAAAAAATCGACCGTACCAAAAATTATCAATTAAAAGAAGCGGTCGATTTACTAAAGAATATTTCATTTGAAAGTTTTGATGCTTCTGTTGAACTGGCGTTTCGTTTGAATTTGAACCCTCGTAAAGCCGAACAAAATCTTCGTGGCGCTACCGTTTTACCAAACGGTACAGGGAAAACTAAAACCGTTTTAGTTTTCGCTAAAGGCGATAAAGCGAAAGAAGCTGAAGCTGCCGGCGCAGATTACGTTGGCGATGAGGAGTTAATCAACAAAGTGATGAAAGGTTGGACAGAGTTCGATACGGTGGTAGCCACCCCCGATATGATGTCTCAAGTCGGTAAATTGGGTCGTACTTTAGGTCCAAAAGGGCTTATGCCCAATCCGAAAACCGGTACCGTGACACAAGATGTTACAAAAGCGGTCGAAGAAATCAAAGCGGGTAAAGTTGAATATCGCGTTGATAAAGTCGGTAATCTTCATCTCATCGTTGGTAAAATGTCATTTTCAAGCGACAAGCTCGCCGAAAACATCAAATCGTTCTATGAAACCGTTCGTAGCCTAAGACCACATACGGTTAAAGGCGTATACATCAAGAATATCGCTATTGCATCAACCATGAGCCCAGGCATTAAAATTGACCCAAGCTCAATTTCATAACATAAAACCATACAATAAAATCTTGTCGAAGACCTTAGGGGCGAAAGCTTAATAGCCTAAGCAGATAAAAGTTGGAAACCAAACCTCTTTTGTCGTCGACAAAAGAGGTTTTTATTGTAGCACTCAGGAGGTGTGAACGTTGGGACAAAAAGCAATTGAAACCAAAAAAGTACTCGTTGAAGAATTGACAGAAAAAATGCAAGCAGCCAATTCTGTTGTTGTTGTAAACTACCTTGGTTTGACCGTTGATGAAGTGACAAAACTTCGTGTTGAATTATTAAATAACGGTTGTGAATTCAAAGTACTAAAAAACAATATCATCAGACGCGCAGCTGAAGCTGCAGGCTATGGTGACCTTGTTGAACACATCACAGGACCAAATGCGCTCGTCATGAGTCATGAAGACAGTGTCAGCGCCGCAAAAACCATCTATGAATACGCAAAAGATCACAAAGCTTTAGAACTCAAAGTTGGGATTGTCGATGAAGAATACATGGACAATGACAAAATTCAAACCATCGCTACCATTCCATCTAGAGATCAATTACTTACCATGTTTGCCAGCGGCATTTTAGAGCCGATCAAACATATGGCTATTGCCATCAACATGCACGTTGAAAATTTAGAAGAGAATAACGGATAATAGGAGGAAATATCATGGCATTAAAAAATGCAGAAATTATTGAAGCGTTAAAGGAAAAAACTTTATTGGAACTTAAAGAACTTGTCGACTTAATGAAAGAAGAATTCGGTGTTGATCCTAGTGCTGTTGCTGTTGCTGGTCCTGCAGCCGCAGATGCATCAGATGAACCAAGTGAAGTAACGGTAACTCTAGTAGCGCCTGGTCAAAAGAAAATCGGGGTTATTAAAGCCATCCGTGAAATCACGGGTCTCGGTCTTAAAGAAGCTAAAGCGCTTGTTGATAGTGCACCGGCACCTGTCAAAGAAGACATCGACCCAGAAGAAGCTGAAGGCATCAAAGAACAACTCGAAGAAGCTGGCGCTGAAGTCGAAGTTAAATAAACGTTTCACCAACTGTAAAACCTGGGTATCATCTACTCAGGTTTTTTCCCTTTTGGGAGACCAAAAAGAAAAGGTGAACGCATGAGTCATTATTTTGATGAGAAACAACAGGATACCAAGTCGAATCAAAAAACCATAACATACACATATGATGATCATCACTTTACATTTATCAGTGATCACGGTGTCTTCTCCAAAGACCATGTGGATCAAGCCAGCGATTTATTGCTGCGAACTGTACGCATCAAACCAAAGATTGATCGCGTACTTGACTTGGGTTGTGGGTATGGTGTTTTAGGCATTGTATTGGCTAAGGTTTATACTTTGGATGTAACGTTGAGTGATGTCAATGAACGTGCATTATGGTTGGCACGAAAAAATTGTGCGATCAATCATCTTGAAGCACAAGTCGTTAAAAGTCGTGCGTTTGAAAGTATCGACAACGATTTTGACCTTATCGTTACCAACCCACCGATTCGAATTGGGAAACAAGCTTTATACGATATATTTAAACAAATAAAAGACCATTTAACCTTGCAAGGCGAATGTTGGATGGTTATGCACAAAAAACATGGTGCGCTTTCCGCATTAAAATTTTTAAATCAAATTGGTCATGCTGAGATTTTTGATAGGCGTAAAGGATTTCATATTATCCTATTCAAAAAATCATTGACGCCTTGACATGTTTGTGATAAAATAACAAAATGCGATACAATGCGCTTTTTTGTGTTGGCATTACTTTTCTAAATCTAAAACGGGGTGGATATTAGTGAACTACTCGAACGTTAAATATGGTAAAAAACGCGAAAGAAGAAACTACTCTCGGGTTAAATCCAACGTTGAATTACCCAATCTTATTGAGGTACAAACCAAGTCATTTGATTGGTTTGTCGATGAAGGCTTGGATGAATTACTCCGCGACATATCACCAATTGAAAATCATACAGGTGATTTAGAACTCTTTTTTGAAGGGATTGAATTCGGCGAAGCGAAACATGCCATTAAGCCCGCTAAAGAAAAAGAGCTTACTTATGCAAAACCTCTCCGTGTCGGTGTCAAGTTAGTCAATAACAACACCGGCGAGATCGTTGAACAAAAAATATTTATGGGAGATTTCCCTTTTATGACGCCTAGAGCGTCTTTTATCATAAATGGATCTGAACGCGTCATTGTTTCGCAAATCGTGCGAAGTGCCGGCGTGTTTTTCAGCGAGGAAATAGACCGCAAAACCCTCGAGTCGAAATATCTTGGTCAAATTATTCCAAATCGTGGCGCTTGGTTAGAATATGAAACCGGCTCTAAGGGCAATTTATTTGTCAAACTTGACCGCTCGAAAAAAATTCCTATGACGACACTTTTAAGAGCCTTAGGATTTTCTAGTGCGGATCAGATGAAGGCGATTTTTGGCCATAATGCCTATCTTCAAAACACCTTAGAAAAAGACATGACGACCACCTCAACCGATGCTATTTTGGAAGTTTATTCCAAACTTCGTCAAGGTGAAACCGCCACCATTGAAGGGGCTATCAGCTTTTTTGTCAGTCGATTATTTGACGCAAAACGCTATGAACTCGCTAAAGTTGGTCGCTATAAGGTCAATAAAAAACTTGATATTTTAAATCATCTTGAAAATAACATTTTAGCCCAAAACGTGATCGACAAAGAAACCGGCGAAGTGATTGTAGAATCCGGTACAGAGATCACTAAAGACACATTAGAAATTCTAGATAAAAACCGCCAACACTTCACCGAAGAGGTTGCCGGTGTTTTAAGTCGTAATCTAGAATATGAATATAAAACACAACTAGAAATTCTTTCTGCTAACCCTTATTTGAGCTATCTGGATGAGGAAGACAAACTTGCGCAAATCAGATACCAAAAATATTGGTCGACAGAAGACTATGTCGAGGGGTATCTCAAAGCCCAAAACATGGATGAAAAAGCCTTTATCGAACAAGAAGGTAACGATGCTTATGATCGTATGATTGAAAGCATTAAAGAAACTTTCTCTAAAGAAGAATTATACTTTGAATTAAGTAAGATAGAGATTTTGGAAATCTTCCACCGCGATAAAGACGATGAAGAACAACGCGTTCGTGTAATCGGCAATGATTCTTCCGAATACGCTGAACATTTGGTACCTTCTGACATTATCGCTTCCATCGGGTATTATTTGAACTTGATGAGTGGCTACGGTAACTTGGATGATATCGATCACCTTGGGAACCGACGTTTACGATTGATTGGTGAACTTCTGAAAAATCAATTTAGAATTGGTCTTTCGAAATTAGAGAAAAACGTTAAAGATCGCATGTCTACACGCGATACTTCTGATATGAAACCACAGAGTTTGATTAACATCAGACCCTTGACATCATCGTTAAAAGAATTCTTTGGGTCTTCACAGTTATCGCAATTTATGAGTCAAACCAACCCCTTGGATGAGCTGACACACAAGCGTCGTCTATCCGCACTAGGTCCTGGTGGATTGACCCGTGATCGTGCTGGATTCGAAGTTCGAGACGTACACAACTCTCACTACGGGCGCATCTGTCCAATTGAGACTCCTGAAGGTCAAAACATTGGTTTGATTAACAGTTTGGCCTCTTATGTGCGTGTCAATCAATATGGGTTTATCGAAACCCCTTATCTAAAAGTTAAAAAAGTTAAAAAATCAAAAGACAACATGGAACTGTTTATAACCGAGGAATATATTTTCTTAACAGCCGATGAAGAAGAAAAATATCATATCGGTCAGGCCAATATCAAATTGGATGATGACAAACGCGTTTTGGATGATAATGTGGTTGCCCGCTATAGAGGCGATACCAAAATGCATGCAAAAGAAGATATCGATTTAATCGATGTTTCGCCTAAACAGATTGTTTCTATCTCGACATCATCCATCCCATTCTTGGAACACGATGACGCCAACCGCGCGTTGATGGGTGCTAACATGCAACGACAAGCGATTCCCTTACTTAAGCCTGAAGCGCCCTTTGTTGGCACAGGTATTGAATACAAAGCCGCAAAAGACAGTGGTGCCACCATCGTTGCTAAACGCGACGGCGAGGTAAGCTATGTCGATGCGAAGAAAATCAAAATTAAAGCCGAAGACGGTAAAATTGATACCTATGAACTAGAAAAATTTGAACGCTCTAACCAAGGGACCTGTTTCAACCAAATTCCGATTGTCAAAATAGGTGAAAAGATTAAAGCTGGTGATGTTATTACCGACGGACCTTCAATGGATGAAGGCGAATTAGCTGTTGGTAGAAACGTAACGGTTGCCTTTATGACATGGAATGGTTACAACTATGAGGACGCCGTTATTTTATCTGAACGTTTGGTTAAAGATGATATTTATACGTCCATTCATATCGAAAAATACGATGTTGAAGCGCGTGATACCAAACTTGGAAAAGAAGAGATTACACGTGAAATTCCAAACGTTGGGGAAGAAGGTCGTCGCTTTTTGGATGATCGTGGCATTATCATTCCTGGTGCAGAAGTGGAAGAAGGCGACATTCTAGTTGGTAAAGTGACCCCAAAAGGTCAAACCGACCCGACGCCAGAAGACCGTTTACTCCTTGCAATTTTTGGTGAGAAATCACGCGAAGTTAGAGATACCTCACTCCGTGTACCTCATGGCGGAGGCGGTATTGTCCATAGTATTAAATATTTCTCCAGAGCCGATGGCGATGAACTCCCTCCTGGGGCTAATGAAGTTGTCCGCGTTTTCATTGTACAAAAACGTAAAATATCAGAGGGCGATAAGATGGCTGGTCGACATGGTAATAAAGGGGTTATATCTAAAATTCTACCCGAAGAAGATATGCCATATCTTCCAGATGGGACCCCCATTGACATCATGCTTAATCCACTAGGGGTTCCCTCAAGAATGAATATCGGCCAAGTTTTAGAAATTCATCTAGGTATGGCCGCGAAAAAGCTAGGTGTCCATATTGCGACCCCAGTTTTCGATGGTGTCAGTAACGATGACTTGGTTGCGATTATGAAAGAAGCCGGGATGCAACCCAACGGAAAAACCCCGCTTTATTCAGGCCAAACTGGAAACCGTTACGATAACGATGTCTCAGTCGGTGTCATGCATATGATTAAACTCGACCACATGGTTGATGACAAATTACACGCTCGAAGCGTGGGTCCATATACTTTAGTTACACAACAACCGATGGGTGGTAAAGCTCAAAACGGTGGTCAGCGATTTGGTGAGATGGAAGTCTGGGCTTTAGAAGCCTATGGCGCCGCTTACTGCTTACAAGAGATGCTCACAGTTAAAAGTGATGATATCATCGGAAGAAACAAAGTTTTCCGTGCCATCGTTGATGGTAAGAGTATTCCCGAACCATCCTTACCAGAATCTTTCCGCGTGTTGACACGCGAACTTCAATCTTTAGGTATTTCAGTTGAACTGATCAATAAAGATACGAAGCGAAACGAAGCCAACAAAAGCCTTGTAGAAGAGTCTGACGTTGAAGATTATTTAGATAAATACGGCTTTAATTCCTAAAAAGGAAAGGTGATTTCATGAGCCAAAAGTATTCACATTACAAAATACGATTAGCTTCTTCAGAGGAAATCCTTGATTGGTCTTACGGAGAAGTTGAGAAACACGAAACCATCAACTACCGCACATTAAAACCTGAACGTAAGGGGCTCTTTTGTGAGGTTATTTTTGGTCCCACAAAAGACTATCAATGCGCTTGTAATAACAAAAGCAAGAAGTCTTCACACAGCGGTAAAAAATGTCCTGATTGTGGCGTTGAAATTACCGAGAGTAAAGTGCGACGTGAGCGGATGGGTCACATTAAACTCGCGGCGCCTGTTGTGCATACATGGTACTTACGCAATACCCCTTCTAGAATCGCCACTTTACTCGATATTAAATCGAAAGATTTAGAAGAAGTCGTCTATCTTGCTTCGTATATTGTTATTGACAAAGGCGATACAGACTTGCACTATAAACAAATTCTTTCAGAAGCAAAATATACTGAAAAATACATGGAATACGGCTCGCGTTTTAAAGCGTTAACTGGTGCTGAAGCGGCGAAGGTTCTTTTGCAAAGACTGGACTTAAAAGAAGAAATCTACAAGTTAAGAAAAGCCTTACCAGATGCCTCAAAACAAAAACGCGACAAATATATCAAACGTCTAGAAGTCCTAGAAGCATTTAAAGAATCCGACAACAAACCCGAATGGATGGTTATGGACGTTTTACCGGTCATTCCACCAGAATTACGACCTATGGTTCAACTTGATGGCGGTCGTTTTGCTACGACGGATTTAAACGATCTTTATCGTAGAATTTTGAACCGTAACAACCGTCTCAAACGCCAAAAAGAACAAAATGCGCCACACCTTATTACCAAGAATGAAAAACGGATGCTACAAGAAGCGGTCGATGCTTTAATTGACAATTCAAAACGTGGCCGTAAAGTGGTTGTGGAGAAAAACCGTCCGTTAAAATCTTTATCCGATATGCTCCGTGGTAAACAAGGTCGTTTCCGTCAAAACCTCCTTGGTAAACGCGTCGATTATTCCGGCCGTAGTGTTATTGTGGTAGGACCGGATTTGGAGATGTATCAATGTGGTATTCCTAAAGAAATGGGTATATCATTGTTTAAACCATTCGTAATCAAAGAATTAATCGACCGCGATATCGCTTCTAATATCAAGAGCGCTAAAGGTCTGATTGAACGTTTGGATAGTCGCATTTGGGAAGTTTTAGAAGATGTTATTCGAGAACATCCTGTCCTTCTTAACCGCGCGCCTACCCTACATAGACTTGGTATTCAAGCTTTTGAACCTAAATTGGTTGAAGGTAAGGCTATCCGCCTACATCCTTTGGTCACCACCGCATTTAACGCCGATTTTGACGGCGATCAGATGGCGGTACACGTACCTTTGAGTGAAGAAGCCCAAGCGGAAGCGCGCGTATTGATGTTGGCTTCCAACAACATTCTTAACCCAAAAGACGGTAAACCTGTTGTTACCCCATCACAAGATATGGTATTGGGGAACTACTATCTCACCTTAGAAAGAACCGATCAAAAAGGTGAAGGACGGATTTTCAAAGATTCAAAAGAAGTATTGCTCGCTTATGATAACGGCGATATTACCCTACATTCTTTGATCGCACTTCGTGCTTCAACCCTAGGGAATGCCCCATTAACCCAAGAACAAAAAGACGGATATCTTATGACCACGGTAGGAAAGTTAATCTTCAACGAAATCTTACCAAGAACATTCCCTTATCTTAATGAACCGACCACTACAAACTTAGATCAAAACACGCCGAAACATTATTTTATAGCGCGAGGTAAAAATGTTCGCCAAGCGATTTATGATCGTTTAGAACTAGAGAAAAAATACCAGCAACTCGCAAAGTTACAACGTGAAATCAGCGACCCTCAAAATCAAAAAATTGTTACCCTTGAAAAAGAAATTATGGGTCTTGAGAAAAACGGTGCTAAACGTCTTGTCGATCCATTTAAAAAGAAATTCCTTTCCTTGATTATTTCTCGTGTTTTCATCGATTTTAAAATCAATGAAACCTCAAAAATGCTCGATAAAATGAAAAACCTTGGCTTCTTATATTCGACGCATGCTGGTATCACCGTTAGCGCATTTGATGTTAACCCCTACAGCAAGAAACAAGAAATTCTCACAGAAGCCGATGAGAAAGTTGAAGAAATTCAAGAGATGTATGAAGATGGTTTCTTAACCGACAACGAACGGTATAATCTCGTTTTAGAGGTTTGGAAAGAGGCTAAAAACGACATTGAAAAAGGTTTAGCAGAAGAATTGACCATTGATAATCACATTCAGATGATGAGTGATTCTGGTGCGCGTGGTAACATTTCAAACTTTACCCAGCTTGCTGGTATGCGCGGATTGATGTCAAACCCATCTGGTAAAACCATTGAGTTACCGATTAAAGCCGCATTCCGTGAAGGTCTGACGATGAGCGAATTCTTTATTTCAACACACGGTGCGCGAAAAGGTTCTACTGATACCGCGCTTAAAACCGCAGACTCAGGCTACTTGACTCGTCGTTTGGTCGATGTCTCTCAAGACCTCGTGGTAACCGAAGAAGATTGCGGCACCGACGCTGGTGTTGTGGTTAAAGATATTTTAGACGGCGATGATAAAGCGATTGAACCCTTAGCTGATCGCTTGCTCGGCCGTTACAACCAAGAAACATTGTATCATCCCAAAACCAAAGAGATGATTGTGGAAAAAGATACGTATCTCTCAAGCGAAAATGTTAAGGCTATCATCGATGCAGGCATTGATGAAGTCCGGATACGTACCGTCTTGACCTGTAGTGCAAAACAAGGGGTATGTACCAAGTGTTATGGTCAGAACTTAGCGACCGGCGGACAAGTCGAGGTTGGTGAAGCTGTCGGTATTATTGCGGCTCAATCAATCGGTGAACCCGGGACGCAGTTGACCATGAGAACATTCCATACCGGCGGTGTTGCTGGTGCGGATATCACCCAAGGTCTTCCCCGTATTCAAGAGCTTTTTGAAGCTAGAAAACCAAAAGGACTCGCGATTATCAGTGAAATGGATGGCAACATTGATAAAGTTGACCAGATCGATGAACGCTATAAAGTAACCGTTTCTAACGGAGAGGATTCCAAAGAATACGAAACCGATTCAAATGTTACATTGCTTTTAGAAGAAGGCGATGTAGTCCATGCTGGTGACAAAATCACCGAGGGTTCCATCGATCCTAAGCAATTGTTGCGCGTTACCGATGCAGAAACGGTACAACAATACATTCTTAAAGAAGTCCAAAAAGTTTACCGCTCACAAGGTGTTGAGATTTCCGATAAACACATTGAAATTATCATTCACCAAATGATGCGCAAACTCAAAATCATCATTGAAGGTGAAACCGAACTATTGCCTGGTGCCCAAATTTCTTTAAGAGAGTTTAAAGTAGCTAACGAAAAAGCGATGGCTAACCGGAGACGTCCCGCTGTGGCAAAACCGCTCTTACTCGGTATCACACGTGCTTCTTTGCGCAGTGAATCATTCCTTAGTGCGGCAAGTTTCCAAGAAACGACACGCGTCCTTACCGATGCAGCGATTCGTGGCAAAACAGATGATCTGGTCGGCCTTAAAGAAAACGTCATTATCGGCGGCCGCATTCCAGCGGGCACAGGCATTTTAAAACATACCCGCTTCGATTATGAGAAACCAGAGCCTGAATATGAAGAACTGACCGATGGTGAAGAGAGTGTCATCGACGAAGAATACATGCAAGAAGATGAAGAACAAGATTACACTGAATTCGTTGATGAATACCGCGAAGAATAATCTCTAAAGTGCTTGGAAACCACGGGTTTCCAAGCACTTTTAAAAAATAATTGTTAACTATTGACACACCTGGTGTGGTAGTGTATAATTACAACGCGAAAGAAGACATAACATCATAGGGTTTACACCTAAACCCCTATTTTTTTGAGAAAACTGACACGCTTGGATAAGTTGTGTCTAAGAACGAAAGGAGGAACATCATGCCGACAATTAATCAACTGGTTCGTAAAGGCCGTGTAACGCGCAAGAAAAAAACCAAATCACCTGCGCTATCTATCAACTATAATTCGTTGAATCGAGCCTATACACATTTGCCTAGCCCACAAAAACGTGGTGTTTGTACACGTGTCGCCACGCTAACGCCGAAAAAACCAAACTCAGCGTTACGTAAATATGCGCGTGTACGTTTGACCAACGGTGTTGAAGTGACAGCGTATATTCCTGGAATCGGACATAAGCTACAAGAACACAGTGTCGTTTTAATCCGTGGTGGTCGTGTTAAAGACCTACCAGGTGTTCGTTATCATATCGTTCGCGGTACCTTAGATACCGGTGGCGTTATTGATCGTAAACAAGGCCGTTCGAAATACGGTACGAAAAAAGACGGTGCTTTATAGAGATAAACCAATGCTAATGAAAGGAGGAATCGTTTATGCCTCGTAAAGGACATATAGCCAAAAGAGATGTACTGCCCGATCCGATTTATAATTCAAAGTTAATTACCAAATTAATCAATAACATTATGAACGACGGGAGAAAAACGACCGCTCAAAAGATTTTATATGATGCGTTTAAACGTGTCGAAGAAATGACAAATAAACCACCAATTGAAGTGTTTGAAGATGCGCTTAACAACATTATGCCCACCTTTGAAGTTCGCGCTAGACGTATTGGGGGTCAAAACTATCAAGTCCCCATGGAGGTTCGTGAAGAAAGACGTTATACCCTAGGTCTGCGTTGGTTGACCTTGTATGCGCGTTTACGTAACGAAAGAACCATGGATGAAAGACTTGCAAAAGAAATAGTAGATGCATCAAATAATACTGGACAAGCCGTGAAAAAACGTGAAGATATGCACAGAATGGCCGATGCAAACAAAGCATTTGCACATTATCGCTGGTAGAAAGGAGCACACATTATGGCACGTAAATATAGCTTACAACTGACCCGTAACATTGGTATAATGGCCCATATTGATGCCGGTAAAACTACCACGACTGAACGTGTTTTATACCATACCGGTAAGATTCATAAAATGGGCGAAACTCATGATGGTGCTTCACAAATGGATTGGATGGAACAAGAACAAGAACGTGGGATTACCATCACATCCGCAGCGACGACGGCTTTTTGGAAAGATCATCGCGTCAATATTATCGATACCCCAGGACATGTTGATTTCACCGTTGAGGTATCACGCTCACTCCGTGTACTCGATGGTGCGGTTGCTGTACTTGATGCTCAAGCGGGCGTTGAACCGCAAACCGAAACGGTTTGGCGTCAAGCAACAGAATACATGGTTCCTAGAGTTGTATTCGTTAATAAAATGGATAAAATTGGCGCAGATTTTGAATACAGTGTAAACAGTATTAAAGAGCGTTTAGGCGTTAAAGCGGCTGCGATTCAATGGCCGATTGGCGCTGAGAGCGAATTTGACGGCATCATCGACTTGATTGACATGAAAGCTTACCACTTTGATGGTGGCATCGATGAGATGGCAGAAGAAATTGAAATTCCAGAACACTTATTAGAATTGGTTGAAGCGAAACGAAGCGAATTGATCGAAGAACTTGCCGATTTTGATGAAACATTAATGATGGCGTATTTAGAAGGCGAAGATGTCAAGGCTGACTTCCTGAAAAAAGTGATTCGCAAAGCAACCTTGGATGTAGAATTCTTCCCTGTCATATGCGGCAGTGCTTTCAAAAACAAAGGGGTAAAATTGATGGTCGATTGTGTCATTGATTATTTACCCTCCCCGACCGATGTTGTAAAAATCAAAGGGATTATGAAAGATACCGAAGAAGAAGTTAAAGTTGCTATCAATGACGAAGGTAAATTTTCGGCGCTGGCTTTTAAAGTAGCCACCGACCCTTATGTCGGCCGTTTAACGTATTTCAGAGTATATTCTGGTACGCTTGATAAAGGCTCATATATCATTAATACAACAAAAGGTAACAAGGAACGTATTGGACGCATCCTACAGATGCATGCGAATCACAGAGAAGAGATTAACACCGTTTATGCAGGCGATATCGCCGCAGCTATTGGCCTTAAAAACACCTCAACAGGTGATACACTGGCCGAAGAAAAACACCCCATCATCTTAGAACGGATGAATTTTCCAGAACCAGTCATCAGCGTTGCGATTGAACCAAAATCAAAAGCTGATCAAGATAAGATGGGCACCGCACTTCAAAAACTGGCCGAAGAAGATCCCACCTTTAGAACCTATACCGACGATGAAACGGGTCAAACCATTATCGCTGGTATGGGCGAATTGCATCTAGATATCATCGTTGACCGTATGAAACGTGAATTCAAAGTTGCGGCCAATGTTGGGGCCCCACAAGTATCTTACCGAGAGACCTTTACAAAAGCATCTGACATCGAAGGTAAGTTTGTCCGCCAATCCGGTGGTCGTGGTCAATATGGTCATGTTTGGGTTAAATTCGAACCCAATGAAAATGAAGGTTTTGAATTTATCGATAAGATTGTCGGCGGTTCTGTACCACGCGAATACATCCCTGCGGTTGAAGAGGGATTAAAAGGATCACTCGAAAATGGTGTGGTTGCAGGTTATCCGATTATCAACGTCAAAGCGACATTGTACGATGGTTCATACCACGATGTAGACTCCAATGAAATGGCCTTTAAAGTCGCTGCCTCTTATGCCGTTCGAGCAGCGAAAGATAAATGCGGGCCGATATTACTAGAACCGATTATGAACGTTGATGCGATTGCACCCGATGATTACATGGGCAACGTGATTGGTGATTTGACCTCTCGTAGAGGGAAAGTTGAAAGCCAACAACAACGTGGTAACGCCCATCAAATTAATGCCAAAGTTCCACTCTCTGAAATGTTTGGTTATGCGACCTCGCTTAGATCAAACACCCAGGGTCGCGGAAACTACACAATGCAATTTTCACACTACGACCCTGCACCAAAATCAATTGCTGAAGAAATCATTAAAAAAAGAAACGGCTAAATGAATGTACTTGCATTATAATTTATAATGCGATAAAATATCTATGTTATCCAAGACCAATTAAGGAGGAAATAACGAAATGGGAAAACAAAAATTTGAACGTAAAGGAACACATGTCAATATTGGAACTATCGGACACGTAGACCACGGGAAAACAACTTTAACAGCTGCGATTGCGACCGTGCTTAACCGTAGAGGTATCGGCGATACCGCGGCTTCTGACTATGCTTCAATTGACAATGCCCCTGAAGAAAAAGAAAGAGGCATCACCATCAATACAGCGCACATTGAATATGCGACTGATAAACGACACTATGCACACGTTGACTGCCCAGGCCACGCCGACTATGTTAAAAACATGATTACCGGTGCTGCGCAAATGGATGGTTCAATTCTTGTGGTTAGTGCCGCAGATGGACCTATGCCACAAACACGCGAACACATCTTACTAAGCCGCCAGGTAGGCGTACCAAAAATCGTCGTATTCTTAAACAAAACCGATATGGTGGACGACGAAGAATTACTTGAACTTGTTGAAATGGAAGTTCGTGAACTCTTAAGCGAGTATGACTTCCCTGGAGACGACATTCCTGTGATTATGGGTTCTGCCCTTAAAGCACTTGAAGGCGACAAAGAACATGAAGATAAAGTTATCGAACTTATGGAAGCGGTCGACGAATATATCGATGATCCAGTTCGTGAAACTGACAAGCCATTCCTTATGCCTGTTGAGGACGTTTTCAGTATTACTGGACGCGGTACCGTTGCAACAGGACGTATTGATCGTGGTAAAGTTAAAGTTCAAGACGACGTTGAAATCGTTGGTATTAGACCAACCCGTAAAACGGTTGTTACCGGCGTAGAAATGTTCCGTAAATTACTTGATGATGCGCAAGCAGGCGACAACATCGGTGCACTACTCCGTGGTGTCACACGTGATGACATCCAACGTGGACAAGTTCTTGCTAAACCTGGTAGCGTTACACCACATACCAAGTTTAAAGGCGAAGTATACGTTCTTTCTAAAGAAGAAGGCGGCCGTCATACCCCATTCTTCTCAAACTACAGACCACAATTCTACTTCCGTACCACTGATGTTACTGGCGTTATCGAATTGCCAGAGGGCGTAGAAATGGTTATGCCAGGGGACAACGTAGAAATGGACGTTGAACTCATCTACCCAATCGCACTAGAACAAGGTACCAAGTTCTCTATCCGTGAAGGCGGCAGAACCGTTGGGGCTGGCGTAGTAGCTGAAGTTTCGAACTAATTTTTAAATAAAAGAGGCGCAAGCCTCTTTTTTTATACCTTTTTTTGATACAATAAGAGTAAGCTTAACAAGGAGTGAAACCATGTATATTGATACCCATGTCCATTTGAACAACGATGCTTTATACCAAGAATTGGATTATTATATTGAAAAAGCCCAAAAAGAAAACGTTCAAAACATGATTGTCATCGGGTATGATCCATTGATGAACCAACGCGCGATTGAAATTGCGGAAAAATATGAATTTATTTACGCGAGTGTTGGCATTCATCCGACGCGCGTCAAAGATATGCAAAGCGATGAGTTCGAACAATTAAAAGCATGGGTTAAACACCCAAAAGTTGTGGCAGTTGGCGAATGTGGCATGGATTTATACTGGGATAAATCCAACGAAGAAGCGCAAATTGATATCTTTAAAAAGCAGATTAAACTAGCCCAGGCGCTGGATATGCCACTTTCTATTCATATGCGTGAAGCCACTCAAGTCACATATGATACCTTAAAGCTCTTTGCGCCTGTGAAAGGCATCATGCATTGTTATAGTGGTTCAAAAGAGATGGCCAAAAAATTTATCGAATTAGGTCTACATATTTCTTTGGGAGGACCGGTGACATTTAAAAACGCCAAAACCCCTAAAGCTGTCGCTAAAATTGTTCCTAAGGATAAATTATTGATCGAGACAGATGCCCCGTTTTTAGCCCCCCATCCTTTTAGGGGGAAACAAAATGATTCTAGCTACTTGCCCTTGATTGCAAAAAGCATTGCCAAAGAGCGCGATGTTTCAATCGAAGATATTGCAGATATAACCTCAAAAAACGCACAAAAGCTCTTTAAATTGGAGTGATGAGAATGAAAAAAGTCCTTGGGTTATTGGTACTGGTGTTTAGTGTTTTTGTCCTAAGTAGTTGCGATTTTTTATTTATTGAAGAAGAAGAGGACAAAATTGTTTACGATTTAAATGAATATACGCGACAAGAGCTTATCGATTTGGTTGAAGAATTGATGGAAGAAAGTTATCATAAGGTTGAATACGACTTAGATAGCTTTGAAGCAGCTGCAACCGAAATGTTGATGCAACGACAAGAAACGGTGGTCGGTATCCGTGTTGGTACAACCTTACAATCAGGCACCGCTTCGGGTGTCATCTACCGGAAAAGCGGCAATGATTATTATGTTGTTACAAACCACCATGTTATCCATCCCGATGAGCGGGCAATCCCGTTTTCAAACGTTCAGATTATTTACGAGCGAAATGGGATGCGTTTTACCATTGATAATACAAACACAGAAATAATGGGCCTTGATGCGACCACCGATCTAGCCGTGATTAAATTTAGTTCTAATCAAAACTTTCCCGTCGCTGAGTTTGCAGATTCATACGACTTAAGCGTTGGGCAATTTGTTTTTGCGGTTGGAAATCCCCTTGGGTTCGATTACTTTGGCAGTGTCACGATGGGGGTTATTAGCGGTTTAGCGAGATTTGTCCCAACCAGTCAGTATGAAGTTCCTTTCTTACAACATGATGCGGCGATATCCCCCCGTAACAGCGGTGGCGGTCTATTTGATATCAATGGAAAACTAATAGGTATTAACAATATGAAAATCGTTGAAGATGCGACGACCAATATCAATTTCGCGATACCGTCTAACACCGTGTTAAGAATTATTACCGAACTGGAAACCGAAGGTGAAGTACAGCGCCCCTATTTTGGGATTCAAGCCGCCAGTGGTATCAGTGATTGTGGCCAGGAATACGGGGTATGCATCAGTGCGGTAGCCACAGATGGCACCGCGATAGACACAGGCTTGCTGGCGGGCGATATTATCATCGGCTATAAACTTGAAACTTGGGATAGTTATATCGATGTATACAATTTCAATGATTTGCGTGAAGCTATCTTAAATTCACAAGTCGGTGATAATGTAAGTGTAAAATATATTAGGGGTGACCAAGTGTATGAATCGATATACGTGCCTTTGGTCATACATCCAGACGATCGATAAGGAGGATTTATATGATTCAAGCAATTAAAGACCGCCGTTCTATTAGAACGTTTGAAGGTGTGTTATTAAGTTCAGATGACAAAGAAAAAATTAATTCATTAATGGCACAAGTCTCAGAAATAAAAGGCCCTTTTAGTCATACGATTCACTTGGAAATGGTGGAGAACATCATTCCAGGGAAAAAACAAGGGATTATTGGAACCTATGGTTTTGTAAAAAACGCCCCGGCATTTATCGTTGGTGTTTCTACGAAAGAGTTTAAGCATTTGGTGGATTATGGGTTTATTTTTGAACACATGGTTTTAGAATTGACCAAAATAGGGTTAGGGACCGTTTGGCTTGGGGGAACTTTTAACCGCAAAAACTTTGAACTAAACTTAGAAAAAGACGAGTTTATTCCCGCTATTACCCCAGTGGGCTATCCAGCTGAAAAGCCTTCTTTAAGAGAAAGAGCCATCCGTACTATGGCCAAGGCTGATGATCGCAAACCATTCGAAAGCTTGTTTTTTAACCAATCTTTTGATAAGCCCTTAAAACGAAAAGCGTATCCGGTTATTTCGAAGATATTAGACTTGGTACAAAGTGCCCCTTCTGCGTCTAACAAGCAGCCATGGCGTATTGTGGTTGAGTCTAAACACCTGCATCTATATCTGAAAGAAAGCAAAAATTATATCGCGCAACACGCTTATAACATTCAAGCGCTTGACATCGGGATTGCCGCGGCGCATATTGCAATTGGCTTAAAAGACAAGAAAATGGCTTTTGACATCGAAGAAAATGACCACGCGCCAACCGCTGATGGGTTGCGCTATATATGTTCATTTAAACTAAAAAAAGCGATTGTTTAATTTGATTGTATTTTACGGTGTTATACAGTAAAATGTATTAGGTGATTAAAGGAGATGATGATATGGCACTAACTGCAGGTATCGTCGGATTGCCTAATGTAGGGAAATCGACACTGTTTAACGCCATTACAAAAACAAAAGCGCATGCGGCTAATTATCCGTTTGCGACCATAGAACCAAACGTTGGCATCGTGAATGTTCCCGATGCCCGTTTGTACGATATAGCAAAGATTGTACAACCCAAAGCCATTATCCCCACAGGCTTTGAATTTACCGATATAGCAGGCTTGGTTAAAGGTGCTTCAAAAGGAGAAGGGTTAGGCAACCAATTTTTATCCCACATTCGTGAGGTCGATGCGATCGTCCAAGTAGTACGCTGTTTTGAAGACGATGATATTACCCATGTTGATGGTACCATCGATCCCATTAGAGATATCGAAACGATCAATACCGAATTGATTATTGCGGATTTAGAAGTGATAGAAAAACGCTTACCAAAAATTGAGAAAAAAGCAAAATTAAAAGTTGATCGTGAAATTGAATCAGAGTACCGTTTGCTTTTGGAGATACAAACAACCTTGCTTGAAGAGCGTCCCATTCGCAGTATGAAACTTAACAAAAATGACATTAACCGCATTAAAGCATACGGTTTTTTGACCTTAAAACCGATGATTTATGTTTGTAATGTCAGTGAAGACATGTTGCAAAGTCCAGATACATCGACGTTTGTCGATGCGGTTTTTCAGTATGCCGAGAAGGAAAATAATAAAGCGACGACCATCAGCGCACAAATCGAATCGGAGATGAGCGAATTAGAAGACACGGAAAAACAGGAATTTCTTGAGAGTCTTGGGCTTTATCAAACGGGTCTAGAACGCCTTATTACAGAGAGTTATTACCTCCTAAACTTACAGACGTTTTTCACCTCAGGTGAAAAAGAGGTCCGTGCTTGGACATTTAAAAAGGGTATGAACGCACAACAATGTGCGGGTCTAATTCACACCGATTTTGCGAAAGGTTTTATTCGAGCCGAAACGTCCAAATATGATGATTTAATGCACTATGGCAGCATGCAAAAAGTTAAAGAAGCTGGTAAAATGCGTTTAGAAGGCAAACAATATTTGGTTAAAGACGGCGATATTTTATTGTTTAGATTTAATGTTTAAGGAGATTTTTTATGAGTGAATTATCGATTTTATTATCTTACATAAGAGTTACATTTATGCTCTTTTTTATCACCTTTTTTATAAGTATTTTTTTACAGTATTTTAAAGAAGGTTTAATTACCCCAAGGAAAATATTTACGTATAAAAAAGGCGGCTTGTTCGAGCATTATAAAGCCGTTGGAATCATGATGTTTACGCTTTTGATGATCCATGGTATTTTTGATGTTAATCCCATGGCCACTGGAGATGAATCGAACTGGTTGAGCTGGACTTTAGAATTTATCCTAATGTATATTCCATTGGTGATTTTTACAGTGTTTTTCTTTATTTTTCTTTTTTTCATCATATTATATATCATTGCGCGTCTTAGAAAAATTGAACATCCCGGCGCTTTTATTCAAACAAAAGCCCGTTTAGTCATACATCTCGCCTTACTTTTGGGCGTGATTATTGTCAGTATTGTGATGGCCTATTTATTGATTGGCGTCATTACATAGCGTCGGGTTTCCGACGTTTTTTCTACTTAAAACAAAGTGTAATAATGATAAGGGTGATAACATGAAAACAACCATCATATCCATTGGTGATGAACTATTAACCGGTCAGACGCTTAACACAAATTTGACTTATCTAGCGAAGCGCTTGTACCCCTTGGGGATTCAAGTTGAAAACGCCGCGATGATTCGGGATGATAAAGCCGCTATTTTTGATGCCCTTCAAAATACGAAGAGCGATCTCGTTATCTTTACTGGGGGCTTGGGCCCAACACAAGATGACCTGACAAAAGAAAGCATCTGTGCTTACTATCATTTATCCTTGGTCGAACGCCCTGAGGTCTTAGAGCGCATCTCATCTTATTTTAAGCGGATGAAAAGAGAGATGAAACCGACCAATAAAAAACAGGCCTATTTCCCCAAATCGGCGGTTGTTTTGGATAATCATAACGGCACCGCCCCAGGGATGCTTGTTGAAGTAGAAGGTAAAACGATTGTTTTATTGCCTGGACCTCCCAGTGAATTACAACCGATGGTAGAAACGATGATTAGTCATCTAAAGAATTATTTAGATGTGCCCTTGGTTCAAAGAGGGTATCGACTCATCGGGATTGGCGAAAGTGATCTTGAAGCTGAAATGCAAGATTTCTACTTGCAATATCCCAAGGTCAACATCGCACCTTATGCGAGTGTGGGCGAAGTTGTTTTCATATTCACCGCAAAAGATGAAGCGCTTTTAAAACCAGCCTTAAGAGCGTTTAAAAAACGGTTTGACCGTTATATTGTTGGTCCCCATGATGAAAGTTTAGAAAGCGTTGTGGTCCATACCTTGATGGATTTAAAAAAAGTTATTTCATTGGTAGAATCATGTAGTGGCGGCATGCTCGCTTCTCGCATTGTCAATGTACCGGATGCTTCTAAGGTGTTTAAAGAAAGTTATGTCTTATACGATAACCATAGTAAGATTAAACATTTGGGCATAAACCACCACATTATTGAAAAATTTGGTGCTGTAAGCGAACAATGTGTCTATGAACTTGCCTATCAGCTTGCGCAAAGAACCGCGGCCGATATTACCGTAAGTATCTCAGGTATAGCTGGGCCTAGTGGTGGTAGTGAAGAAAAGCCGGTTGGAACGGTCTATTTTGGCTTGCATACCGAAGGCAAGACACAAACCGATTATAAGATATTTTCAGGCGATCGCCAGATGGTTCGCCAAAAAGCTACCTCTTATGCATTATATCTTGTTTTAAAGGCGTTGATGCACGATGAAAACTAACGTTACCAAAACGACGTTTCAAGGCATTCCTATGATGATGTATGATCATCCCCAATCGAGCCGTTTGATTTTTATCAATCACGGTATCTATGGGACAAAAGAAAAAATTATACACCTGATTGGCCCACAACTGGTGAAACTAGGGTATCGTGTCGTGGCTATCGATGCGCATATGCACGGGGAACGTCTAGAAGAACCGTACGCTTCTAGAAATAGTTTTTTGGCTCGTTTAAGAATATTTAGTGTGGTTAAACGCACCAGTGAAGATGTTTTAAAAATATACCATCAAAAATATGCCGATCAACATGATGATTTCGATGTTTTAGGCATCTCGATGGGTGGGTATGTTTCATATTATCTAACGACGCAAACGCAACACCTTAATACCTTTGTGGCACTTATCTCATCGCCCGCTTTTTCGAAAGAAAAGGTGCACGAACTCCCAGAATCGTTCAATGGTGAGTTTTTACAAGAAGCCCAAGACGTTAAAAAATTTGTAGAAAACATCGATGTTAGCCAACGACCAGACCAGATGCACTTCAAACAAGGTATCGCTTTAAATGGAAAAGTTGATGATCTTATTCCAGCTGAACATACAAAAGATTTTATCGAAGAAAACCCTGATTTGCCCATCGTTTTTAAAACGTACAATACCGGCCATAAGATAACCAAAGCAATGAGTGATGATATGCTTTCGCTTTTGAAAAAACGCTTTTAATTTGGTTTACATTAAGCCAAGCTTATGCTATAATTTACTATCGTGAGAAATCTCACGTTTTTCCTTGCCGTAAAGCGGCCATTAGACCAAAAGGAGGTAAGAAAATGACCAAATACGAAATTATGTACATCATCCGTCCCACCGTGGATGAGGATGCGCGTAAAGCCTTGGTTGAGGAGATGCAAAATATCTTCACAACCCATGACTCTGAAGTTACCAAACTTGATGAGTGGGGCATGCGTGATTTAGCCTATGAAATTGATAAATACGAAAAAGGCTATTATGTTGTGATGGATGTCAATGCTACGCAAGCTGCACGCCAAGAGTTTGAACGTATCATTAAGCTTAAAGAAGACATCATTCGTCATTTAATTATTAAAGACGTACGTTAAACGTACAATGAGGTGAATTTATGATAAACCGCGCCATTTTAGTCGGACGTCTTACCAAGGACCCCGAATTAAGAAGAACGTGAAACGATATCCCCGTGACAACATTTACCGTTGCTGTGAATCGCACGTTCAAAAACCAACAAGGCGAACAGGAAGCTGATTTCATCAATTGTGTCGTTTGGCGCAGACAAGCAGAAAACGTTGCACAATATCTTAATAAAGGTAGTTTGGTCGGTGTTGAAGGACGGATTCAAACGAGAAACTATGAAGACAATGAAGGCGTACGAAAATTTATCGTCGAAATCGTTGCGGACTCCGTACAATTTTTAGAGCCCAAAGGAACGACACCCCCTTCTAACAACCAACAAAACAACCAACAAAAAGACCAAAAATCATCCAACTATAACCAAACTAAAAAACCATCAAACGATGACGATTTAAAAGATATCGATATCGCCGATGACGATTTACCATTTTAAAAAGGAGGCATTTCAATGGCAAGACCAAGAGGCAATTTTAGAAAACGCCGTAAAAAAGTGTGTTATTTTACTGAAAACAAAATTAAATATATTGACTATAAAGACGCAGATATGCTCAGACGTTTCATCTCAGACCGTGGGAAAATTCTTCCTAAGCGTGTTACTGGTACCAAAGCTGGTTACCAAAAAGAATTGAGCGTTGCGATTAAACGTGCACGTCATATGGCGTTAATACCCTTTGTTAAAAATTAATTAAAATACGCGATTTACGCGTATTTTTTTTGTATAATGGGGGTTGAGGTGATGGCATGGAAACCTTAAACAAGGAAACGAAAAAAATTGAAAGACTCAATGCGTTTATGGAAAAAATCACAGAAGATCTCAGCAAGGAAGAAAAAAGGGACGTGTATGAAACCTACAAAGAGACTGTCCAAGACGTTCGTCCCATCGATCTTTTTTACGTTGAGATGTATAAACACCATACGAAACAAAGTATCCAAGCGATTAAAAATACCGCCAATAAATTTGTGAATGCTTTTCAAGAAGGGCTAAAACGCTATGAGATGACATCGCATAATCATCCATTCTTCAAAGCACTCTTAGATGAAAACCAAGCGATTATCAACCATCTAAATCAGATCAAAGCGTATTTTAAAAAAACTCCAATCGCCGCGCAAAGAGATACCTTGATCAAACAATTTGAACCCTTATTAGAAATAGATAAGAAATTTGTTAAAAAGGAAAACATCCTATTTTCAGCTATCGAAGAAAACGTACCTTCCACCAAACCCTTAGAAGTCATGTGGTCGTTGCACGATGATGCCAGAAAAGAAACCAAAAAGATTTTACAATTATTAAAAGATACCTCAGTCGATGAATCGATTTTGAAAAAGACCATCGGGCATTATTATTATTTGGTATATGGCATCATTCAAAAAGAGCGCTTAATCTTATTTCCCATCGCCGATAGCTTGCTTGATAAACCCACTTTAGATAAGATGTATCAATCATGTTTTGATATTGGCTTTGTGTTTATTGAAAGAACAAAAGAAGCCATTAAAGAAGCCAAAAGTGATTTTGATGGCAGTGGGGTTTTTAAAACCACCTCTGGCATCTTAAACGCCAAGCAAATCGCCCTTATTTTTAACCATTTGCCTATTGATATAACTTATGTCGATAAAGACGATAGAGTCCAGTATTTTAATGTGAGAAAAGAACGACATTTTCCTAGAAATCCCTCTATCATTGGCCGTTTAGTCAAACACTGTCATCCTCCAAAAAGCGTTGATATGGTTGAAAAAATTGTGCAGTCTTTTAAAGACGGACAAAAGGACAGCGCTGATTTTTGGATCAATTTTAAAGACAAGAAACTGTATATCCAATATTTCGCCATAAGGGATGAAAATGGCCATTATGAAGGGGTATTAGAAGCTTCGCAAGACATTACAGATATACAAAAGATAAGTGGCGAAAAACGCCTCTTAGATTGGGCATAAAAAACGCCCTTCAGCGTTATTTTGCCAAGGGCGTTATACGTTTCATCAGATAGACAAACGGTGTATCGAGCATCGCAACGATCAGTTTGACCAAGTAAGTTGTGATGAAGATACTGATTAAGATTTTAGTATCGTGAATACCGATAAAAGCAATGGGTACAAAAATCAAAGTATCGATAAATTGTGAAACCATGGTTGAACCGATATTACGGACATATAGGGTTTTATCGCTGCTAAATTTTTCCTTAATTTTTTGGAAGAGATAAACGTCTAATATCTGACTGATCAGATAAGCCGTTAGGCTTCCAATTGCGATGCGCGGCATTAAACCAAATATTGTCTGCAAGGCTCCATGGGCAAAATCATCAGCGTGCGGGGTGAACCACAGCACCATATTCATAATGATAACCATCGCGATCAGCGATGTAAATCCGATATATACAGCTTTTTTTGCTTCTTGCAAACCGTATTTTTCATTCAAAGTATCGGTGATAAGAAATAATGAGCCATACATAATATTGCCCAAGGTTGCAGTTAAAGTGAAGATTTCAATGGTTTTGGTCACTTGGATGTTCGCCAAGACTGTCCCCATAGCAATCCAAGCGATTAAACCTGTTTTACCAAAGAACTTATACACCACAACAATCAAGATAAAATTCACCAAGGCAAACGCAAGCCAAAGTAATTCATTCATAAACGTTCCTCCTAGTTTTGATATCGCAGGATGGTTTCGAACTGCGTACAAACATGTATTATAGTCGCTAGTTTAAACAATGTCAAGAAATCATAACTCAAGTTAGAATATCTAAGTTTCCTATGATATAATATTGCCATAGTCAAACCCAATGAGGTGGCTTTTATGCACAAACACACAAAAGCGATCAGTGGTATTTTTTTACTCTCTATCATCGCCCTAGCGGTCGGTCTTTTCTTTTTGACCAACCATATCACCGCATTGTTGGTGCTTTTGGTTTTTCTAGTGCTCGTGGTTAGTTATTATATATTGGATAAGAAAAACCAATATAAGATTTTGCAAACACAAAAAACTGAGCTTGGTGAATTGCGGCAACTGATGAAACATAAGTCGTCTTTAGATGAATACATTATTCAAACCATGCCAACCGGTATTATAATCTTAGATAACGATGATAATATTGTCTTTGCTAATGAGACTGCGAAACAAATTTTTGATAACCAACTAGTCGATAAATCATTGGCCAACATTCATCAGCCAATCTATAAGGCTTTGTCGGATAAACACTTGCGACAAGCGCAAACATTTAATATCTACAATACATATTACAGTATTAGGTATATCGAAGAAACCCAAGCCCTTTTTATTGATAATATTCACGAGAAGGTTAAACTCAAAAATTTATACGCGCAACATACCACGGTGATTGGGGTATTGCACTTAGATAACTTTGAAGATGCGTTAAGCATTTTAGATGTTAAAGAACGCAATGAGATTCAAGGCAAATATTTAGGTTTACTCGATACATGGGCCGCCGATAATGAATGTCATTTGGTGCCGGTGAGTGCGTCTAAAATATATGTCTATATGCACCGCAAAAACTTAGAAAACATTATTGCACAGGATTTTGATGTCTTGAATGATATCGCGCACATCTCTAAAGAACACGACTTGGTTGTCACATTAAGCGGTGGCTTTGCTTGTGCTAATATTCCGATAGCCTTGTTAGCCACAACCGCGGAAGAAGCTTTGGATTTAGCCCTATCTCGCGGTGGCGATCAAATTGCAATCAACCTTCAAGGTGAAGCTTTCAAATATTTCGGTGGTAATACCAATACCCAAGAAAAAAGGACAAGAATATCAAGCCGTATCAATGCCAAAAAACTAGATTTATTATTTGAAACGGCCTCTACCGTATTTATTATGCCGCACACCTATCCAGATAGCGATGCCTTAGGCAGCGCCATCGGTGCGATGAAAATGGCTTTAGCGGCTAAAAAAGAGGCTTATATCATCATAGATTTCGATGCCCTTGATGCGACCGTCTCAAAAATCATGACGTTAATGGAATATGAGTATGTCGCTTTGCTCGATTATATTATCTCCCCAGAAAAAGCACTCAGTCTCATGGATAAACACAGTACCTTGATTTTGGTTGATCACCATTCACATGGTCAATTAATCAACGATAAAATATTACAGAAAAGTCATACCTTGGTCATTATTGACCATCATAGAAAACTCACCGATGCGATTGAGGATGTCGAGATTGCCTATATCGAACCTTATGCTTCTAGCACCAGTGAACTGATTGTCGAGATGTTGAGTGTTTATCCTAAAGAAGTTTCTCTAAATCCTTTTGAAGCGACCGTCATCCTTTCTGGGATGATTGTGGATACCAATAACTTCATGTATCGAACTGGGGCACGAACATTTGAAGCTGCGGCGATTTTACGGAAGTTTGGGGCCGATACCTACAAGATTCGAAACATTTTAAGAGAATCATTTCAAGATATTCAAATTAAAGGCGACTTATTGCGGCGGGCGGAGGTCATCAACAAGCGTTTTGCGGTTGTTGTGATTCCGGATGATATCGATGCTGATAGGCGCTTACTAGCCAAAGTTGCCGACGATTTATTGGAAATTGACCATGTCGTTGCCGCTTTTGTCATCGGCGATATCGAAGATCGTCAAGTCGGTATCAGCGCGCGAAGTCTAGAGGGTTTCAGCGTCCAAAAAATCATGGAAGATTTTGGGGGTGGTGGTCATCTCAATAACGCTGGCGCACAGATCGAAAACACCGATAAACCACAAGTCAAACAACAACTAAAAGATTATTTAGAAGAACTAAAACAGGAGGGACGACCCATGAAAGTGATTTTACAAAAAGATGTAAAAAATCAAGGTAAAAAAGGTGAGGTTATCGAAGTTGCCCCAGGTTTCGGTAATTATTTACTAACCTCAAAACAAGCGATTGAGGCCACTCAAGAAAATTTACAAGCCATCGAAGATGAACAGAAACAAGCACAACAAGCTGAAGCACAACACATAGAAGAGATGAAAGCCTTAAAAAAACGCATTGACCATCGTGCGGTTAAAGTTTATGTTAAATTGGGGAAAAACGGTAAGATGTTTGGGAAAATCACAACCAAACAGATTGCGGATGCTTTTAAAGAACAACACAATATTGAGATCGACAAAAGAAAGATTCAACTTGACGAAGCAATTAGTGCGCTTGGGACTTATAGCGTTGAGGTTAAGTTACACAAAGATATCATCGCCCAATTTGAATTACTTGTCTTGGAGGCATGAGCATGGATGAACAAACTATTCCTCACAACATTGACGCAGAACAAAATGTACTCGGCTCGGTGTTCATCGATCAAAACACCGTAAAGTCCATATCCGATGCCCTCACCAGAGATGACTTTTACAACCGTCGCCATCGCATCATTTTTGGCGCTATTTTAGAGTTGTTTGAAGATAATATCGATATTGATTATACCACCCTTATCGACCGTTTAGAAACCCAAGGATTGTTAGCGGATGCAGGCGGTTCGGATTATATCTTAGGCTTGTCCGATACCACCCCTTCGATTATGAACCTTGAACACTATATTAACATCGTCCGCGATAAAGCGGTCGTACGCAATATGATTAACGTTTCGAAACGCATCTTTGAAAAAGGTTTTAAAGCCAAAGACTTAAATGATTATATCAACGAAGCAGAACAGCAAGTTTTTGATGTAGCCCGCTCAAGAAGAGCCAGTGATTTTATTACGCTTAAAGAAGTAACCGAAACCGTCGTAAGAAAAACCGAGGATGCGAAAAACCAAATTGGTGAATTAACCGGACTCGATACTGGCTTTAGTATGCTGAATCACTATACCCTTGGATTACAGCCAACAGAACTATACGTGATAGCGGCTAGACCATCGATGGGTAAAAGTGCCTTTGCACTCAATATTGCGACCAATGTAGCCAAACTAAAAGAACGCCCTTATATCGCTTTTTTCTCATTAGAAATGGGTGTAGACCAATTGGTATCAAGAATGCTCTCCAGTGAATCCAGTGTCCCTTCAAACAAACTAAAAACCGGCGATTTAAGTGGTGCCGAATGGCAACAACTATCGGTGGCTTCGGATGGCTTACAAAAACTCAATATTCTCTTTGATGATTCGGGAACCGTTAAAGTTACCGATTTACGTCAAAAATGCCGTAAACTCAAACAAGAAAACCGTTTAGACCTGGTGGTTATTGACTACTTACAACTTTTAAGTGGTTCTCGCAATCAAACCAACCGCGTCCAAGAAGTCAGCGAAATATCTCGAACATTAAAAGAGATGGCTCGCGAATTAAAAGTCCCTGTTATCGCTTTAAGTCAGCTTTCTAGAAGCGTTGAACAAAGACCGGATAAAATCCCCATCATGGCAGATCTAAGGGAATCTGGATCGATTGAACAAGACGCCGATGTCGTGTTATTCTTATACCGTGACGATTATTACAATAAAGAAAGTGAACGCCCCAACCAAGTGGATATTATGGTAGCAAAGAATCGTTCAGGTGCGACCAACATGAGTGGCTTCCCTTTAATTTTCAGAAAGAACTACTCTCAGTTTAAAACCAAAGCCCAAACTGAAAGTTCGAAAGATTCAGCGGTTATAGACGATTTGGATTAATAGAAAAGAAACCCATGGGTTTCTTTTTCTTAAGTAGACACATGAAATGATTGATTTTAAATTTTATAGTGCTATAATATACGGCATGATAAACCATGCTTTGATTTTCTTGAAAATTTTTAGACCTTGCAGTATAATAGCCCGGGAGTGATAATATGAAAGACCGCTTGGAAAAGATAAAAGAACGCTATAAAGAGATTAACGAAGCTTTAAGCGATCCTTCTATAACCTCAGACATTGAACGGATGACAAAACTATCGAAAGAACAACGAAGTTTAGAAGATGTTGTCAATACTTATAACATGTATTTGAGTGTTGAAGCCGAAATTGAAGAACTTAAAGAGATGAGTAAAGACTCAGATCCTGAAATTCGTGAGATGGCTGATACCGAACTTGAAGACAATAAAGACAAACTGCAAACTTTAGAAGATAAATTACATCGACTACTCATTCCGAAAGATCCAAATGATGAAAAAAACGTCATTGTCGAAATCAGAGGCGCAGCTGGCGGCTCAGAAGCCAATATCTTTGCGGGTGATTTGTACCGCATGTATCAAAAATATGCAGAAAAACAAAACTGGACTCTAAGCGTTATCAACGCCCTTGATTCTGATGCTGGTGGTTTTTCACAAATCGAGTTCACCGTTAAAGGTGACCACGTCTATTCATATTTAAAACACGAATCCGGCGCACACCGCGTTCAACGCGTCCCACAAACCGAATCACAAGGCCGCGTACACACCTCAACCGCAACCGTGATTGTTTTACCAGAGGCCGAAGATGTTGAACTGGAGATTGATATGAACGATCTTCGCATCGATACCTTCCGCTCTAGTGGTAAGGGCGGTCAAAGTGTTAACACGACCGATTCGGCGGTCCGTATCACCCATGAACCTTCTGGGTTGGTGGTTTCGTGTCAAGATGGCAAAAGCCAACACGAAAATAAAGCGACGGCCTTAAAAGTTTTAAGAGCGCGCTTACACGATAAAATTGAAGAAGAAAAACGTGAAAAAGAAGGTAAAGAAAGACGCAATAAAATCGGTTCAGGCGATCGTAGCGAGAAAATTAGAACCTACAATTACCCTCAAAATCGTATCACCGATCACCGGATTAACTTTACAATTCAACAACTAGACCGCATTATGGAAGGTCGCCTAGACCCTGTAATTGAGGCTCTAGTCAATGAAGAGTATAAACGTAAACTAGAAAACGGAAGTTAAACCCCAGAATGATTCCAAGGAGATTTACCTATGGTAACCTACAAAGAAGTTTTAAAAATTAACGAACAATACGCCCTTGATAACGATAAAGAACCCTCAGCTATTAAGATATTACTGATGCATTTTACCAACTTTAGCCAAACAAAACTTGTCAATAATCTTGATAAAGCCATGCCAAAAGAACGATATCAAGCGTTTTTAAAAGCGGTTGATGATTATATAATCAACGATGTACCCGTCCAACATATAACCAAAGAAGAAGTCTTTTTTGGTCATACCTTTGAAGTTGGACCCGAAGCCATGATCCCCCGTTGTGAAACCGAAGAACTCGTCGCTCATACGCTCGAGATGATCGATATACACTTCCCCGATCATGACGCTTTATCGTTGCTTGATATCGGAACGGGTTCGGGTTGTTTGGCCATCACGTTGTCTTTAGAAGAAAAAAGAATTTCGGCGACGGCCACAGAAATTTCCAAAACAGCTTTAACTTTGGCTAAAAAAAATAACAAACAATTAAAGACCGATGTCCATTTCATCCAAGGGGATTTAATGGAACCGGTCAACGGTCATAAATTCGATATTATCATCTCTAATCCTCCTTATATTCCCGATGAAGAATACGTGGAGCCCCTCGTAAAAGACCATGAACCACATATTGCACTCTTCGGTGGTAAAGACGGTTTGGATTATTACCGTAAGATCATCCGCGAAATTCAACCGAAACTAAAAGATCATTATCTGATTGCTTTTGAACATGCATGGGACAAAGCCAAAGCCATTAAAAAAATGGTGAAGAAGGAATTGAAACATGCGCAAATCATACAAAAGAAAGACATGCAAGGCAAAGATCGCATGACCTTTATTATGAATAAAGAACAAAAAAACCTTAAACTATAATCATTAATGTGGCACCCTTGAAACGTTTTTATTCATTATGGCATAATAGCCCTCAGGAGTTGAGCCTATGGAAAAATTGGTAATCGTCGAATCCCCGTCTAAATCAAAAACCATCAAACAATATCTCGGTGAGGACTTTGAAGTTCTATCTTCAAAAGGCCATATTAGAGATCTGTCCATCAGCAACGTCGGTGGTCTTGGCTTAGATATAGAAAACGATTTTAAACCGAGTTATTCTACTTTACAAGACAAACAAAAGATCATCCAAGAATTACAAAAACACGCTAAAAAAGCCAAAGAAATCTACCTCGCTACCGACCCCGACCGCGAAGGGGAAGCCATCAGTTGGCACTTAAAAGAAGTGTTAGCCCCCAAGGCAAAAAACACCCCTTTTCATAGGGTGATTTTTAACGAGGTTACAAAAAGCGCGGTATTGAATGCTTTTGATGATTGTCGTGATATTGATTTAAATTTGGTTTCTTCGCAAGAGACTAGACGCATATTAGATCGTATCATTGGGTTCAAACTCTCCAAGCTACTGCAAAATAAAATCAAAAGCAAGTCGGCGGGTCGCGTTCAAAGCGCTGCTCTTAAAATCATTGTTGATCGCGAACGAGAAGTCGAAGCTTTCGTCAAAGAAGAATATTGGAAAATCAAAGCTCAATTTGAAGGGTTTGAAGCTGAATTAAAGCGCCTCAACAATAAAAAACCAGAACTTTCAAACGAGACCGAAGCACAAAAAGTGCTCGATATATTATCGACAACCTTTACCGTTAAAAGCATCAAAAAAAGACAACGTAAAAAACAAGCGAAAGCACCATTTACAACATCAAGCTTACAACAAGAAGCATCTAACCGTTTGAATTTTACCGCACAAAAGACCATGATGATTGCCCAAAAACTTTACGAAGGTGTGGAGTTGAAAGATGAAACGGCTGGTCTCATCACCTATATGCGTACCGATTCGACCCGCTTATCACAATCGTTTATTAAACCGACTCAAAGTTTTATTGAAAACCAGTACGGACAAGACTATGTTGGCCGTACACGCAAACACCAAAGCAAAAAAAACACCCAAGATGCGCATGAAGCCATCCGTCCCACCAACGTCAAATATCATCCCGATCAAATCAAGACATACTTAAGTAATGATGAATATAAACTCTATAAAATCATTTACGCCAGGGCTGTAGCTACCCTTATGGCCCCAGCCCAATTAGTGAATACGACCTTGCGACTTGAAAACCACAAAACCATTTTTTCCGCCAAAGCCCAAGCGCTTAATTTCGATGGGTACTTAAAAGTTTATGGACCTTATGAAAGCACAAACACGAGTGTTTTACCATCATTTAAAGAAGGCGAAAAAATCAAGGCTAAAAGCATTGAAAAATCACAACACTTCACCCAACCGCCTGCTAGGTATACCGAAGCAACCTTAATCAAAGAAATGGAAGATTTGGGTATTGGCCGACCTTCAACATACTCCCAAACGGTTGATACATTGAAAAAGCGTCGTTATGTCTCTTTAAGCGAAAAGAAGTTCAACCCCACCGAACAAGGCCGTTTAACCATCGAGAAACTCGAAGCGTATTTTAAACGCATCATCAGTGTCGATTACACCGCTAAAATGGAAAGCATATTAGATGATATTGCACAAGACGAAGCCGATCAAACCGCGGTTGTCAAAGAGTTTTATCACGCGTTTATGCCTTTGGTGGATAAAGCCAATCAAGAGATGGAAAAAATCGCCCCAAAAACAACCGGCGAAACTTGTCCAAAATGCGGTTCAGAGATGGTTTACCGTCAATCAAGATACGGTACATTCGAAGCGTGTAGCGCTTATCCAAAGTGTAAATACATCAAACCTGAAGAAGGTCAAAAAGAAACAGAAAAAACCGATATAACCTGTCCAAAATGTAAAAAAGGTAAAATTGTAGAAAGGGTTGCGAAGCGTGGAAAAAACAAAGGAAACACCTTCTATGCATGCGATAATTTCCCTAAATGCAAAAATATCTTAAGAGGTACCCCAACCGGAGACAAATGTAAAGACTGTGATGACTTAATGGTTGAACTAAGCGACGGAAGCGTTGTATGTAACGATCCGCAATGTGCAAAAGATTAATCTAAAAAGTTAAGACACAACGCTTGACACCCCCCCTATTTCATGTTAATATTTAAATGCAACTGAAAAGTTGCTGCTTATCCCTTACATAGCATGGTGAATAATTTATTATTCACACATCCCCTTCCTTAATCCGCCGCGAGGCGGATTTCCCCTTTTTATAGGGGTTTTTTATTTTATCGTCACAAAGCATGTGTTATAATACCTATGATAATTGTAAGGAAGTGTGCCTATGGCTTTTTTTAAAAATTTATTTCAAAGTAAAAATCGTAAAGCTAAAGCCCAAAAATACAAGATTGGGATGGCTAAAACAAGGGAATCAACGTTCAATCAACTCAACGAACTATTGGCTTCTGGAAAGAAAATTGACGAAGGGTTGTTCGACGATATCGAAGAACTTTTTATCATGGCCGATATGGGTGTTGATACAGTTATTAAACTTGTTGAGCATCTAAGAAATACCGTTGAACTTAAGGGTATTGAAAACGCTGAAGATTTAAAAGAAATCATCGTGGAAGAAATGTTTAAACGCTATGTGCAAGAAGAAATTGTGGATACGAACTTAGATACCGATCATGAGATATCAGTTTTACTCTTTGTTGGGGTAAACGGCGTAGGCAAAACCACCACCATTGGCAAAGTTGCTTATCAGCTGAAAAACGAAGGTAAAAACGTGATGATGGTTGCGGGCGATACTTTTCGTGCCGGTGCCATTAACCAACTAAAAATATGGTCTGAACGTGTAGGCTGCGCTTTTTTCTCTAAACCTGAGGGATCCGATCCATCCAGCGTCATGTTTGATGCGATTAATGAGGCTAAAAAAAACGAGATTGATGTTTTATTGTGCGATACCGCAGGACGCTTACAAAACAAAAAGAACCTCATGAACGAACTTCAAAAAATTCACCATGTCATCGGTCGCGAAATTTCTCATGCGCCTCATGAAACGCTCCTTATCTTAGATGCGACCACCGGCCAAAACGGCTTGTCGCAAGCTAAAATATTCAATGAAGTCACCCATTTAAGCGGTGTCATACTAACGAAACTTGATGGTACCGCTAAAGGTGGTATTGCTTTAGCTATTAAGGAGGCCATCGGTGTTCCGATAAAAATGATCGGTCTTGGTGAAAAATTAGAAGACTTGGAATATTTTGACATTGAAGAATATATTTATGGTCTCTTTTCGGAAGTGATATAATGGATGCTTTAGAAAAGCAATTAATGATCAACGATTTACTCTACTTTTATGAATCTTTACTAACCTCAAAGCAACTGAAAATTTTACATTATTACTACAGTGAAAACTATACTTTAAAAGAGATTGCGCAGCTTGAGAATATCTCACGCAACGCCGTTCATGACCATATCCAAAACGCCGTCCAAAAATTAGAACACTTTGAAGAAAAATTACAACTTAAAAGCAAACAAGAAAAACGGGATGAACTGATTCAAAAAATACTTCACAAAACAGACGATGAGCGCATAATAAAACTCATTAAACAGTTAGAAAAGGTGGCTTAACCCCATGGCATTCGAACAACTATCCGACCGCCTCCAGATGGCTTTAAGACGTATCAAAGGTAAAGTTCGGCTCACCGAAAAAGACATCGATGAGATGATGCGAGAAATCAGATTAAGTTTACTCGAAGCCGATGTCAACTTTAAAGTAGTTAAATCCTTTACCAAAGATATCCGTGAAAAAGCCACAGGTGAAAAAATACTTAAAGGCCTTAATCCGGCCCAACAAGTGGTTAAAGTTGTCCATGAAGCTTTAACCGATCTTTTGGGTGGTGAAACCGCTTCTTTTGAACTATCAAAAAACCAACAATCCACCATTATGTTAGTTGGCTTACAAGGTAGTGGTAAAACCACCACGGCTGGTAAATTAGCCAAATTTTTACAAAAGAACGATGCCCAAAAACCGTTGTTAGTCGCACTGGATGTCTATCGTCCCGCTGCGGTTGACCAATTGGTGACCATCGGTAAACAACTAGATATCGATGTTTATGAAAAAGGCATCGATGAAAAACCCAAACATATCGCTCAAGAAGCCTTACAATACGGGATTCAAAACGGTCACGATCTTTTAATTTTTGACACCGCTGGACGCCTCCATATCGATGAGACGATGATGGGTGAACTAAAACAAATCAAAGCCACGATAAACCCCGATGAAATTCTCTTGGTTTTAGATGCGATGACGGGGCAAGATGCCGTCAGTGTGGCCGATCATTTTCATGGTTCTTTAGACATCACAGGCAGTATCATCACCAAACTCGATGGCGATACCAGAGGTGGGGCGGCCTTATCTTTGAGAAAAGTAACGGATGTTCCCATCAAATTTATGGGGTTAGGTGAAAAACTAGATGCTTTAGAAGTTTTCCACCCCGAACGCATGGCCTCTAGAATTTTAGGTATGGGCGATGTATTAACCCTCATTGACAAAGTTGAAGAAAACGTCGATGAAGATGATATGATGAATATGATGGAAAAAATGATGTCTGGGAAATTTAACTTCAACGATTACTTAAAACAGTTGAAAATGATTAAACGTATGGGTTCTCTTGGAGGCCTCATGAAAATGATACCTGGGGTCAATAAGATGATGAAAAACACCGATATCGATGAGAAACAATTGGTATATATCGAAACCCTCATTGGTTCCATGACAAAACAAGAACGCAAACAACCGCGTCTCTTAAAACAAAACGCTTCACGTCGAAGAAGAATTGCCCACGGTTCTGGGCGCAGTGTTGCCGAGGTTAATCGGCTATTACAAACGCTAGATCAACAGCAACAAGCCGTTAAAAAAATGGGCTCAATGGATCCAAAATCCATCAATCCCAACGATCCTTTAAAAAATATGCAAATGCCAAGCAACAAAAAGGCTAAAAAAGGAAAAGGCAAAGGAAAAGGTGGTTTCAGATTTTAATCTGACTCCACCTTTTTTTCAGCAAAATATTGATCTAAAAATTTCTCAATCGTATGTTCTTGATGGGTATGGGGACTCACCACATCGGCAATCGCTTTTAATTCCTCACAAGCGTTTTGAACCGCAACGCCGATACCGGCATAATCAATCATCTCTAAATCGTTGTTGCCATCGCCAAAAGCGATAACGCGTTCTTTAGGAATATCATAATAATTCGCAACATACTCCAAGGCGCGGCCTTTATTGTTATGTGGGGTGTAAAGCTCGATGATAAATTGATAATCATCCCCCCAGTTACGAGACATAACTTTATTGGGATAGTTTGCTTTCACATAGGCTTCAATCAAATGCCCCTTACCTTTTTTAGCCACGATAATGAACCCATTGACATCGCCGGGCAGCGTCTTTTTAAAGTCTCCAACAAATAACCGTGCATTATTGAAAAAATGCAGTAAATCAACGATATCCTCACTTTCTTTCATGAGGTATATATCATCTTTTATTTCACAAAAAGCATTTTCAATATAGGGTTCATTTGCCTTAAATATATCTACAACTGCTACTCTATCAAGTTTAATATTGATTTCATCAAAATCGGCATTGCCAGGCCAACTTACCAAACCACCATTGTAATTGATCATGGGCGCATCGAGTTTTAAGGCGCGATAAAACTTGATTGAACTGCGAAATGGCCGACCCGTCGCAATGATTATTTGGTGGCCTTGATCCTTAAATTTGATGAGATAATCTTTGGTCTTTTCATCGAGGGTGCTCCAATTATAAAGCAAGGTACCATCGAGGTCTAATGCTATCAAATGTCTTTTCATAAAAATCACCTTATGCTATTATCGCATAAAAGCTTTTTTAGTGCAAATCAAAGCGATATATGCAAAGAATTTAAAAGCATTTTATGATATAATATTGAAGAGGTGATACTATGCCAGAAATATCTATAGGTGGACTAATCAATTTCTTGCTTGGCATTTTTTCGGGCTTTATTTTATTCACCTTAGTTTATGTATACCTTTTAGTTCGCGGCAAAAACTTAGATTTAGAGCAAGTTAATCAACCGGTTGAAAGCGTCGATGAAGAATCTTTAAAAATCTTGATTTTAGAGAAACAACAAGCATTTAAAAAACTTTATAAAAAGCGAGAAGAAAGCTACGGAAAACTAATCTTTGATCTTTCATATGAGTTGATAGAGGATATCTCTGGTTATCACTATCCCAAATCTAAACACCCGACGCTTGAACTTTCCATCGATGAAATGATAGAATTAAATCATTATATTACCGATCGCTTGAATCAAATTTTAGACCAACCCTTACTCAAAAACACCCGAACTATTCGGGTGACGAAGATTGTCGAATTATTTGAGAAAAAAAAGCGTCTTGAACAAACAAAAATTGCTAAAGTAGCCAAAAACAAGGCCGTGAATCGTGCCGTTAAAGTTACTTTGGGTGCCGTGAATGTTTTTAATCCAGCCTATTGGTTTAGAAAGATTGTCATCCATAAAAGCGTTGATTTTGTCTCAAAACGCATCGCTTTATTAACCATTGCGGTCGTCGGTGAGGAAACCGCTAAAGTTTATTCTAAGAAACTATTTGATAAAGAAGTGGAATTAGACATGGTCGATAAAGAACTAGAAGCTTTAGAAAGTGGCGAAGACGAGGATGAGGACAATTCATAAGCTCAACACACTAGAAAATTACTTGGATAAATACCCTGATATCATCATCATTTTTAAAAGCCAACAATGTATCGATTGTGACTATCTCGATCAGTTTATCGAGCGTTTAATAGCTCCGTTTGAATCGATAAAATTTTTTTCAATTATGCGTCATGAGATGCCCGAAGTATTCAAACATTTTAAAGTTTATGGGGTGCCATCATTTTTGTATTTTTCCGATGGCGCATTAAAACATACATTGATAAGTAAAAACCGAAAAGAACCTAAAGATGTGATGAGATTTCTTCAAGAAGTCATAGAAATAAAAGAGGGATAAGATGTTTTTTAGACGTAATAAGAAAATCGAACCACCTCTGAAAAGAACCCCCGATGAAAATCCTTTCGAGGTTTACGAAATTACACAAATAACCCATGAAACCAAACGGACATACAAACGTAGCGAGTTTGTATCTCCGATTTTTGGTAAGAACGTCAAAGACGAAGTCGTTATCCCAATCAAAACCAATTTCCGCAGAAACATGGACAAGATGGATGCTTTTCGAACCAAGCCGCGTATAACGAAAGAAGAACGGATTAGAAAATATGGATCTGATTACCCAGAATTTGATCTGGTTCGCGGTAAAAACTTAGACGAGGTTATGCAATCACAAAACGCGCCTAAAAATTCAGCTAAAATCGTTGAAGCCTCCATCATTGATAATACAACCGAAGAAAATCATAATAAAGAAGAAAATACCCCGCCAAAAAAAGCCACCATGTATGACTTTTTAGATGATGCTCAACCTACTCAAACCCCAGTGGAAAAACCCACAGATCATAAAGAAGAAAGACAAGAAGAAACCGATAATGAGGATGATGAATCTTCGAATTTTAAAGCAACACAAAAGGCCACCGAAGCGACTGAATCAAACCATGAACCGCCCACCATCGATAAATCCAAACAAACCGTTAAGACCGGATCCAATACCTATCAACACTATCAAATTCCGCCTGTCAGTCTTTTAAGTAAACCGGATGAAGCCCCTGTGGATCTCAGTGCTTCAGTCGAAAGCCAAACCAACAAAATCAATGAAACATTCAATGAATTTGGTGTCGGTGCTCGGGTGTATAAACATACGCAAGGTCCGACTGTGACCCGCTATGAAATTGCGGTTGAAAAAGGGGTTAAACTATCGAAAATCACCAACCTTAACGATAATTTAAAAATGGCGCTTGGCGCCAAGGATATTCGTATTGAAGCACCGATTCCTGGTAAAAACACCGTTGGTATTGAAGTGCCAAATGAACAAGCACAATTGGTCCATTTTGTCGATATTGTCAATCGCTCTATGTTCCAACAAGCGGCGATGCCTTTAACGATTGCGCTTGGTTTAGATATCGATGGCAAACCGATTTATGCCCCGATTAGATCCATGCCACACGGTTTGATTGCGGGTGCGACTGGCAGTGGTAAAAGTGTCTGTATTAACACCTTTTTGATGAGTTTACTGTTGAAATATAAACCTTCAGAATTAAAGCTTATGTTGATTGATCCAAAAATGGTAGAACTCTCGGCTTATAATGACTTACCCCACTTAATCACCCCCGTCATCAACGATGCTAAAACGGCCACCGCAGCTTTGAATTGGGTGGTTGATGAGATGGAGCGACGCTTCCAAACATTCCGCCAACATACCGCAAGAGATATCTCTGCCTACAACCAAAAAGTTGAGGCTTTGGAAGAAAAAATGCCTTATATCGTCATTATTGTCGATGAGTTAAATGATTTGATGATGGTGTCCTCACAATATGTTGAGGAATCGATTATGCGTATCACACAAAAAGCCCGCGCGTGTGGCATTCATTTAATTGTCGCTACACAACGGCCCAGTACCGATGTTGTTAAAGGTACCATTAAATCCAACATTCCAACAAGAATCGCTTTTAGCGTTTCTTCACATATTGATTCCCAAACAATTATCGATTCCGTAGGCGCCGAGACATTGTTAGGTAAAGGCGATATGTTATACGTTCCTACCGGTGGCAGCAAACAAAGGCTCCAAGGCGCCTTTGTCAGTGACGCTGATATTGAAACCGTGACAAACTTTATTAAAAAACAGGCGAAACCAGATTTCTTGTTTAACGAAGAAGCCTTGGTAAAAAGCGCCACCAAAACGTTTGAACAAGACGATTTATTAGATGATGTCGCTCGCTTCGTCGTCTCTAAACAAGAAGCCTCCATCAATAAGATTTCAAAAACATTTAACATCGGTTTTAACCGTGCACAAAGTATTGTGGAATCCTTAGAAACAATGGAAATTGTCTCTGGTAATCTAGGGTCTAAGGCCAGAGAAGTCCTAGTTAGTGAAGACCAACTTGAGACCATCTTAAACGATATGGAATGATTACATGAACGCCTCAGACGCGCAAAACAACCTCAAACATAAAATTGAGCGCAAATTATTTGGCATCTTGCTTGCGCTCTTTTTTATCATTGTATTTCCCTTTATAAGACATGCCAACCATACATTTGCGCGTTTATATCAAATAACCTTTCTTGATGTGTTTAAGAATACCGCCCACAACTGGCTAACCACGCTGCCGTTGTTTTATATCTTTTTATCGTTGGTTTTATTTTACGTTATAATCATCTTTTTCATCTTATTAAAATCAAAAACACTAGCGACCGATCAGCAATTAAAATCAACCTATAAAACGGTTGATATCATCGCTTTTTTTGTTTATTTAATCGCGCTATATATATTGATAAACGGCTTGTTTTTCTCATTTGCCCATGTCGATGGTACGTCCATGGAACCTACCTTTGAACATAACGATTATGTCATCATGCAAAGAATATACCGGCGCAAAGAACGCTTGGATTTTGTGGTGGTTAAACCGGTCGATATCGATGAAAACTACTTAATCAAAAGAGTCATTGGTTTACCTGGTGAAACCATCAATATTGAAGGCGGTCATATTTACATCGATGGTCATCTTTTAGAGGAACCTTATTTGCCTAATATAACGGCCACTGAATGCGAGAATGCCAATTATATTTGTACGATTGAACTGGCCGATGATGAATATTATCTACTTGGAGATAACCGCGAGAAATCATCGGATTCTAGAGATTTTGGACCAATCACAGAAGATAGACTTTATGGCGTTGTCAAATACAGATTATTTCCACTAAAAAACTTTGGAAGGATTGAATGATATGCCTAAAATCAATTATTATCCTGGTCACATGGCCAAAACAAAACGCTTAATTAAAGAACACCTTAAGCATATTGATATCATTTTAGAAATATTGGACGCAAGAGCGCCTTATGCATCGATCAATCCAGAGTTGAAAGACCTCTTCGCACATAAACCAAAATTGATGTTGCTAAACAAATCGGATTTAGCCGATCACCATCCGCTTGAAGCATGGATTGATGTTTTTGAAAAACATCAATATCATACACTCAAAATCAATGCGCTTAAAGGAACAAATGTTCAAGATATTCATCACAAAGCCAAAGAGATTTTACACGATGTCTTTGAAAAAGAAAAAGCAAAAGGAAGAATTGAACGGCCGATTCGTGCTTTAATCGTCGGGATTCCCAATGTTGGTAAAAGCACGTTAATCAATCGATTGGTTGCGAAAAAAGCAACTAAAGTTGGCGATACCCCTGGGATTACCAAACATCTTCAAATGATTCGCATCAATAAAAATTTTGAACTATTGGATACCCCTGGGATTTTATGGCCTAATCTTGATGATCAAATTACAGCCCTCAATCTTGCCTTGCTTGGTACCATTAAAGATCATTTTGTGCCAAGGGACGAAGTTGTCATTCATGGTTTTAAATTGTTAAAAAAACATTATAAAAAAGCTTTTGAAGATAAATATGGGATGACGATCGATGCTTCGGATACCCCCTTAGATTTATTTGATAAAATTGGTAAACGTCGCGGCTGTTTGACCCAAGGCGGTCAAATTGATTACGAAAGGGTTATGGATCATTTTTTATACGACTTTCGTCACCATGGGTTTGGTTCTGTCATGTTAGAAAGAGTAGATGAGCGACATGTACAATTATGAAGATGCGCTTTTAGCTCAAGGCTTTGAGAATATTGCCGGTTGTGATGAGGTTGGGCGCGGTCCCTTAGCAGGACCGTTGGTTGTGGCTGCGGTTATTTTGGATCCGAAAAAAAAGATCGTAGGCTTATCCGATTCTAAAAAGTTGAGCGCGAAAAAACGACACCAGCTTTCTAATGAAATATATAAGCACGCTAAAAATGTTGCTTGTGCCATTATATCAGTCGATGAGGTAGATACGCTCAATGTGTATCAAGCCAGTAAAACCGGTATGTATCGTGCCATCGAGAAACTTGAAAATGCCGATTATGTATTAAGCGATGCGATGGTTTTGGATGCGTTATCCCTACCACATCAAGCGCTTATAAAAGGGGATAATCTTAGTGCTTCCATCGCTGCAGCCAGCATTATTGCAAAAGTGAAAAGAGATGCTCTTATGGTTGAACTGGCAGAAAAATATCCAAATTATGGTTTTGCTAAACACAAAGGTTATCCCACTAAGCAACACTTAAAAGCGTTGCGTGAACATGGGGTCTCAGCGGTACATCGTAAGAGCTTTAAACCGGTAAAAAAGCTGATAGAAACCCAAATGAAACTTGATGTGTAGGTGAGAAGATGATCATATCAGTCGAGGCACTATGTAAAAAAGATATCAAGGGGAAAACCATTGTCTTTAAGACCGATACCGTTTATGGTATCGGGGCGCTTTACAACGATGAAAAAGCCATTAAAAAAATTTATATGACAAAAGGGCGGGACGCCAACAAACCCTTAGCGATACTGTGTGGGTCTTTGGACGATGCTTTAAGGTTTACCTCAGATGAAACGCTTTTAAAACCGTTGGCTTTAAAATATTGGCCTGGTGCTTTAACCTTAGTAGTCCCAAAGACCGATATTGTACCCCCTTATGTTAATGCGGGTTTTGATACGATTGGTTTAAGAATGCCAAACGATACACTAGCGCTTAAACTTCTCAATCATTTTGGGCCGATGGCGGTGACGTCACTCAATCGTTCAAATGAACCAGAGATTAAGACATATCAAAATGCGTTAGAATTTAACGACAAGGCCGATTATATCGTTGTGGGTGATGATGCTGAAGGGAAGGCATCTACCGTCTATGATGTCATGCAAAAGCGAATCTTACGACAAGGCGATATCAAACTGGATTAAACGTGTTTTTTATTGTAATTTAATAAGTCTTTGATATAATAGGAAAGTAGAATTTTATGAGGTGAATACAATGAGAATAGCTATAGGCTCTGATCACGCTGGTTATCGTCTCAAAGAAGCAGTGAAATCATATCTATTAAAACAAGAATATACCGTTGAAGATTTTGGGACCAATGATACCAAAAGTTGCGATTATAACGATGTTGCAACCCCGCTAGCCTTAGCTTTGGTTAAGGGCGATTTTGACCGTGGTATTTTAATATGCGGCACAGGGATTGGTATGAGTATTCAGGCTAACAAGATTCAAGGCATTCGTGCCGCTTTGGTGCATGATGTTTTCAGTGCAGAGGCTACACGCTTGCATAATGATTCCAATATTTTAACCATGGGTGGTCGAATTCTGGGCGATGATTTAGCCTTTAAGATTGCCGATGTTTGGTTGAAAACCGAGTTTTCTAATGAAAAGCGCCATCAGCGAAGAGTCAATAAAATTGAATCATAGATTGGTTAAGAGGTTATTATGAGTGATAAAAAGCAAACCGTAAAACTTATCGCGATTGCTTCTAATTTCGCTTGGGAAGTTATTGTTGCGATCCTAATCGGTTTTTTTATCGGGATAGGGCTTGACCATTGGCTTGGATTTGAGCGTTTATTCGTGATTATCTTTATGATCATCGGCGCTATAGCGGCGGTAAGAAACTTTATGGTTCGGGTATATAAATTAGGTGAAAAATATGATGAAGAAGAATGACAATCTCTATATCAAGACGTTTGCTGTGGTCTGGCCTTATGCATTGGTTGTATCGCTAGGCTTATGGCTCGGGTTTCACTTCACGGATTTTGATGGATGGACGATTGTGTTAAGTTTTATACTGGGGACATTGGTCAGTGTGATGATGATGTCTTTCCACTACCGCTCAGTGCTTAAACAAGTTGAAATTGATTATACGAAGCTTCGACGGTTGTCGGTGCGGAACTATTTTATCCGATTTGCTTTTTATGGTCTGGTTTTAGTGATAGCACACTTTAACGAAGGCTTAATGATGATTCCTGTTTTTGTCGGTCTGACGTCGTTTAAAGTAGCCTTAATTATAACGGCAATAATTTTTAGAGAGGATGATACGCATGCTGAGTCCTAATATGGCGTCTTCCATCATTGTCATCATATTTTTAATGATCATCCTGAGTTTCTTAGGGGCACGCGTTGCTAAGATGGATCCTGCCAAACCTATCAAAGGCCCGATTTTTTTGGTTATCATGCTCATCGATATGCTCAACAATCTTATCAAAAATTACTTTGGAGATAATTGGAAAAAATTTGCGCCGATGTTGATAGGTATTTTACTTTATTTAGGCTTTGCCAATACGGTTAGTTTGTTTGGTTTAGCGACCCCGCTTTCCAATATTAATATTGCTTTGGGATTCTCTTTGATGGCTTTTTTGATTATTCAAGTGAGTGCCATTATCGCACACAATCCTTTAGGACGTTTAAAAGACCTCATGAGTCCGATTCCCTTTTTGTTTCCCTTAAATATTATTGGTGAAATTTCAACCACCACGGCGATGGGCTTGCGTCTTTTTGGTAATATTTTATCCGGTGCGGTCATCGGGGTGATTGTGATGAACATATTGCCAACATTGGTCGCTATTATACCGATGACTTTTATTGTTCATCCGATTTTTAATATCGGCTTTGGACTTATTCAAGCGTTTGTTTATTTTATGCTTTTAATGATTTTCTTGTCTATTGCCGTTGAAACCGAAGAAGTGTAAAAAGCTTTAAAAAAATATATATAATAAACAGGAGGACATTTTATGTTATTCACAATACTTGCTGAACATGGGTATAATGCAGATTTTATTAGCGGTCTTGCCATGCTTGGTGCTGGTATCGCTATGATCGCTGGGATCGGCCCAGGGATTGGTCAAGGTTTCGCCGCAGGTAAAGCGGTTGAAGCGATTGGTCGTCAACCCGAGGCTAGTGGTAAGATAACCACCATGATGCTTGTTGGTCAAGCGATGGCCGAGACAACGGGTCTTTACGCTTTAATCATTGCATTTGTATTAATCTTCACCGCATAAGCTAAGAGATATAAGGAGGCAACACCATGGATACTGTTGCACAAGCGATTCGTACCCTTATTGAAAATTCTGGTTTGACGGGTATTAATCCCATTGAGATGGCCATCCAAATTATCGCAACTTTATTGCTTATTGTTGTGGTGAAAAAATTCTTTTGGGATAAAGTGACTGCGTTCTTAGAGTCGCGTCGTGAAATTGTCGATAGTGAATTGACAGAGGCAGCGGCACAAAAAGAAGAAGCACAAGCCTTGAAAGATGATGCGGAAGAGTCTTATCAAAAAGCGAAGGAAGACGCAAGAAAGATTATTGAAGATGCGAAATCTCAAGCTGATGATAATAAAAGCCAAATTATCAAGGAAGCTAAAAGCGAAGCAGAACACATGAAAAAATCCGCAAAAGAAGACCTCGAAAAAGAGATTGAATTGGCCCGAAATAAACTAAAAGAAGAGATTGTTGATGTTGCGATGGTTTTGAGTCAAAAAGCCATCGAAAAGAAAATTTCTAAAGAAACCTACGATCGTTTGATTGATGAGGCGATTGAGGAGATTAACAAAGAATGAGTGCGCTAAGCGAACAATATGCGGTTGCACTTTTTGAACTTGCCAATGAAAAAAACCAATTGAAAGATATTCAATCGGTTTTTAGCAATGTCCTCAATAGTTTCGATGATGAAGACAGACGATTTTTTGTGCACCCTAACATTCATAAAGATGAGAAGAAAGCGGCTATTAAGGCGTTAGAATTACCTCAGTTATTTAATGATTTTATGAATGTTATCATCGATAATCACCGCTTTGATTCTATGCGGGATATCTTCGTCGATTTCAATGATCTAATCGATCGGATGAACGATGTTATGTATATTCGCGTCTACAGCAAAACAAAGCTCAACCAAACACAACTAGACAATCTAAAGCAATCGTATGAAAAAAAATATCAACGAAAAGTGATGATAGAACCACACATTGATGAAAGTATCATTGGCGGACTGCGCTTCGAATACGAAGGCAAAGTCATGGATCAAACCGTCAATCAGACCCTATCAAAACTAAAGCATCGTTTGACAAAATAGGCAGGTGAAAGTATGAGCAAAATGGATACCAAAGAAATCAGTGCTCTGATTAAAGAACAAATCCAAAAATACAGCAAAGAAATTAAAACCGATAACGTTGGCTCCGTCATTAGTGTTGGCGATGGCATCGCTCTTGTTCATGGTTTAGATGAGGCGATGAGCGGTGAGTTGCTAGATTTTGGGAACGATATTTATGGCATGGCACTGAATCTAGAAAAAGATCATGTCGGTGCGATTATTTTAGATGAATCCACCGAAATTAAAGAAGGCGACACGGTCAAAACGAGCGGTAAAATTCTTGAAGTTCCAGTTGGAGAGGCCTTACTTGGCCGTGTCATCAACCCGCTTGGTAAGCCGATTGATGGCTTGGGTTCTATCAAAACGAAAAAGAGCCGTCCTTTAGAGCAAAAAGCTCAAGGTGTCATGGCGAGAAAGTCAGTCGAAGAACCCTTACAAACCGGCATTAAAGTATTGGATGCCTTGGTCCCGATTGGCCGCGGTCAACGTGAGCTCATCATCGGTGACCGACAAACCGGTAAAACATCAATTGCGCTAGATACCATCATCAATCAAAAAGAAGAAGATGTTATTTGTATCTATGTGGCGATTGGTCAAAAAGAATCCACCGTCGCCCAAGTCCAAAAAACCTTGCGCCGCCACGGCGCCTTAGATTATACCATCATCGTATCAGCAAGTGCCTCAGAGCCTGCGCCCTTACTATATCTAGCGCCTTATGCTGGTGTTTCTATCGGTGAAGAGTTCATGTTTGATGGCAAAAGTGTTTTGATTGTATACGATGATCTTACTAAACACGCTACGGCGTACCGTGAGTTATCGCTTTTATTACGCCGTCCACCAGGACGCGAAGCCTTTCCTGGCGATGTTTTCTACCTACACTCACGTTTGTTGGAACGCGCTGCGAAGCTTAACGATAGTCTTGGCGGGGGTTCGATTACCGCGCTTCCGATTATTGAAACCAAAGCGGGCGACATTTCAGCCTACATTCCCACCAACGTCATCAGCATTACCGATGGACAAATCTTCTTACAAAGCGATTTGTTTTACACTGGTGTAAGACCAGCGATTAACGCAGGTCTAAGTGTTTCTCGTGTTGGCGGTGCTGCACAGATTAAAGCGATTAAAAAAGTTAGTGGTACCCTTCGTTTAGACTTGGCATCTTATCGTGAGTTAGAAGCCTTCACACAGTTTGGTAGTGATTTGGATAAAGCTACCAAAGAAAAACTTGAACGCGGAAAACGCACCGTTGAAATCCTTAAACAAGGCCTTCATGAAGTGATGCCCGTCAACAAGCAGGTTATCAGTATCTATGCGCTAACAAAAGGTTTCTTAGACGATCTCAAAATTGAAGATATCAAACGCTTTGAAAGCTCACTACATTCCTTCTTTGAGTCCGATGACAAAGGAAAAGAACTTCTTAAGCTTATTAAAGAAGAAAAAACTTTACCCGATACAAAAGCTTTTGACGACGTCATCAAACGCTTCAAAAAACGTTTTAATTAAGGTGGTTAAAAACTATGCCTTCCTCTATGCGAGATATTAAAAAACGCATCAACGCTACGGCAAAAACATCGCAAATTACCAAAGCGATGCATATGGTCAGCGCCGCCAAATTAAAAAAAGCGGAGCGTGCAATCAAATCATTTAGACCTTTAACCAAACGTCTTTCAAACGTGCTCTCACGGGTTTTATCCAGTGATCACGATTTAAGTCATCCGATATTGGAAGCCCGTGAGATTAATAAAACCGTCTATGTCATTATTTCAAGTGACCGTGGTTTGGCTGGGCCTTACAACAACAGTGTCTTTAAAAAAGCTGAAAAGTACATAAACGAACATCATCAATCCAACGATGAGTTTGAGGTGGCGGCTTTAGGGTTTAAAGCTTTTTCATTTGCGAAACGCCGTGGTTACCGATTGATTCATGATGAGGTTATTCAAGTTAGAGATGATGTTCAATTTATTGACTTTCAACAAATTAGCGATACCTTTATCAAAGGGTATCTATCTGGAAAATTTGATGAAATCATAGTGTTTTATAATCACTTTATCAACACTTTACAACATGAAGTAAAACAGACAACCCTCATTCCCTTAGAACACAACCCATTATTGGACTACGACAGCAACGATGGGTCGACATACACCCCAATTTACTATTATGAGCCCAACGCCCATAAAGTGTTGCAAGACTTACTCCCGATGTATGTGGTCAATTTATTTTACGGCATGATTTTAGAAGCTAAAGCTACCGAGCATGCCTCTCGTATGACCGCGATGAAAAGCGCTACCGATAACGCTGAGGAGTTAATTTCAGACTTGCAACTCAAATACAATCGTGCCAGACAAGATGCGATTACAACCGAACTCACCGATATTATCGGTGGCGCAGAAGCGTTGGATTAAAGGAGGAATACGATGAACAAAGGAAAAATATTACAAGTCATGGGCCCGGTCGTTGACGTTAAATTTGATAAACAACTTCCCGAAATCAACCATGCCATCTTGATTGACCATAAAAATGATAAAATATCCCAAAACATTTATTTAACCTTGGAGGTTTCCCTGCATCTTGGGGATAGCGTTGTCAGAACCATCGCGATGGATTCCACCGATGGGTTGACACGTGGGATGGAAGCGATCGATTTAGAAGGACCCATCCGTGTCCCTGTTGGTGATAAAACCTTAGGGAGAATCTTTAATGTCCTTGGCGAAGCCATCGATGATCAAGGCGACGTCGATAAAAAAATCAAACGCATGCCGATTCATAGACAAGCCCCTAAACTCGATGAAATTAGTAGCGAAACCGAAATTCTCGAAACAGGAATAAAAGTTGTCGACTTACTAGCCCCTTACGTTAAAGGCGGTAAAATTGGTCTTTTTGGTGGTGCTGGGGTTGGTAAAACCGTTTTGATTCAAGAATTGATTCATAATATTGCCCAAGAACATGGTGGTATTAGTGTTTTTGCAGGCGTTGGTGAACGAACCCGTGAGGGGAATGACCTTTATTATGAAATGAAAGAATCCGGGGTTATCAATAAAACAGCCATGGTCTTTGGTCAAATGAACGAACCACCCGGCGCTAGAATGCGTGTTGGATTAACAGGTCTAACGATGGCCGAACATTTCCGCGATGAAAAAAAACAAGATGTCTTACTTTTTATTGATAATATCTATCGTTTTACCCAAGCTGGTAGTGAAGTTTCTGCCTTGTTAGGGCGCATGCCTTCAGCCGTAGGTTATCAACCGACCTTAGCCACAGAAATGGGACAACTTCAAGAACGAATCACCTCGACGAAAGAAGGGTCCATCACTTCTATTCAAGCTGTGTATGTCCCTGCGGATGACTACACCGATCCCGCTCCAGCTACGACATTTGCACACTTGGATGCGACGACAAACCTATCCCGTAAAATCAGTGAAGAAGGTATTTATCCTGCCGTTGATCCACTCGCTTCAACTTCGCGTGCCTTAGAACCTGAAATCGTCGGTAAAGAACACTACGAAATTGCCCGAGAAGTTCAAAGGACGATTCAAAGATATAACGAACTCTTAGATATTATCGCCATTTTAGGGATGGATGAACTCAGTGAGGATGACAAGCTGACCGTGCACCGCGCGCGTCGTTTGAGACTATTCTTATCACAAAACTTCCACGTCGCAGAACAATTTACCGGACAAAAAGGCTCTTATGTGCCTGTGGAAGATACCATCAAAGGCTTTAAAGGTATTTTAGAAGGTAAGTACGATGATTATCCCGAGGATGCTTTCCGCCTTGTTGGTAGTATAGAAGATGTTACTAAACGCGCCAACAAAGAAGAATAGGTGATTAGATGAGAATCATTGTGATCAACCCTGAGGGGGAACTGTATAACGAAACCGTCGATTATGTCGTTGTCAGTTCAAAGTCTTTAGGAGAATTTGCCATTTTGGATAACCATGCGCCACTGATATCGTCCATTGATGTCGGTTATATTAAATTGGTCAAAGATCAAGAAATCATTTTTACCGTGGTTATTAACGGGGCCTTAGAGCACCGTGAAAATGTGATAAACGTTATAGCCCAAGAAGCACATGTTGGGTTGGATAAAGATAATGCTATGAAACATTTAGAAGACGTTCGTAAAGAGCGCCTAGAAGAAAACAGACAACGAACAAGAGATTTCTTAAAAGCAGAAAGAGAACTCAAGAAAAACCTTAAAGAAGCCCAAGCCTCCAATCGTTAAAAAGGGCTTAATAAAGCATAATAGTTGCCTTTTAAGACAACTATGATATAATGATGTTGTCAATAAATTTAGGAGGGTATTTTATGGATAAACAAAAAAAATTAATGAATCAATACGTCGCAGATTTAGCGGTATTAAATGTAAAATTCCACAATTTACACTGGAATGTTGTGGGTGAAAGATTTGAAGCGGTTCATGTTTATGTTGAAAAACTTTATGATATGTTATTTGAGAACTATGATGAAGTCGCTGAACGTCTTAAAATGCTTGGTGAATTCCCCTTAGCTTCAATGAAATCATATCTTGAGGTCACTAACGTTAAAGAAATCACCGTCAAAAACTACACAATTCCTGAAGTGTTCGAAATTCTTAAAGCTGAAGTCGAAAATCTCAAAGCTTTAGCCACAGAAATTCGCCATCTCGCCGATGAAGCTGAAGACTTTGTTACTGTGGGTATGCTTGAAGATGAAATTGCAGCCTACGACAAAGAAATTTGGTTCATGGCACAAGCTATGAAATAAGCTATTAAAACGTCCAAAATTGGGCGTTTTTTTTAGCCATGGTTTTCTCCAAACATAAACTCGTGGTACAATAAAGTATATTTTAAGAAGGTGGACCTATGAAAAAAATCCATTTACAAACCATCACCTCAACCAACGATTATGCCAAAGAAATTATGGATACCATCGCTGAGAATACCTTAATTACAACCGATTATCAGACCCATGGCCGTGGGCATTTTTCACGCCATTGGCTGAGTGCTAAAAAAGAAAACTTTCTAGGAACCTTCGTCATTAAGTCATTTTTAAGTATGCCCCAAGCTTTGATGATCGCCACGTTGAGTGTTATCGATGTTTTAGATACATATGCGCTTAACGGCGAGATTAAGCTTCCAAATGATATCTATATAAAACATAAAAAAATCGCGGGTATCTTGATAGAAAAAAATCATCCAAATACCTATTGTTTGCTTGGCATTGGGGTTAATCTCAATGGTTATGAGGAAACTTTAGCCACCAAAGCAACCAGTCTGAAAAAACAGCTTAAACAATCCATTGACATTGATGATTTTACAAATCGATTAATAAGAACATTTGAAAAGAATTATCATATGACCTCACAGGATCTGTTTATCAGGTTTAGAAAAAATGTTTTTAAAACCCAGCAGGTTTATGAAGGTGAAAAAGGTATAGAATCGCTACAAGATATCGATGAGAACTTAAACTGTAAAACAAAAAGTAGCTGGGTACCTTGTCAAAAATTGGCGTTCCTCAAGCATGAAAAACGGAATAATTATAAATAAGCCATTATCGTATAGTTAGTGTAAACACTATATGATAATGTGTTATATGAAGAGAATTTTAAAAACATAATAGAGCGCACAAAATAGGCTATGAAGCGTGAAAAAAAATAATCCTTTAACCAAACCGACTTGCGGTAATATCAACATATTCATAAGCATACATATGAACATAAAAACATGTAAGCGTACGCAGTTTGTTTGAATATCAAAATAGATTGACAAGCAAAGTACTTCCTTTTATAATGCACTTATCAAGGTTTAATAAAAGGAGGCTACTTATGTTTGAACAATTACAAACGCTTATGGCAGAAGAATTGGATATTGATAAAAACGACATTACTTTAGATTCGCATATTTTAGATGATCTTGGTGCGGATTCTTTGGATGTTGTTGAACTTGTCATGGCACTTGAAGATACCTTTGATATTTCTGTGCCAGACAATGAAGTTAATGGACTTAAAACGGTTCGCGATGTTATGGAATTTATCCAAGCGGCGCAATCATAACCCTTTTTTTTGGCCTATTAATATTTTGAAATTCAAAATATAGGAGTAGTTATATGAATAACAGAGAGTTAAAAAATATTATAAAAATCTTTCAAACATCAAATCTATCTAGTATGAAGTTAGAACGAGATGATGTCAAAATCGAACTTACAAAAGCACAACCTACCACCGCTTATTCAGGGGAACAGGTTGTTAAAGAAGTGGTTGTCAACGAATCCGATAAATCACAATCCGCGACCGAAGAAGTGTCGTCGTATACCCAAGTAAACGCCCCTTTGGTCGGGACTTTTTATGCGGCGAAAGCGCCGGATAAACCGCCCTTCGTGCATGTTGGGCAAACGGTGAAAAAAGGCGATACATTATGCATTATCGAAGCGATGAAAGTCATGAACGAGATTACCGCCCCCAAAGATGGTACCATTAAAAAGATTCACGTTGAGAATGGCGATATGGTCATGTATGACCAAACCATCATGGAGATTGACTGATGTTTCAAAAGATTCTGATTGCCAATAGGGGCGAAATTGCTGTTCGTATTATCCGCAGTTGTAAACAACTCGGGATTGATACCGTTGCTGTCTATTCAAAAGCAGATGAGACAGCGTTACATGTTCATTTGGCGGATGAAGCGGTATGTATCGGATCGCACAACGCCAAGGATTCTTATTTAAATATGGAAAACATTATATCCGCAGCGATTCATACAGGCGCCGAAGCTATTCATCCAGGTTTTGGCTTTTTGAGTGAACAAGCAAAATTCGCTAATTTGTGTGAAGAAGTGAATATTGAGTTTATCGGTCCGAGTTCTAAGATGATCGAACAAATGGGCGATAAAGCCACAGCGATTAAACTGATGAAAGATGCTGGGGTACCTTTGGTACCGGGCAGCAATAAAGAAATTGATTTACGCATGGGCAAAAAGATTGCCCAAGATATTGGTTTTCCTGTCTTAATCAAAGCGAGCGCTGGTGGCGGTGGTCGTGGCATGCGCTTGGTACGCAACTTACAACAATTCGAAGATGCTTTTTACGCCGCGAAACAAGAAGCAAAAGCGGCGTTTGGTAATGATGGGGTTTATCTAGAAAAATACATCGAACAACCTCGGCATATCGAAGTGCAAATATTGGCGGATAAATACCAAAACGTCTTGCATCTAGGTGAAAGAGATTGCAGTATCCAACGGCGCAATCAAAAAGTTGTCGAAGAAGCCCCATCGTCTTTAAAAAGCGATGTTAAAGAAGCGATGTATGCCGCAGCGCTTAAAGCGGCTAAACACGTTGGTTATGAAAATGCTGGGACCATCGAATTTATCGTTAAGAATAATCAGTTTTATTTCATTGAAATGAATACACGTATTCAAGTAGAGCACCCAGTGACAGAAATGATCACAGGGATTGATATCATCAAAGAACAAATTCGCATAGCTTCTGGTGAAAAACTGAAGATAACCCAAAACGATGTGCAATTCAACGGTCATGCGATTGAAGTACGCATCAACGCGGAAGACCCTAAACACGATTTCAGACCATCTCCAGGTCTCGTCAAATTCTTTCATATGCCCCAAGGGCTTGGTATTCGCATGGATACTATGCTTTATACAGATTATGAAATCCCGCCATATTATGATGCGATGGTTGGAAAATTAATTGCCCATGGCAAAGACCGTCTTGATGCGATTCGCAATCTTCGTGCGGCGTTAGAAGAATTGATTATTGAACCGGTACCGACCAATCAATACTTTTTAATGATGATATTGATGAATAATGATTTTGTGCATAATCGCATCGATACTGCTTTCATTGAAAAACATATAGAACGGTTGTTGGCTTATGAAACGTAATCACTTGCAAGCGGCATTTGAAAAACAAAAGCGATTTAAAACGAAGGTTGAAGGTTATCGTAAGAAACCTTTAGATTTAAGTAAGGCCAAAGAGGTTCCAGAAGGTCTTTATGAGAAATGTGATCAATGCGGCAAAGCCTTAATTTCTAAAGATATGGTCAAAAATCATTATGTTTGTCCGGCTTGTGATCATCACTTTCGTCTGCGGGCGATTGAACGCATCAGTATAACCGTTGATCCCCATTCCTTTATCGAGAAAGGACTTGGGTTTATTACCTTAAATCCGCTTTTTGTCGATCACTATGAAAACAAGATTGCTGAATATAAAAAGGCAACGAGTCTAGATGATGCTTATATTTATGGCTATGCTCAAATCAACAACAATCCCCTTGTCTTAGGGGTGTTAGATTCACATTTCATGATGGGCTCAATGGGGAGTGTCGTCGGTGAAAAAGTTGCGAAGAGTATCGAATACGCTATGGTTAAACGTCTACCTTTAATCATGTTTATCGCTAGTGGTGGCGCGCGCATGCAAGAAGGAATTTTTAGCTTAATGCAGATGGCTAAAACGGCCGGGGCGATTAAGAAGTTACATAATCAAGGCTTACTATTTATCTCGGTGTTAACCCATCCAACCACGGGTGGTGTCACCGCCTCTTTCGCTTCTTTAGGTGATATTATTTTAGCCGAACCAAAAGCATTAATTGGATTTGCTGGCCCTAGAGTCATCAAGCAAACGATCAAACAATCGTTACCCGAAGGTTTTCAAAGAGCTGAATTTTTGTTAGAAAAAGGCATGATAGATAAAGTGGTGCACCGTAAAGATATGAGAGAGACGTTGCACAAACTTTTAGTTATGCATCAAAGAGGATGATGGTATGGATATCTTACAAAAAGAACAAAAATTGTTAAAACTTGAAGAAGAATTACGAAGCTTGGATGATGAAACCGCCATCCAAGAAATTTCTGATAAAATTAAAACCTACAAACAACATATGATGTCGAAGTTAACATCTTGGGATCGTGTCCTTTTGGCTAGACACGTTAAAAGACCAGGTACACAAGACGTTATCAACTATCTATTTGAAGACTTTATCGAACTTTCTGGCGATCGCCTTTATGAAGATGATCAAGCGATTATTGGTGGCTTGGCTCTTTTCGAGGACCAACCGCTGACCATCATAGGTCAACGCAAAGGGAAAAATACCGAAGACAATATTAAGAATAATTTTGGTATGCCACATCCAGAAGGCTACCGAAAAGCCCTTAGGCTTATGAAACAAGCCGAAAAATTTAACCGGCCTATTATAACCTTTATCGACACGCCTGGCGCTTTTCCTGGAATTGGCGCAGAATCCAGAGGTCAAGCGATGGCGATTGCAAATAACCTTTATGAGATGAGCGATTTAAAAGTACCTTTGATTGCTTTTATCTTAGGCGAAGGTGGTAGTGGTGGTGCCCTAGCTATTGGGGTTGGCAACCGTGTCTTTATGATGGAAAATAGCATTTATTCAATCCTCTCGCCTGAGGGGTATGCATCAATCTTGTGGAAAGATGCGAAAAAAGCGCAAGAAGCCAGTGAAGTCATGAAATTAACGAGTTATGATTTAAAAGAATTTGGGATTATCGATGGCATTATTCAAGAACCTATCGGTGGTGCCCATCATGAACCAATAAAGATGTATGAAGCGATTTATCGAACCCTTCGTGATACCTTGCGTGAACTCAATGATATGAGTCGCTTTGAACTCGCGACCGAACGGTATAATAAATACCGAAAAATGGGCTTTTTACAACGCTTTAATTACGAAAATTTACAAGAGGTGGTCAAATGACACATACTAAAATACTGGGCACAGGTTCTTATATGCCAAACCATATCATTACCAATCAGGATTTAGCAAAGATTGTGGATACATCCGATGCTTGGATTACCTCAAGAACCGGTATCAAAAACCGCCCCATGACCATCGATGAGAATACCTCGGATCTAGCGTATCAAGCCGCATTAAAAGCGCTTGAATCTACGGATATAAGTGCCGAAGATTTAGATTTAATTATCGTCGCTACCATCACAGGGGATTATGTGTTACCAGGCGTTGCACAACTTTTACAACGGAAATTGGGCGCGCGCATGATTCCAGCCTTTGATATTAACGCCGCGTGTAGCGGATTTATATACGCCCTGGATATTGCTGATAAAATGATTCAAAGCGAAGCGTATAGACATATCTTAATTGTTGGCGCCGATATTTTAAGTAAAATCACCGATTTCTCCGATCGCAATACGTGTGTTTTATTTGCGGATGGGGCTGGGGCTATGGTGCTTGGACCGAGTAAGGAAAAGCACATAAAAGCTATTCAAACTTTTTCCAAAGGCGATCAAGAACTGCTTTTATATATGGATAGCTACCCTCTTAAAAAGAACTTTGAAACCCCACCTCAAGCGCGCCCCTTTGTTAAAATGCAGGGCAGCGACGTTTTTAAATTTGCTGTTTGGGCTATGCCTTATACTTTAAATAAATTGAGTGAAACCAGTCAAATTGCTTTGGATGATCTTGAATTGATTGTGGCACATCAAGCCAACGAACGCATTATTCGATATGCCGCAAAAAGTTTAAAAATTCCGATGGATAAAATGTTTATGAACATCGGTAAAACGGGTAACACCTCCGCAGCTAGCGTGCCCATTGCCATTGATGAAGCGGTGCAATCCAATCGACTTAAACGAAACCAAGTTTTTGGAACCGTCGCCTTTGGCGGTGGCTTGACTTGGGGCGGCGCCATTATTAAATATTAAGACGACTGAAAGGATACTAAATCATGAAGTTAGCTTTTTTATACACACCTCAAGGCTCACAACAAGTAGGGATGGGGAAAGATTTATACGACAATATTGACAGCATCAAACATGTGTTTGATACCGCCAACCAATATCTCAATTACGATTTGCTTGATATTATGTTTTTTGATGAAAGCAAACTAAATTCAACAAGGTATGTACAAACCGCCCTATTCACATTTCAAGTTGCTATCACCGATTACTTGAAGGATAAAGGAATCATTTCATCTGGTAGTTTAGGGCTTTCTTTAGGAGAATACCCTGCCTTATATGATCGTGGTGTTTTCGATTTTTATACGGGGTTACAATGTGTGGAACACCGTGCCTTTTTTATGGACCAAGCTTCTCAAAGCCAAGAGGGTCAAATGGCTGCGGTTAAAAGCGATAAAGCGACGGTTAAAAAATTAACACAGGCGCTGAGTGATGTTTATTTGGCCAATCACAACAGCGACAATCAATGCGTTATTTCAGGGTCAAAAGAAGGCATTAAAAACGCACAAGAAAAAGGGCCTGATTTTGGCATTAAACGCCTTAGAATCTTAAACACCTCTGGGGCTTTTCATAGTCCTTTTATGGAAGATGCGAAAAAAAACTTCACAACATACTTAAACTTAATCAAGCTTAACAAGCCAACCCCTGATTTATATTTAAATACAACCGGAAAAAAATATTCCAACGAGAATATACAACTTCAAATGGCCAATCACATTACCCACCCGGTACAATTTCATGAAGCTTTAACGGCGATGCTAGATGAAGGGTATGATACCTTCGTAGAAATTGGACCAAAACCAACTTTGACCACATTTGTTAAAAAGATATCTTCTGAAGTAAAAACGATGCACATCAACAATATGGATTCATTAAAGGAAACCCTTAAGGAGTTGAAATAACATGACAGATAAAAAAACCGTTTTTATCACCGGTGCTTCTAATGGTATTGGCCGGGGTCTTGCGATTGCCTTTGGTAAAGCGGGTTATCAGGTGATTGTCAACTACAACCGGAACAAAGAAGCCGCCTTAGAGATCGTCGATATGATCCAACAGCATGATTCAGATGCAATGGCGCTTCAAGGCGATGTTAGCGATTATGAACAAGCGAAAGCCATGGTTGAGAAAGCCTTAGAAAGATTCGGTACCATCGATGTTTTAATCAACAATGCCGGCATCACCAAAGACACCTTAATGCTTAGAATGAAACCACAAGATTTTGAAGATGTCATCGATGTCAATTTAAAAGGAACATGGCATATGATAAAATTGTTGACCCGTCCGATGTTTAAACAAAAACATGGTCGGATTATCAATATTTCCTCTGTGGTTGGTTCTATTGGCAATCCCGCACAAGCGAACTATGCGGCTTCAAAAGCTGGCATCAATGGATTGACTAAAGCCTTATCAAAAGAATATGGCAAAAAACAAATTACCGTCAATGCTATTGCGCCAGGGTTCATTGAAACCGACATGACCAAAGATTTATCCGAGGATATTAAAACAACGTACCTTGCACAAATTCCTCTGCATCGTTTCGGCGACGTTGAGGATATTGCCAATACCGCTTTGTTTTTAGCTAGTGATGATGCTTCTTATATCACTGGACAAATTATACATGTTAACGGAGGGATGATTTAATGAAAAGACGCGTTGTTATAACCGGGATAGGGACCATCAATCCACTCGGCAACACCCTATCAGATACCTGGTCAAATATTAAAGCTGGTAAAAACGGCATTGCGCCGATTTCTTTGTTTGATACCACTGATTTCAATGTAAAAATCGCTGGAGAAATTAAAGACTTTAATATCGAAGCTTTTTTTGGTAAAAAACAAGCCAAACGCATGGACCGTTTCACCCAATTTGCGTTGAAGGCTAGTGATGAAGCTATGCGTCATGGGGATGTTGATGTTGAAACGATTGATTTACAAAGAGCAGGTGTATTCTTTTCCAGCGGTATCGGGGGATTAAAAACCATCGCTGAACAAGAAGATAGAGCAAAAGCGAAAGGCTACGATCGCATCAGCCCTTTCTTTATCCCAATGGCCATTATCAATATCGCCTCAGGTAATATTGCGATTAGATATGGCTTTAAGGGTATGGCAACGGCTAGTGTAACCGCCTGCGCCAGCGCCACCAATACGATTGGTGATGCTTTTAGAAGTATTCAACACGGGTATCATGACCTTGTGATTGCAGGGGGCGCAGAAGCCTCGATAACCAAACTGGGATTGGGCGGTTTTTCTGTGATGCATGCCTTATCAAAATCTGAAGATTCAGCCTCGGCTTCCAAGCCCTTTGATCAAGACCGCGATGGCTTTGTTATGGGTGAAGGTGCGGGAGCATTTATCTTGGAATCTTTAGAACATGCCCAGGCACGAAAGGCTAAAATACACGGTGAAATTGTGGGTTATGGTGCGACATGTGATGCGCATCATATCACCAGTCCTGATCCTGAAGGCAAAGGCGCTTATCAATGTATGAAACAAGCGATAGAAGATGCAGGCATCCAGCCTGATGATATCGGTTATATCAATGCCCACGGAACCTCGACGCCACTCAATGATAAGATTGAAGCAAAAGCGATTAAAGATTTATTTTTAGCCCATACTAATCAGTTAAAAGTCAGCTCTACAAAGTCGATGATTGGCCATCTTTTAGGCGCTTCAGGGGCTGTTGAAGGTATTGTTTCAGTATTGGCGCTCAAAGAGGGTTTTATACCACCAACCATCAACGTTAAAAATCAAGATAAAGCCTGTGATATTGACATTCAGGCCAATAAAGGTGAAAATAAAGCTATAACATATGCGCTATCTAACTCTTTAGGTTTTGGTGGCCATAACGCAACATTGGTTTTCAAAAAATGGGAGGCATAAACATGATATTAAACAGCAACGAGATCAAAAAGATTCTACCCCATCGCTATCCTTTTTTACTGGTGGATAAAGTCCTAGAATTAGAAGAGGGCAAACGCGTTAAAGCCTTAAAAAACGTCACTGTTTCAGAACCGTTTTTTCAAGGTCACTTCCCCGAGCATCACGTGATGCCTGGTGTGTTAATTATTGAAGCTCTAGCCCAAGCAGGGGCAATTGCCATCTTAAAACAAGCAGAAAATCATGGAAAATTAGCGTTCTTCGCAGGTATTGATAAATGTCGCTTTAAACGGCAAGTTATCCCTGGGGACACCTTAGAACTTAATGTAGAAATCACTAAGATAAAAGGTCCCGTCGGTAAAGGCAGTGCCATTGCTAAAGTAGATGGTGAAATTGCAGCTAAAGCTGAAATAACGTTTTCGATAGGTTCATAAGAAACGGGTTCGCTCGTTTCTTTTTATTTAGCATATAGTTTGTATCAAGAAGAATAATTAAGTATAATTAAAATATTAAAAAACCTTAAAGGGGCGAAAAAATATGAAAAAAATATTAATGTCAACGTTATTTTTATTATTTATAAGTTTACTCTCAGCCTGTGGTCGGGATGAAGATATTCTCCGTGTAGGTATGGACCTATCCTATCCACCTTTTGAAACCATCGAGGATGGTGAACCCACAGGTATCAGTGTTGATGTTGCCTATATGTTGGGTGAATATCTCGGTCGTGAAGTAGAAATTGTCAATACCGATTTTGGTTCCATGATACCCTCATTAAATTCTGGTGAAATCGATATTATTATTGGTTCAATGAGTATCACCGAAGACCGTAAACAATCAGTGAATTTTAGTGATCCTTATTTTTATTTTAAAATTATTAGTTTGGTAAATCAGGATTTTGCGGATGCTCACGGCATTGATGAAGATAGTAGTATTGATGATTTATTGGCGATTGATGAAGCCGAATTTGCTGGTATTGTCGCACAAGTCTCTACTCAAATTCCTACGGATCTAGGCAAAAATGTTACCGAATTCACAGAACTTAGTACAGCCATTCAAAGTGTCTCTCAAGGGACTTCAGACATTCTTTTAATGAGTTCATTTCCAGTCACCAATGGCCATAGAGCGCATCCAGATAGTACCCTTGTCATATGGGACCCTATTCAATCTTCCCCCATAGGTATGGCCGTTGAAAAAGGCAACGATGACTTGTTAGCACAAGCGAATGAATTCATCGCTACCATGCATGATGAGGGTGGCGCATATGACACTTTAAGAGGAAGATGGGATGAGGATATTGAGGCGCTTTTAGAACGCTACGGTCTGGAGTTCTTTATTGATGAATAAACGGCTTTCCTACCTTATATCTATCCTACTTTTTATCGGATTTGCAGTCTTTATCGCTTTAAGGCAAAGGCAACCTTTTAACCTCTCAGCATTCGAAGGTTATCGCACACTGATTATGGGTGGTTTTTTGCGCACCGTCATGGTTTCATTTATCATCTTAATCGGTAGTGTCATATCCGGTTTTGTACTCTATTTGTTATCGAAATCCAAAGTGCGTTTTTTTAGAGCCTTTGTGGATGTTTTAACGGAAATTATTTATGGGACACCTTTACTCGTTATGATTGTGGTCATGGCTTTTGTTATCGGCCCCGCTTTTAACAGTTATAATCGTATTGTCTTAGGGATTTTGGGTATCACGATTTATATCACGCCTTATATGACCAATATTTATAAATCGGCCTTCTCAAGCATTTCTGATGATCAATACCAGGCGATGGATTTGTTTGGGTTTACACCTTATCAAAGATACCGTTACATCATCATTCCACAAGTCATCAGAATATTGATGCCGCCGTTGATGAATAATTTTTCCTTAATCATCAAAGGTAGTGCTTTATTACATGTCATTAGTTATTCGGAATTGTTTCATTCGATGAGTGTCATGACATCGAGAACCTTTGCGCATGTTGAGGGTTATATTATCATGTGGATGCTCTATATTATGATTACAGTACCCCTTTCACAATTTACGCGTTTCTTTGAAAGGCGGTGGGGTTTACAATGAAACTAGATATTCAAAACCTATCACATACTTATGATATCGAAGTGTTAAATGAACTTAATATACAGTTAGAAAATAAAAAGGCCATTGGTCTGGTCGGGGTTTCTGGGTCTGGCAAATCAACGCTACTACGGATTATGTCTGGGCTAGAAAAACCGACATCGGGGAAAGTCATCATCAATGGTTTTGATGTGCAAGACAAAGCCTATCGTAAAAATGTCGGCTTTGTTTTCCAACATCATAACTTGTTTCCTCACTTAAGTTTACTCGATAATATTACCTTAGTCTTAACCAAAACGCGCCATGTTGAAAAAGAAAAAGCGACTGACATCGCTTTAAATAATTTAAGAAAACTTTCCTTGGAGGACCAAGCTCACAAATTGCCGAAACATGTCTCTGGAGGTCAAGCCCAAAGAGCCTCTATCGCTCGCGCGTTATCAATCAATCCTGACATCATCTTTCTTGATGAACCAACGTCATCTTTAGATCCAATTCTAACACACGAAGTATTGTCTTCGATTGAAAATTTAAGAGATTCTGGTAAAGATTTTGTTTTTGTGACGCATGTCATGAGCTTTGTAAAAGATTTTGCGGATTTTGTCATCTTTATGGATCAAGGAAAAATCGTTGAAACAGGTGGACCTGAGATATTGGATACGCCAAAAAGTGAAGCTTTACAATTGTTTATGTCAAAAGTCAGATAAAAAACACTCTTTGGTGTGTTGTGCATTGATACACCTCGAGTGTTTTATTTTTATCCAGTTGAGCCAAATCCACCTTGTCTTGTTTTAGGGGCAGCTTCGTCATGATCAATTTTGAAATATTTACAGAAAATGCCCTGTGCCACTCTGGTGCCTTTGACTAAGGTGACGGAGACATCGCTAAAGTTGTAAAGCTGGATGAATATCGCCCCATCGTTATCTTTGTTGCCATAATAATCGGCATCGATAATCCCAACATTGTTGGGAATGGTACAACCAAATTTTATGGGTAAAGAACTTCTTGGATAAATCTTTAAAACCTCATCATCCGCCATATAAGCCTTTATACCAGTTTTTGCCTGAACGATTTCTTTTGGATTGATGGTGATATCTTCACAAATAGAAAAATCATAACCAGCACTCTTTTTTGTGCTGCGCTTCGGTAGTGATAACGTTTGATCATAGCCTTTAGCAATTTCAAATCCTCTCATGTATATCATCCTTTCATGGTTGATTATATCATGAATAAGCTGAAAAAGTTATGAAATTCCTTGACTTATCTGGATGGAAAGCAGTACACTATACTTACAAGAGTACAGGTGCATTATAACAGGGAATTGGGTGAAAATCCCAAGCTGTCCCAGCAACCGTAATACGGACGAAATGCAAAATACCACTGCCAAAGCGGGAAGGTGCATAGTAGGACGATGTTAAGCCGGTAGACCTACCTGAACTCAAAAGAAGATTACACTCCTGGGTATGAGTTGTAGCGTTGTCTAACGTGCATTTTTTGCATTAGGCTATCGTTAAACCGTCCAGGGGGATGGTTTTTTTTAATCTAATAAGGAGGACTCCATGAAAAAACTATTCTCTTTGGCACTATTCTTTGCTTTAACTTTTGTCTTGTTCGGCTGTGAGGAAGATGAAAGCGATGTTTATGTTCATGTGTTTTTAGAAACCGATGAAAAGATCATCGAAGAAAAAATCCCTTGGCAGGCAGAAGATTTTGATATTATTACAGAACTCGAAAATGTTTTTGATCTTAATTATCAACTGTATGACGATGCCGTTTTCTTAAACAGCATTGGACCTTTAGACCCTTATGAAGGGAGCTTTATCCTGATTGAAAAAAATGGTGAGGCTATAGAGGTTGGCTTAAACGAACTTACATTTAGCGAAGATGATGAACTTTCTTTCTCTATTTCTTGGTGGAACCAGACACTCAAAGACATCTATGATGGGCTTGTGGATAGTCAAGCTTTCGTTTTAAATCACGAGGCGTATTTTGAAGCACCAGCCGAAATGTATGTGTCACTTGGGCTGGCCCATCTAGAGAATCTATCAAGCGATACTATTGAGATGATGGATGCAAGCGAACTAGAGGAAGCTAGCGCTTTGGCAAAAGAAATATTTGTTATCAAGGCGCTCAATGAGGACCCCAGCGACTTGCAAGCTCATTTGGCGGCTACCGCTGAATTAATCCATCCATACAGCGATGCAATCAACGTTTTGGCTTTGCAAGGTTATGAAGATATGACGTTTGTGGACGCTTTTATCGGTATGGCTGATGATCTTGTTTTAGAAGAAACCGATCATGATACCCTTAGCTTGGTATATTTCGCTTTAAGCGCCTATAATCATGATGATTTAGCCGCTAGTATCGCAGATTATCTATATAACCATCCTCACGAAAATCTTTGGGGTAGTAACGCATCAAGTTACGCTTGGTTGTTGATGGTCTATACCCATATGGGCGCTGATTTAAGTAGTGAAGAACTTAATGATGGCGATCGCTCTTTTATCGAAACATTCCTTGCTTATCAAACTAACGACGGTAGTTTTATATATTTAAGCGACGATGAAGATGCTGATTTGGCATTTTCAACCCCACAAGCTTTCTTATCTTTAGCCTTCGCACATGCTTTTGTCAACGGCGAAAGCACACATCCTTTTGACCCTTATGATGAGTGATGAGAATTAAAATCATCCTCAGTGCCATCGCCGTCGTATTCGCTTTGGTCTTATCGTTTTTTTACTTTTCTTCAGGCATCATTTCTAATAGCGCCGGAGAAATCATGGTTGAAATCATCGATGACGATGGTCATATTGTCACAGAAAAGACCGTAGATTTTAAAGCGGGCGATACTTTATACGATGTTTTAGATCGTCATTTCAATCTGAAAGTGAGCGGTTCTGAACATGATACATTCGGTCGTATATTATTAGGCATTGATGTGATTGACACGGATTTTCAAACACGATTTATCTATATCGAAATCGATGGAGAAGAAGCCCGTAAGGGGATTGATTATTTGCCTTTACAAGATGGTTCAACCTATCGCTTCAGCGTCCGTCAACCCCATTAGAAGGAGGGGATCGTTTTGTCAGTTAAACGCATGGTTTTTATTGCAATGTGTACAACGATTTTGTTTGTCCAAGAACTCTTTTTGACGTTTTTGCCAAACATTCAATTCACGGTATTGTTGCTTGTGGTTTATGCTTCTGTTTTTTCTTATCGTGAAAATGTCGTCATTATTTTTGTTCATGTCATTTTAGACAATTTAGCGATGGGGACATTAAATCCTTTCTATATGGTCCCGATGTTTATGGGCTGGTTGATGATTCCTACGCTTTATCGTGTCTTGATGCGCCAAACTAAATCAGAACTTAAACTGGCTTTTTTCGGTATTCTAATCAGCGTTCTTTATGGGTGGATGTTCATTCCTTTTAATATGTTACAAACAGGGATTCATGTCTTTTGGCCCTATTTACTGGCGGATATCCCTTTCCAAATTTTGATGAGCATCAGTAGTTTTATAACCATTTTATGGTTATTCCCCGTCTTACGCAAGACCTTAAGCGAGCAATTGAAGGCGCACGAAACTGGCCACTTGGCGGTTTCACATTATCGATAAATTTGAAGAGAAAACACTTGCTATGCAGGTGTTTTTTTGATATACTACTAAATGCCGTAAAATACACACACAAGAAGAGTTCGACATTGTAGAGCTTCGAGGTAGAAGTGGATGTCGAATGATGAGGTTTGTGGAGGCCAATCAAAAAAAATAATAGGAGGAATCACATTATGGCAGTAGTTACCATGAAACAATTATTAGAATCGGGTGTGCATTTTGGACACCAAACGAGACGATGGAATCCAAAAATGGCGCAGTATATTTATACCAGCCGGAACGGCATTCACATCATCGACTTGCAACAAACCGTCACTTATATTGAGGATGCATACAAAAAGCTTCTTGAAATTTCCCAAAATGGTGGAAAAATTCTATTTGTAGGCACCAAGAAACAAGCTCAGGATGCGATTATTGAACACTCAAAACGTTCCGAGCAATTTTATGTTTCAAAACGCTGGTTAGGTGGGACGCTGACTAACTTTAAAACCATCCGACGCAGTATCCGTCGTTTACACCAAATCAACCAATGGGAAAAAGACGGTACTTTTGAACGTTTACCGAAAAAAGAAGTCGTTGATTTACGCAAAGAACTCGCCCGTTTAGAAATATT
>PWMS01000116.1 GCA_003558105.1 Mollicutes bacterium | reverse complement strand
TTCCCGTGCACACTAGAAGTAGTCCACAGAAGCTTTAAAGCTGAAACTGGTATATACCTCATTATAAGCTAAGCCTTTTTGGTTTGTCAAATCTAAAAAACGCAGTACATCACCATTTTGACTTGGCTGGTTCTCTTTGGGGCTTTCCAACCCTAAGAATCACCGTGGTTTTAAGCCCATGATTTTTTCTTAAGTAAAAAAATTCCCCATCACGTTCATCATATCTAAGTCTTTGTTTTAAACCATCGCTCTAACGATTCGGCGATGGTTTTTTTTATGAAACCTTGTCTTGATAGTAAAAATATAGTAAAATTAAACTATAAAATTTACTGAGGTGAGTATATGGCAACATTAAAAGACATCGCTTCTGCATGTAATGTCTCTGTGACAACGGTATCTAGGGTCTTAAGTGACGATCAAACTTTAAGCGTATCCAAAGAAAACCGCAAAAAAATACAACAAGTGGCTGAAAAGATGGGCTATGTTAAAAAACATCCAAGCCAATCGCATCATCTGCATATTGCGGTGGTTCTTTGGTATGACCCCAAACAAGAAATCAAAGACCCCTATTATATGGAAATCCGCCATGGCATCGAAAAAGCCGCCAAAGAACAAGGCATCTATATCATGACTTTGTACCGTCAAGATGGACAATTCAACTTAGATCTGTTATCCAATATCGATGGCTTGATCGCCTTAGGAAAATTTAAGGAAGCTGAAATCCGCGCATTTGAGAAGAAAACCAGACACCTCGTTTTTGTTGATAGTGACCCAAATTCCCACCGATATGACTGTGTTACCATCGATTTTGAAAAAGCGCTTGATGAAATTACGGCGCATCTTTTTGAGGCGGGCTACCGCCATATTGGCTATATCGGTGGCTATGAAAACAACGATGAAACGACGGCTTTAATTGAGACGCGTGAAAAACTTTTGAAAAAGCATTTAAAAAGTCGTGGATATTGTGATGAAATCCATGTGCATCGTGGCTTTTTTACCAGTGAAAGCGGGTATCAATTCATGAAGCAAGCGATTGAAACCAAGGCTTTGGCCGATGTCTATTTTTGTGCCAATGACACGATTGCGATTGGCGCGATGAAAGCCTTGCATGAAGCTAATCTTAAGATTCCAAAAGATGTTGCGATTATCGGTTTTAACGACATTGCCCAAGCAAGATATATGCATCCATCGTTAACCACCCTTAAGGTTGAGACAACCGCGATGGGCGAAGAAGCTTTGCAATCCCTTTTAAGACGCATTGTAGATCCAAACAGGGTTCCCATCAAAAAAATTGTCCCAACCAAACTAATCAAACGCCAATCTGCTTAAATCCAGGTGTTTAAAAGAAAGGAGACGATTAACAAACTCTGATGGTTTGTTAATCCCAAGAAGCTATGCTTAGTTTTAATGAAGAAAAACAGATGTTTATTTTGCAAAGCAAAAACACAACCTACCTCATCGGCATCTCTGAAACAAACCATTTATTGCATCTTTATTATGGCGCCAAAATGGATACGGTTGGTGATCAAGATGACTTTTTGAAAACCGCACCCCTTGCCTTAGGCAGCAGTACCAACTATGAAGAAAATACCGCTTTTGATTTGAATGATGTTCCCCTAGAAGCCCCAACTTATGGGAAAGGCGATTACCGTGAACCGATGTTGCATATCGAAAATCACGAGGGTTATCGCAGTATGGATTTCATCTACACAAGCCATGAGATTTTAAAGGATGTTACGTTTGAAAATTTACCGCAAGCAAGGAAAAAAGAAACCTTGAAAATTACTTTAAAAGAAAAGACGTTTAACCTGTGGCTTCATCTATACTATACGGTCTTTGAAGATACCGATGTTATTATCCGCAATGCTGAGGTTTATAACCCCACAAAAGAACCTTTTGTCTTGGACCGCGTTTTAAGTGCCAACCTTGATTTTACCCACGCAGATTTTGATCTTTTAAGTCTCGATGGGGCTTGGATTAAAGAGCGCCATATCAACCGTCACCCCTTGCGCTATGGCATCCATAAAATCGACAGTAAAAAAGGCGTCTCCAGTGCTGACCATAATCCTTTTTTCGCTTTACTCGATCAAGAGGCGGGTAAAAACTTTGGGTCTGTCTACGGTTTTAATCTCATTTATTCGGGTAATTTTGAAGCCAACCTTGAGGTTAGTCCTCGCGATCATTTACGCGTGAATTTAGGTATTAACAGTTTTGATTTTAAATGGCAACTAGAACCGAATGAACATTTTGTCACCCCCGAGGTGGTCTTAAGTTATTCTTCATCGGGCTTAAATGGCATGCGTCAAAACATGCATAACTTTATCAAACAATCCTTAGCCCAAACAGAAACGTTGCGCCCGATTAAAATCAATAACTGGGAAGCCACCTATTTTGACTTTAACGAAAAAAAGTTACTAGCCATCGCCAAACAAGCAAAAAAACTCGGGATTGAATGTTTTTGTCTCGATGATGGGTGGTTTGGAGAACGTGATGATGATACGTCCTCCCTTGGCGATTGGCATGAAAACAAAAAGAAACTGCCCGGAGGTTTGTCACAGCTCAGCCGAAAAATCAAACGCCTAGGTTTAAAATTTGGCCTTTGGGTTGAACCAGAGATGGTGAATCCCCAAAGTACGCTGTATCAAAAACACCCAAAATGGAGTATCCAAAACCCCAAAGTCAATCCCGCCTTGGGCCGCCATCAACTTATCTTGGATTTAAGCCAAGCAGAGGTGGTGGATTATCTTTATGAGACCCTGTATCACCTTTTCAAACGCAGTAAAGTCGACTATGTTAAATGGGATATGAACCGCAACTTCTCAGATATTTTTAGCCAAAACGCACCCAAAGAAGCGCAAGGCAAGCTCACTCATCGCTATGTTTTGGGGCTTTACCGGCTTTTAGACCGTTTGAAAAAAGCCTTTCCCGATATTTTATTCGAATCTTGTAGCAGTGGTGGGAACCGATTTGATTTGGGCATGCTTTATTACATGCCTCAAACCTGGACCAGCGACAACACCGATGCTTACGAACGCTTAAAGATCCAACAAGGCACCAGCCTGGCTTATCCACTGTCTAGTATCTCTAATCACGTTAGCGATGATGTCTCGCATCAAGTTTTAAGACACACCCCGCTTGAAACCCGCTTTAATGTGGCATGCTTCGGTGTTTTAGGCTATGAGCTTGATTTAAGGAAACGTTCGCGTTTTGATTACCGCACCATCAAAGAACAAATTGCCTTTTATAAAAAACATCGGTCCTTATTACAGGATGGTAAATTTTATGACTTAAAGACCACCGAAGGCATGCAGTTTATGGTTGTCTCACCAGATCAAAGCGAAGCGATACTCGGGGTTTTTCAAGGCTTAGCGCCTCCTAATCCCGGCCATCAAACGGTTAAAATTCGTGGGTTGGATCCTAAGAAGATGTATAAAATTTACAACCGCAGACAATACGAAAACATTAAACGCTTTGGCGCTTTGAGCCAACACGCCCTACCCATCAAACTCAAAGTCCATGGCATTTTGTTTAATCTCATCAGCAATCATTACCGCTTTGAGATAGAGCGCTTTGAGAAAATCATACGTGGCGATAACCTCATGCATCATGGCTTAAGTTTACCCCCGCGTTTTACTGGAACAGGCCATCACGAATCGATGCGCCTCATGCCAGATTTTAGTTCAAGATTATATATTATAAAGGAGATTCGTGATGGAAACCGTAGCTAAGACAAGAACCATCCCTAAAAAACAGAAGTTTATTTTTGCCTTTGGTGGGCTTGGTAAAGACGCCATGTTCGCTATGAGTACGATTATGGCCTTTTACTTTATCGATTTAATCGGCGTCTCGCCCCTTTTTGTGGGGACAATGATGATGATCGTGCGGGTTTGGGATGCTGTCAATGATCCTATCATGGGTGGCATCGTCAGCAATACCAACAGTCGAATGGGGAAATTTCGCCCGTGGATATTGATTGGATCATTCTTAAATGCCATCATGCTTATCATCATTTTCCTCAACCCCGATTTGCCCGCGGATTCTTTGCGCATGTATGCCTATATTACAGTATTTTACACTTTGTGGGGCATGACCTATACCTTGATGGACATTCCCTTTTGGAGTATGATTCCCGCCTTGTCCCAATCGCAAAAAGAACGGGAAAACATTACCGTTTTAACCCGTCTTTTCACCAGCATCGGCTTTTTCATCATTTCTGCAGGCTACTTGCAACTATCTGAAATCCTCGGCGGTGGCCAAAACGTCGAAGCACAGACGCGTGGCTTTTTCTTCCTTGCCTTAATCGTCTCTTTGGTCTTTTTCTTCAGCGAGTTACTCCTCGCTTTCAAAGTCAAAGAAAACGTGGTTTTGAAAAAGACACAAAAAGTCAGTTTAAAACGGATGTATTATCTATTGAGAAAAAACGATCAACTCCTCACCGTCATGGTCGTGGTTTTAATTGCGAACTTCGTCCTTTATATCACCAGTGGCATGGCGATTTACTATATCATCTATGATATTGGCCGCCCAGCCCTTTTTGTGGTCTTCATCGGTATTGGGGGCGTCTTACAAGTCCTTGGTTCCTTGGTATTTCCACTCTTTAAACGACGCTTCAGCCGCAAACAAATCTTCAATGCCTCGGTGTTGTTACAAATCAGTGGTTTCATCTTATTATTCTTCAATGCGTTTTTCTTAGAAAATACGCTTGAACTCGCCTTACTGTTTGCCTTTGGTAGTTTCGTCTTTATCGGCCAAGGCTTGCAGATGGTCTTACAAACGGTCTTGATCTCCGACACCGTTGAATACGGCGAATACCATCAAAAAGAACGCTCAGAAGCGCTAGCTTTCAGTGTTCAAACCTTCATCGTCAAACTGGCGATGGGTCTATCCCTAGGGGTGATTGGTCTGGGGTTGGAAATCTTTCAATTCGTCCCGGCCATCGATGAGGTTCGTCAACCACAAGCGCCCCTGACGATCACGGGTATGCGGATTCTCATGTTCCTCGTCCCTGTTATCGGTTTGATTATATCATTGAGCGTTTTCAATAAAAAACATCGCTTAGACGAAGCGGCCTATGCCGATATTGTGATGAAGTTGAAGGAGCGTGGCCAATATGATCAAGAAGGCCCTGAATTATAACTGGCAGTTCAAAGAAGGCTTTGAATCCAGCGACACCAAGACAGCCTTTCAAGGCAAAACCATCGATGTGCCCCATACGATTAAAGTTTTACCCAAAAATTATTTTAATGAAGACTGCACCAAAAAAATCACAACGTATCAAAAAGCATTTACCTATCACTTAAAAAAAGACCGCCGTCTCTTTTTAAACTGCGAAGGCATCATGTCGAAAGCGACGCTTTATTTAAACGACACCAAACTGACCACCCATATCGGTGGGTATACCGCGTTTAAGGTCGAACTAACCGATTCAATTGAAACTGAAAACCTACTTACCATTAAGGTTGATTCCAAAGAAACCGGCGATCATCCGCCTTTTGGGCATGTGGTTGATTACCTGACTTACGGCGGAATCTACCGTGAGGTTGAACTGATTGAAACCGGGGCTGAGACCCTCGATTATCTTTTGCTTGATGGCGACCAAAATTCCCTTAACATTCGCGCCAAAGCCAACGGCGATGACCCTGATGTTCAATGTACATTTAAGATTTATGACGCCAAGAAACACATGCACACATTTTCCGCAACCAAAAGCGATGGGATGTTTAAGTTAAAGGCAGCCCATAACTTAGATCTTTGGACCATTGAGAAGCCAAAATTATACACAGTTAAGGCCTTTATCAATAATCAATGCGTTTATGAAGACCGTTTTGGTCTGCGCACCATCGATGTTGATCAAGATGGTTTTTATCTCAACAAAGAAAAACTCTTTTTAAGAGGCCTTAACCGCCATCAATCCTATCCTTATGTCGGTTATGCGATGCCGGCGTCTGCGCAAAAAAAAGACGTTGATATTCTTAAAGAAGACCTACAAGTCAACATGGTACGCAGTTCACATTATCCTCCGAGCAAACACTTTTTAGACCGCTGTGATGAGGTCGGCCTTTTGGTCTTCACCGAACTGCCCGGTTGGCAACATATTGGCGATGAGACATGGCAAGCCCATGCCTTAGATGATCTTGAGTCACTGGTCATCCATGATTATAATCATCCCAGTATCGTTATCATCGGTACAAGAATCAACGAAAGCCCCGATCACGACCGCTTTTATCAAAAAACCCAAGCGCTTGT
>PWMS01000029.1 GCA_003558105.1 Mollicutes bacterium | reverse complement strand
TTACCTTAGCGATGCTTTTGGTGTTTTTATCCGGGCGTCTAACCTTAGCGGATATGCCGGGATTTTTCACGTGGATTGCCCATTTTAAAGGGGTGCCTATACTTTTAATCGTGTTGCCGATTATCGGCGGTTTAATTCAATTGTTCCTCGGTAGGAAAACATGTCATTCTAGAGACTTAGTGGTCATTACGATGACGTTTTTCACGATTATCTTGGTCTTGTTCACCTATCCTTTAGCGGCCCAAGAGGGCTTTCATTTGGATATGCCTTACTTATTAGGTTTAGGGCTTAGTTTCCATATCGATATGCTCGGTTTTACGATGTTGCTGATCACCTCAGTGATTTGGTTTTTGGTGATGGTGTACGCGCATGATTATATGAAAAAAGAACGCCACTGTAATCGTTTCTTTTTGTTTATGGCCTTTACCTATGCTTCGGTGTTAGGCGCGATTATGGCGGGCGATTTATTGACGATGTTTTTATTCTTTGAAGTGATGACGATCGCATCTTATATGTTGGTGACCCACGGTCAAAAAGAAGAGTCATATCAAGCTGGGTATAATTACATCTTTATGGGTTTGATCGGTGGCTTTGCAATATTGATCGCGTTGTTGTTAATGCAACATCATGTGGGGGATTTGGCGTTTAAATCGGCGATTGAGACGTTGCATCAACTTGGGTCCGTCCGTTTTTGGATTATGGGCCTGTTGATCTTTGGATTTGGGATTAAAGCGGGCATGGCGCCGGTGCATGTGTGGTTACCTAGAGCGCATCCTGTGGCCCCAACACCCGCCTCCGCGTTACTCTCAGGGATTATGATCAAAGTCGGCGCTTACGGCATCTTGCGTGTGGCTAGTAGCTATTATTTCCCTGAGGTCGGCGCGCATGGTCCGAATGTCGCCGAATTATGGCAAACCAATGAAATGATCGGCTTTGCGATGATTTGGCTCGGTATCATCACCATGACCATCGGGGTTTTCTTCGCGCTTCAACAAGCGAATATCAAGCGCATGCTTGCTTACCATTCCATCTCACAGATGGGTTATATCGTCATGGGAATCGGGGTGGCTATGTACCTTGGTGAACTCGGCGCGATGGGCTATACTGGGGCTTTATATCATATTATTAACCATGCGCTTTTTAAAAGCTTACTCTTCATGGTTGCTGGGGTGGTTTATTACCACACGAAAGAATACGATATGTATAAACTCGGTGGGCTTTGGAAGAAGTTACCCTTAACCGCGACGGTGTGTTTGATCGCGGCTTTAGGCATTAGCGGTATGCCGCTTTTTAACGGCTTTATTTCTAAGACTATTTTACATCATGGTATCGTTGAAGCTTACGAGTATGGTCATGCCTCCTTTATCTATGCCGAATGGATCTTTATCGTTATTTCCGCCGGGACGGCTTGTTCCTTTATTAAACTTTTTTACTATGTATTTTTAAGACCATTACCCACGCGATTTGAAAAGACGATTAAACCCGAATACAACAATCTTGATACCGCGATGGTCGCGGTTGCATTTTTTATTATTGTTATTGGTATATTTCCGCACATCATCACCAATCGCTTAATAATTCCACAGTTAAATACGTTGGCCTACGATCAATATTTTGTGAACAACTATATTGTTGGTATGCGGTACTTTATCCGCGCAGACCTTGCCATTATGGGATTGGTTATTCCCCTAGGGTTCTTTATTTTCTTTATGGGTAAAAAACTTGATTTATTCCATCTTAAGCTGCCAAAATGGCTTAAGCTTGAATATTTGATATTTTACCCGCTTAATTTCTTAATCTTTAGATCGTGTCGTTTTATGTACGGTGATCAATGCCCTATCGATCCGGCTACGATGAAAAAATTATCGCTTAAAAATACGGAAAATGTTGGATTGATGGAGCGTTTTGTGATTTTATCCAACACGTTTAACCGTCGTTTTGAAACGACGATTATTAAGAGCGATGCGTTGATCTATACCACGTTTGTTACAGCGATATTCTTTTTGATGATTATTTTTACATTGTTTTAAAGAAACGTTTGTTTTATAATAATTTCGGTTTGTCATACATATGAAAAAGATGTATGATGTTTATAGATACTTTTAAGAGGTGATGCTCATGCAACAAGGTAAAAAACGCAGCGCCGTTTTTTTGTTTATACTGCTGTTTGCATTTTGGATGATTCTAGCCGCGGATATCGATGCGTTGAGTATTATCGTCGGTTTGATGGCTACATTATTTGTCGTGCTTTATGGCTTTGATTTAATCTTTTCTTCGCAAGAAGCCTCACGCTTTACTTTTGGTTTTTTGTTTAAATCATTGAAGTTGATGGTTATTTTACTAAAGGGTATTATCATTTCAAATTTGCAAGTCGCTAAGATTGTTTTGTCGCCTTCGTTGCCGATTAAACCAGGGTTTAGGACCATTAAACAACCGCTTAAAAAAGATTTGAATCGGACTTTTTATGGCAATTCCATTACCCTGACCCCAGGGACACTTACGGTGAAATTAACCGACAAAGATATCATTGTCCATGGCTTGGAACCAGAATACTTGGATGCTTTAAATGAAAGCGACATACAAAAATGTTTTATCGACTTAGAAAGGTTGTGAGCCTATGTTGACATTCATGATTGGTGGGATTATTTTTATACTTCTTTCCGCTTTTGCAGGTACGTATATTGCCTATAAAGGCCCAACCATTGCCGATCGAATTGTGGCGCTCAATATGATTTCAACGAAAGTCATTGTGATTATCGTGCTGGTGGCCGTGGTCACAGAACAAGGCACTTATGTCAACGTTGCCCTTGTTTATGCGATGATTGGATTTTTAACCACAATCGCTGCCACAAAATATCTATTGCGAGGAAGGTTGGATTAGTATGTGGGAGATTATTAAAAATAGCATCGTCATTCTTTCTGTGCTGGGCGGACTATTCTTCTTTTTCGTCGGAACCGTTGGGTTAATTCGGATGCCCGATGTTTTTTCACGGATGCATGCGACCACAAAATGTGATACCTTGGGTGCTGGGTTGATTTTCATCGGTTTAATGGTATGGCAAGGGTTTAGCTTTTTATCGTTAAACATCTTTATTATTTTGATATTTGTTTGGCTGACCAATCCGACCGCGGCCCATTATATCGCTTCTAACGAATACGATGAGATGTTGGCGTCGCAAAAAGAAAGCGAGGCATCCTAATGGGTATTGTCAATTTAATTATTGTGGTGCTTTTGATTGTTTGTGCCTTAGCGATTGAAAAGATGAAAGATCTTTTGGGCGCTGTGATTGTTTTTTCCATTTATTCGCTTTTGATGAGTGTGCTTTGGCTCGTCTTAAAAACCCCGGATGTTGCCCTCACTGAAGCGGCGATTGGTGCGGGGATTACGTCGATTTTATTTATCGCCATCATCGGTAGAACGGAGCGATTTGAAAAATGAGAAAATGGGCTTTAAGAATATTGTTTTTCATGTTGTTTATGTTGATGTCATATAGCGTCTTACAAATGCCGGGCGATATTGGTTTGGATTCTCCGGCTTATAACGAAGCGACCCATCACTATATCGAGGAAAGTTTGGGTGAAACCGGCGCCATTAATATTATCGCTTCTATCCTCACCGATTATCGTGCCTTTGATACCTTAGGTGAAACCATTGTTCTATTTACCTCAATCATTGCGGTTATCTCCATTTTACGGCCTTCGGCCAAACCTGAAGAAGAGGAGGCGCCAACCGATGGATGATATCATTGTAAAAAGCATCACCCGTATCATCATTCCGTTTGTTCAACTTTATGGTATATTCATTATTCTACATGGCCATGTCTCCCCTGGGGGCGGTTTTTCTGGCGGCGCTTTGTTTGGGACAAGCTTGATATTGTACACGCTTATATTCGGCGTTGATAAGGCGCAGAAGAAATTTTCACACAGGGTTAGTGAAATTGCGGAGAGTGGCGGCATATTGATTTACCTTTCGATCGGGGTTATCGGTATTTTTACCGCCGGTTACTTCTTATCCAATAAAGCCGCTGGCTTCCCCTTAGGTGAAGCAGGTAGCTTGCTTTCTGGTGGTATGATTCCGCTGTTGATGATCGGCGTTGGGATTAAAGTTGCCTCCACGATGGTCACGCTTTTTCACACCTTGATTATGGAGGAACGATTATGATAGAATTCCTTCAAATGTTATATGATTATGTCAATTATTTAGGGGCGGTTGCGCTTTTTATCATCGGCCTTCACACGGTTGTCACCCACAGTAACCTGATCAAAAGAATCATGGGGATTAACATCATGGGAACCGCGGTATTTTATTTTTTCATCGCGATTGGTAATGTGACGGGGGGTCTTCCACCGATTTTAACCGATACCCCTGGGGAATACATCAACCCCTTACCTTCAGTGTTGATTTTAACCGGTATTGTGGTTGTGGTTTCGATTACGGTTTATTCGTTGAGTTTGGTGATTCGAATTTACGAAACCTATGGCACGATTGACCAAGACGAAATCGCAAAAATAAACGAAAGGGAGAACGCCGATGATTGAACAACTACCGATATTAAACTTACTGGTTTTACTCTCAACGGCGCTTGTTATCCCGCTGTTTAAAAAGCGCACCTTCAACATGACGCTTTGGTTTGGGTTTTTTACGCTGTTTTTTGTGTTTATCAGTTCGATTGTATTAACCTATCACGTTTATGTCCATGGCGCGTTTTACTATCATTTAGGTGGGCATGCACCATTTCTTGGCATCGAACTCTTAATTGATGGTTTTGCGACGTTTTTCACCACCTTTGTGCTAGGGTTATTAATCTTAATCTATAGCTACTCAGCGGGCGATGCGACCGAAGGTATCAGTGAAAAAGAGTATGGTCGTTATTATATTTTGCTTTTTATCTTGCTGTTTGCGATGCTTGGTATCATTTATACCAATGACTTATTCAACATTTATGTTTTTATGGAAATCTTATCGATCACCACCTGTTCGATTATTTCGATTAAACGTAAAAAAGAAAATTACACCTCGGCTTTCCGTTATGTGATGTTAAACGAAGTTGGCTCACTGTCGTTTTTGTTTGGCGTGGCGCTTATCTATATGATTACCGGTTTTACCAACATCGGACTCGTGGCAGATGCCTTACCTGATGTTTGGGCGCTTTATCCCGCCAACATTATCTTAGCGGTTGGCTTTATGGTGATAGGCATCGGCATCAAAGCGGCGATCTTTCCTTTCCACGTTTGGTTGCCCGATGCGCATGCTAGTGCACCATCATCCTCAAGTGCGATACTTTCGGGTATCGTAATTAAAGTTTACGCTTTGATTTTTGTGAAAATGCTCTTTAGATTGTATGGCGTTGATTTATTGACCGAGTTAAATATTCCAATTATCCTAACGGTGACGGCTTCTGTCGGCATGGTGCTGGGGTCGATGTTTGCGATGGCGCAAAAGGATATCAAGCGCATGCTTGGGTATTCCTCGGTTGCACAGATGGGCTATATTGTCTTAGGCATTAGTCTCTTTAGCTATCTAGGTTTAAGAGCGGCTTTTTTCCACATCACATCCCATGCACTTTTAAAATCGGCCTTATTTTTGAGTGTTGGGGCGATTATATACAAACAAAAAGAACGCCGTATCAACCATTATGATGGGATTGGCAAATTGATGCCTCTATCGATGGGGGTCTTCACCATCGCCGCGCTTGGTATGATTGGCATTCCGATTACCAGCGGGTTTATCTCTAAATATAATTTAGGTTTGGCGGCTTTAGACGCCAATCAAACCATCTTAATCGGTGTTTTGGTTTTTAGTGGCTTGCTTAATGCGATGTATTATTTACCCATTATTATCCAAGCGTTTTTAAAAGAACCTAAAACGCCGGTTTATATGATAAAATTAGAAAAAATCCCCCTCACGATGATGTTGCCCATTGCGATTCTTGGTCTTGCCATTTTAACCTTGGGTATTTATCCGAATTTAGTAATGAACTTAATCGATTTGGCGGTTGAAAGTTTAGGCTTTTAAGTTTTAGGAGGCGTACTACATGAAGGAACGAACACAAAAATTTCATATTAACCTATCTGAGAAGGGCCTCTCACGAATCTTCACCTTCTTTTCATCGCTGTTGGTCTTAGTTACCTTAGCGATGCTTTTGGTGTTTTTATCCGGGCGTCTAACCTTAGCGGATATGCCGGGATTTTTCACGTGGATTGCCCATTTTAAAGGGGTGCCTATACTTTTAATCGTGTTGCCGAT
>PWMS01000105.1 GCA_003558105.1 Mollicutes bacterium | reverse complement strand
TAAAAACCGCAGCGAAACTAGAGAAAACTAGACAACCTATCAGTATTGATATAGCGAGAAGTGATTCAGTTACACCGCATAGTATACTAAAGCACTATTCTACAATTGTAGAGAATGAAAAGATCAATATAAAACCTACCCATATGAAAACGGTATCGTAGGTTGAATGGTATATAATAAAGTAGACACAAAGTTAAGATAAATAAAAAACACACTTATCATTAAGCGCGTTTTGGTTTTGGTGCGTAGGGTTTAATTATGCAGTGTGGTTTATTTCCGATTAGATTAAAGGTCATTTGAGTTTTTGAAACATGGCCTGTACAATCCAGATATTAAATGTGTTACAGTTCCCCAAATGTAGTATAATGAAATAGTGTATAGTTATGAATAATTATACAGAAAAGAGGTTCATAATGAGTGATTTAAACTTCAAGCTGTATCAAGCAACGCCAGAAACGGATACATCATATATTCAGTTGCAGGTTGGTAAAGGGAAAAAGAAACAACCGTCTGTATATATGGACAGTAATGCATTTGATTGTATTAGAGGGATAATATGGAATAAACATCGTGAGTTTGGAAATCAAAAAAAGATTAATCAAATCAATAACGATGACTGGCATCGAATACTGATTGGATTTGAAGAAGCCATCGTTGATTTAGAGGTGTGTACTACACCAGATCAGTTGATTCATATTCTTTCTATTCCCAATCATTTGTGTTCTCAAAAAGATAGCATATTTGAACATAAAAAAGAACTGCAAACGTTCATAAAAGATTTGATTCAGTGGATTGAAACGCACTTAAAAAAAGAAAAATATATTTTGATCATACAAAATGACTAACAGGGAGCCGTATCATCCATGGGACATGATACAATATACTTGACACAAAACTAAGATACCATTAAGGAGTTTTATTATGAGTCAAAAACGTAAATTTAATATATTTGAGCAGTTCTCAATTATTTACAAAGCATCAATATCCTTCTTATTTCTAAAAATATTTAAAAAGAAAAATGGTATGAATTTTAAACTAAAAGAACGAATTATGCTTGCAGTAACAGAAGTAAATGGGTGTGTAATGTGTTCTTATGTGCATACAAAACTAGCATTAAAAGCAGGGTTAACAGACAAAGATATTAAAGAAATTTTAGAAGGTGAACTTGTAGGTGTACCAAAAGAAGAAGCATTAGCAGTATTGTTTGCTAAAAATTATGCTTTTAATAAAGAAATTGTTGATAAAGAATTTTATCAAAAACTTATAGATCATTATGGTAAAAGAAAAGCGCGCGCCGTTTTAGGTGTAACACATGTTATTACCATGACTAATGGTATGGGTATTTCATTAGATTTATTGAAACAAACATTCACTTTTAAACATGTTAAAGGGTCGTGTATTCTTAACGAGATCCTCGTACCGATTTTAACTATGGTTTTATTTCCAATATTTTTAATTATTAATGTGCCAGTAGTACCATTTGTAAAACTAAAACATCAATAAATTATTATAATTTGATTAAAGATGCGGTTGTTTTAATTTTTTACAGATTAAAGAATTATCAAACAAAAAGCGTACAGACAGCTTTAAAAATTCTCATAAAAGTATTCCGTGGAAAGCGATTTATGGATTAAGTAGTCGTATCGTTCATGATTATGATAACGTACATTTAACCATAGTGTATGCATTAATGAATAATCAACTCATCGATTTAGCTAAAGACATTGAAAACCTTTTAATAAACACTCGAAAAAAGGAATGCCCTCTGTAATTAGGCTGCCTAGTACAAAGTTACAACAGAACCGTATCATAAGTAAGTGCGAACCTTGTTATAAATCCTATAAAAAGAATTTATAACAAAAGCATATTTGGTGAAAGATTTAAAGAAACAGTATGAATGACTACGTAGAGCACCTGGATTGGAACCTCCATAGGCTAAGGAAATATGCAAAGATGTTCCGGATCTCAAAAAAAATGAATGAGCTTCTGGATGTAATATGATGGCATAAATAATTTATTCATACCCCCAAAATTAAACATTATAGATGTTGTCGTTGACTTGTTGAGCTTTATTCGATAGACTAATCGTAAGTATAAAAAACAATGTGAGAAGGTTTAACAATGCGAAAAGTGTTTACCGTACCTAATAGTTTAAGTTTGTCGCGGTTGGTGTTTTTGCCTTTACTCTATTTTTTCTTGTGGCGCGAACAGTTCCTGTTTTTTTTCATCACGTTTACGATTCTTGGGTCCACGGATTTTTTCGACGGTTATTTAGCGCGGCGGTGGAATCAGGTTAGTCGGCTAGGAAAAACGCTCGATACCGTCGCTGATATGTTTTTTTATATTTCCGTGGCGTATTTCATCTACCACTTATACCCTCAAGCCATTGTTTGGAATCGCTTTTTCTTATTCGCAGCCTTTGGCGCGTATGGCTTGAGTTTCTTGATTCCGCTTATCTTGTTTAAAAAGATGTATACTTTGCACACGCGCATCTTAAGAAGCAACGCGGTGTTGGTTTACTTCATGATGTTGTTTTCTTTTGTTATCAATCCAACGCCGCTTATGAGTGTGGTGTTGATCATCTTTGTGATTGGTTTCATCGAAGAAATTCTTATCTTTATTCGCTTTGGCGCGGTGGATCAGGATACAAGTTCGTATTTCTCTCTTAGTTTCGAAAAAAGACTGCAAGATTGGTTCATTGACCGACCACCGGTTTTTAAAAAGCTGAATACAAAACAAAAACAATAAACTAAGCGTACGCGTTTAAAACCATGATTATCTGAACTCAGTGTTCATACCTGATATATCCACAGTGATTGAATACCGAGCTTTTAAACATTACACCGGAATGATTAATGCACAAGCTGAATTTAAACCCGAAAATAGGGATGAAGCTTAGAATCATAAAAATGATACGGTTAACTTGGGATACAATACCGATTAAACTAATGAATCCAGCGCTAATTTGAGCGCTGGATTATTAATCATTTAAAAATGATACGGTTTGATATGTTGAGAAAAAGCATATTGTTAAGAAGGTTTTTAAAATTATAAAAAAATGCAATCAATGATTTATCTTTTTAGTCTTTGTGTTATAATATGGAACGAAAACGTTTTAGTAACACAAAATAAATCTTGCTTCATGGGGGTAATTTGATGAGAAAATATCTGTTTGTACTGGTCGTGCTTTTTACATTCAATCTTTATGCGTGTGATGTTATAAATAAGGGTGGAGATTCCACAAAACCCGGTATTCATGGGGCTGATGATATCACGCTAACCGCTGGTGGTGCTTTTGATCCTCTTGAAGGGGTTAGCGCTCACGATGAAAACGGCAATGATATAACGGATACCATTGAGATTTCTGGGCTTGAGCATCTCCGTATGGTTGATGGCAAAGTTTATGAAGTCGGTGAATTTATTGTTGTTTATGAAACAAAGACTTATTCAGCCGCACGCGCCGTTACCATTTTAGAAGGTAGTGGTGCATCAGATAATGTTCTTTTAGAGTGTGGTAATCCTTTCATTGGAGATTATGTCATCACTTGGTGTGATGAGTTTACCGGTGAAGGCGAGAACCTAAACGACTTCGGTGTTGACTTAGATAAATGGGGTTTCCAAATTGGAACCGGCGCTGAATACGGTCTTACGGGATGGGGAAATTATGAAGCACAATATTACCGTGAAGAGAATGCTCGTGTTGAAGATGGCCGTTTAATCATTGAAGCACGAAAAGAATCGTTTGGTGGCATGGATTATACCTCAGCACGTCTTTGGACAAAACCGACGTTCCATCAAACATATGGCCGTTTTGAGGCAAAAATTAAACTACCTGTTGGTGATGGCTTATGGCCAGCATATTGGATGATGCCACAAGATGATGTTTATGGTGGCTGGGCTGCGTCTGGTGAGATTGACATCATGGAAGCTAAAGGGCGTTATCCTAACCAATCAATTGGGGCTTTACATTTTGGTGGGTCATGGCCAAACAACACACATACGCATCAAGTTTATTACTTTCCAAGTGGAATCAGTATTGCGGATTTTAATGTTTATGCGATCGAGTGGGAAGAAGACGTCATTCGTTGGTATGTAAACGATGTTCTCATTAAAACCAGTCGGTCATGGTACACTGAGGGTCACGATTTTCCAGCCCCATTTGATCAAGACTTCTATCTTTTGTTGAATCTAGCCATTGGTGGGTCCTTTGATGGGGGTATATTACCGCCGGATAGTTTATTTGATGAACCGGTTTTAATGGAAATTGAGTACGTTCGTGTTTACCAAAAAGATTAAATATATAAAATCCCGCCGAATTGGCGGGATTTTTGATTAGTAGCGGTAGATAGCGGCGACACCGGTATCTGTCGGCATTTTATCCTCGGGGATAACATAGACTTTGCCACCGTTGCTGATAACGATGTCGGTGAGATCGTCCAATGCATCTTCGAACTTATCTAAAGAGCGGTTGCGCTCTATTACCCGACCACTGTCGGTATCAATACATCCGGGTATCTCCCGGTAGGCTTCGATAAGTACAGTATCGACGCGGCCGTTTACGGCCGCTTTTGCCACAGTGTGGATTTTGTCATCGGCGCTGCCTTTTTGTTTGGCGTTATGATAGGTTTCTTTTAGTTTATCTATATGCGCTTCATAGCGAGGTTCAATAATCTTCCAAGCCAATTTTTTAAGTTCGTCTTCCTTAAGATCTCGAGGCGATTGTTTGATGCCTTCCTCGAGAAGATAAGGGTTATGACTGTGTTTTCTGAAAATCGTGTGATATTCCGGTAGGGCGAAAAGAATCAACGGTTCTTTAGAAACATTGGAATAATGTTTCATGACGTGTTGGTCGATGAGTCTAAGAAAGCGTTCTATATCCTTATCGACTTCATCCTTCTTGGATTTATGTCCATGAAACATGGCACTTGAGGAAGCGCCTCCGTATGAGCCTTGGGAAAGATACGATTCGGTGTATTCATCGCCTAAGAAGTCTTGGATCGTTTGCGGTTCGTCGTCGCTCAATGGGATTTCTCTGAAACCTGTTCGATTCCCTTTATAAAGAGAATATGAATGTCGGTCAAGCGCAAGGACATGATATTCATCTAGACCTTGTAGGTCTTTGATGAGCGGTTTTTGATAGAACCGTTGCCCTACAATCGCCATTTCACGAATAGGATTTTGCAGGATGTATACAACCGTTTGATTTTTGTTGGCGAAGATACAAAAGCCTTCCAATCGCTGGTTCCAAAGCGACCGGTCGTCTTTCATGATCTTAAAAGTGGATATAATCTTTTCCTTGGTGTTTTTATCCGAAACTTTTTCGAGTTTTTTCTCGATGGTTCTTATGAGATTTCCAAAGCGGATTTTGTCTTCTTCATTGTAATTGGTGTCGCGGTTTGTGGGCACATAGAGGGTCACTTTTGGATCACTGTTATCAGATAGGATGTCATGGGGATAATCCTTAGCGATGATATAGTTCATGTAACGCCTCCTTTAGGATTATAGTTTTTGTTTGATGATCTCTAACCATAGTATAGCCTTACTTTTGCTGAATTTCAAAACGAATGATTAAATATCGTATACGAAAATTGTATTTATGCATGAATCTCAAGGCTATTTTGGTGTCATTTTGATTGTAGTATTCCTATGATTCAAGGCTTCACACGTGTAAATTAATGCTTTTACAAGCTATAAGTAGTTGCGTTTTTTAATGCCAACCATAAATGAAGCGCGTAAATTATAAAAAGCTTAGCCAATCATCATATCGACATGGCATTACATGGTATACTGATATATATAGATCCATTTGTTTTAAAGGAGGCACTATGAAAAAATTATTGATTATACTCATTGTTTTTTTGGTCGTTATCTTTGGTATTGTTACCTATGCAACTATAAGAATAGAAGAAGATATCACGGCTGATGCATTACCTAAAACCGTTTACGCAGGGGATAAAACACCAAAGACAGGGATGGAAGATACTGTTGTTGCCTTGTTTGATCCTATGGGCGAGAATGATTCTTACACGTTGGTTGAACTTTTTATCAATTATGTCATTTATGATTCTATCAAAGAAAATATCAATAAAGACTACGATCCGTTAGGCGATTGCGATGAAACTGTGTGTTCAACGATTATAGAAACCGATCAAATAAGTATCAAGTACGCTTATGCTCATTTGAATGATGATAATCAGATTATTCTTACCGTTAGTGCGCATCGGTTTAACTATCCTTCTTTTAATACAGCTATTCACTTAACCTTTGAT
>PWMS01000031.1 GCA_003558105.1 Mollicutes bacterium | reverse complement strand
GTGAAGCCAACGAAGGCATCAAAAAACTTGAAAAGGCCAGCGATATTACAGAAGATGATTCAGTTGCTTATCAAGAAGATGTTCAAGACCTTACCGATAAGTTTATTGAAAAAATCGACCAAGAACTTGAAAGTAAAGAAAAAGATCTAATGACTGTGTAAAAAACCACAAATGTGGTTTTTTTCATACCAAGGGATAAACATAGAAAAACCACGGTTTTTGTTGTATAATGGACGTTGTATAAAATGATGAGGTGAACGTCATGGACAAACTTGAAAAACTCAAACATAAATCGATTCCTAAGCACGTTGCCATCATATTAGATGGCAACGGTCGCTGGGCAAAAAGGCGCGGCCAACCTCGGACCTATGGTCATTATCAAGGGGCCCTCAATGTTAAACGTGTCGCTGAGCTATGTCAAAGACTCGGCGTTGAGGTATTGAGCCTATATGCCTTTTCCACGGAGAATTGGAAACGCCCGCAAAAGGAAATTGATTTTTTAATGAGTCTACCTGATAAAATTAAAGCGGATTACTCTGAAGAAGAGTTACAAGAGAAAGTTCAAATGAAGGATGTTCGCATGCGTTTTAGCGGCCGTAGAGACCGAATTGGTAAACGCAATAAAGCCTTGATGGAAGAACTTGAAGAAAAGACAAAAACCAATCAAAGCCTGACCTTAAATCTATGTGTCGATTATGGCTCTAAAGATGAAATGACCGAAGCGGTCAAACAACTGGCTAAAAAAGTACAAAACCATGAATTGAACCCCGAGGCTATTACCAGTGAAACGATTGAAAACCATCTTTACACCAAGGATTTACCCAATGTTGATTTACTCATTCGCACCAGTGGTGAACAACGCTTAAGTAACTACTTGCTTTGGCAAAATGCGTACGCTGAATTTTATTTTACGAAAACGCATTGGCCCGCATTTCGAAAAAAAGCTTTTATAAAAGCAATCGAATCTTATCAAAAACGCAACCGTAAATTTGGTGGTTTGAAAGGGGCATAACGATGAAAAAACGCATCATCACAGGCTTGTTTTTGGCCCTGATTTTTATCCCGATTTTATTTTTACCGGCGTTTTGGTTTTCGGTAGCCATCGGCGTCTTGGCTTTGATTGCCAGTATTGAATTCTTTTTGATGGTACAGAAAAACGAATAGTTTTCAAATGCTTTTATGCTGTTTTCTATTCTATTCACCCTAGGCCTATATAGCACATCGCGTATGGTCTTTGAAGATATGTCTTTAGCGCCATGGATGATGTTGCTGTTGATTGTTGAGATGGTTGTGGCTTTGAGTCTATTGGTGTTTAAACGTCAAATGAGTTTCGATGCATTGGCTAAACTCTTTTTTGGTACGCTTTATGTGGCTTTACCCTTTGCGGCTTTAGCTTATGTACAATCGGCAGGATTAATCATTTTACTTTATCTTTTGATGATCGTGGTCTTCACCGATAGCTTTGCCTTGTTTGTTGGGTTGCGTTTTGGTAAACATAAATTGGCACCCGATGTTAGCCCTAAAAAAACCGTTGAAGGTGCTTTGGGGGGCCTTATCATCGCGGTATTGCTCGCCAGTATCTATGCGATTGTGTTTAATATATTTTCCGTGCAACTTACCTTACCCTATGTTTTATTGCATATCTTACTAGGGGTTATCATATCGATTATCGCCCAGATGGGAGATTTGATCGCTTCTTCGTTTAAACGAAGCCACGGGATTAAAGATTTCTCGCAAATATTCCCAGGGCACGGCGGGGTTTTAGACCGTTTTGATTCAACCTTGTTTGCCTCTATGGTTTTAGCCATCGTGATTATGGTTATGGAGCGGTTGTTATGAAGTCATTTGTGATTTTAGGCGCCACTGGCAGTATCGGCACCCAAGCCTTAGAATTAGTCGAACAATACCCACAATCCTTTAGGGTAGAGGCGATTAGCGCTTATAAGCAAGTGGATAAAGTCAAAGAAATCATCGAGAAATTTCCCATTAAAGCCGTTGCGATGCCCGCGCAATACCAAAAGGCTATTCAAGAAATCAATGAAAACATCATCTTTTATCCGTTAGAAGACGAAGGGTTGATACGGTTAGTCGAAACGACAAAAGAAGCCAATATTTTAAATGCTTTAGTTGGTGCGGTAGGATTAAGACCGACGTTAAAAGCGATTGAAAATAATTTGGATATTTTATTGGCCAACAAAGAAACGTTGGTCGTTGGTGGCCCAATTATAAAAAAGGCTTTAAAAACCTCCACTTCAAGACTTATTCCTATCGACAGCGAACATGCGGCGCTTAACGCGTGCTTAAAAGGTCGTAAGATTAAGGATGTTGAGAAGTTGGTGATTACCGCTTCGGGCGGTAGTTTTCGTGATAAAAGCAAAGCTGAACTTAAAGAGGTTACCTTAAGGGATGCTTTGAAACATCCTAATTGGTCGATGGGGGAGAAAATTACCATCGATTCAGCTACGATGATGAATAAAGTGTTTGAAGTTATTGAAGCGCATTATCTTTTTGATGTAGGATACGATAAAATCGAAGCGATTTATCACAAAGAAAGTATTGTTCATGCTATGGTACATTTTAAAGACGGTAACGTCTTAGCCCATATCGGTCCATCCGATATGCGGATTCCTATCCTCTCTGCGATGCAAGGCCATACAACAAAACGTTACTACTCCTTGTTTGATCTTACACAAGCTGCGACGCTGCATTTTGCCCCGATCGATAAAGAGCGCTATAGCTTGTTTGATCTTGGTTTGGCGGTTGCGAAACACGGAGGATTGCATGTGGTCACCATGAACGCGGCCAACGAAGTGGCGGTATCTCGTTTTTTAAACGGTGAGATTAAATTTGTTGATATTGAAACGTGTATCAAACGCGCTTTAGATCATTTTAAACGAGAGCCCATCATTGATTTAAAACAAGTTTTGTCTCATGACAAAACGGTACGAAAATACATCTATAACATGAAGATTTGAAGGTGAAAGTATGACATTTTTAACCATTATCATCGGCATATTAGTCCTAGGTTTGGTGATTTTAATTCATGAATTGGGACATTTTATCATGGCCAAACGTGCGGGTATTTTATGTCACGAGTTTTCTATTGGCATGGGTCCATTGCTTTACAGCAAGAAAAAAGGTGAAACATTATATGCTATCCGTGCAATTCCTTTAGGAGGCTATGTCAGTATGGCAGGTGAGGAAGTCACAAGCGAACTCATCAAGCCTGGAACTGAAATCAAGGTCTTACGCGAGGACAACCGCATCACACATATGATTTTGAATCCTGAAGATGAACGTTATCCCGATGCCGAGAAGATCTATGTTGAAAGCATTGATTTACAAGGTAAGGATAATCGACCCCTAACCATTAACCATGAACTTGTGGATGAAAAGGCGTATTATGTCTTTAGAAATAAAGAATTACAAGTTGCCCCTTACGATCGAAGCTTCGATTCAAAAACATTATTGGAGCGTTTTTTAACGATTTTTGCGGGGCCATTTATGAATATTGTGTTGGCGTTTTTCCTTTTTATTGTCATCTCCTTTTTTGTGGGTTTTCCCGCACAAGATGCACAAGGTAATGTTACCACGGAACTTGGGATGATTGCACCCAACTCTCCTGCCGATGGCCATTTGATGGTCGGTGATGAAATCATCGCTTTAGAAGATGAGCCTATCGATAGTTGGTCAGATCTTCAAGCGGCGATTGGAAATTATGCGGGTGAACGAGAAATCAAGATGACACTTAGGCGTGATAACCAAGAAATAACCCTTGTGTTGAACCCGATGATTAATGTCATCTCTGCGGGTTTTTCGACTCCGAGTGATGATGATTTTGACACCGTTACCGTTGGTCGCGTTGTGCCCAACGCCCCAGCCGATAGTGCTGGTTTAAAGGCGGGCGACATCATTGTCGAAATCGATCAACAACCGATTGATGCTTGGACCGATATTGTGAATATCATGGAAGCCAATGTCGCAGGTGAGGCGATGACATTTTTAGTTGAACGCGATAATCAAACCCAAGAGCTTGTGATTGAACCCTACCCTAAAGAAGTGATTGAATCACAAGGGTACCGTGTTGTGATGACGCAGTTTGGGATATCTCCTGTTTATGAAAACAATGTGATGCGCAGTATCTTTACCGCCGGATTTGCCGGCTTGGCCGGCGCAGGTACATTGATATTTGATACCTTGAGATTACTCTTTGGTGGCACGGTACATGTGGGTGAATTGGCCGGTCCTGTTGGCATCTTTTCGCTGATTTCTAGCGCTTACCAACAAGGTTTGATTACGTTGCTGAATTTTATTGCCTTTTTATCGGTTAACCTAGCGATTATCAACTTACTGCCTATTCCAGCCTTAGATGGTGGGCGTTTGGTCTTCTTAGGTTATGAAGCCATCACGAGACGCAAAGTAAATAAAACCGTGGAGAACTATTTACATATGTTGATGTTCTTCTTGCTAATTGCATTGATTTTATTTGTAACGTATAATGATATATTAAGACTGCTTAATTTAGGATAGAGGTGGATTTATGAAACAAAGTTTATTGTTTGTACCAACCTTAAAGGATGCCCCTAAGGATGCAGAAGTTAAATCACATAAACTGATGAGTCGCGCGGGGATTATCAAACAAACCGCCGCAGGGATTTATTCTTACTTACCCTTAGGTTGGCGGGTGTTGGACAAAATTGAAACCATCGTTCGTCAAGAACATGACAAACGTGATTGTTCTGAGATGTTAATGCCAGCCGTTCAACCTAGAGATCTTTGGGAAGAATCAGGACGCTGGGGCGAATACGGTCCAGAACTTTTCCGTTTAAAAGACCGCAAAGACCGTGATTTTTGTCTTGGTCCAACCCATGAAGAAGTTATCACTCAAGTCGTAAGAGATTATATTAACACCTATAAAAAACTACCTTTGGCGCTTTATCAGATTCAAACGAAGTTTCGCGATGAATTAAGACCGCGCTTTGCTTTAATGCGAGGTCGTGAATTTATTATGAAAGATCTCTACACCTTCCATACCGACGATGAGGATTTAGACGTCTGGTACGATAAAATTAAAGAGGCTTACACAACGATTTTCAAGCGTGTGGGATTAGAGACTAAAATCGTGTCTTCGGATACCGGCCAAATAGGCGGGAAAGAGGCTGATGAGTTCATGGTCATGAGCGAGGTCGGTGAAGATATCATCGCTTATTGTGACACTTGCCAGTACGGTTCCAACCAAGAATTTTCAAAACTTGAGGCAGGCGATACCTGTCCAAAATGTTCTTCTGGTAAAATCAAACTAGCCAAAGGGATAGAAGTTGGCAATATCTTTAAACTTGGGACTAAGTATTCAACCAGTATGCACGCCTTATATACCGATCAAAAAGGTCAACAAAAACCGGTGGTAATGGGGTGTTATGGTCTAGGTGTTTCAAGAACGCTAATGGCTGCGGTAGAACAACACAGCACCGATAACGGTATTCTTTGGCCTGAAGAGATTACCCCGTTTAGAATTCACATCCTCCCCCTGGATCCAAAAGACGCCCAAATAAACGACCTAAGTTATGAAATATATGAAAGACTTAGTAAAAATAACGAGGTTTTAATAGACGACCGTGATGAAAGAGCAGGGGTTAAGTTCAAAGATGCCGATCTTATCGGTGTTCCTTACCGTATCGTGATTGGAAAGCGCATGGAACCGGGGTATGTTGAACTGATTAACCGTTATACTAACGAGAAAAATGTTATTAGACATAGCGATATTGAACAGTACCTATAATCTTATATAGAAAGAATAGTGAAAAAAGTAAAAAAAGTGAGCTTTTTTGATTGACAAATGAGCTCACTTTTAATATACTTTTACATAGTCGCGCCAAATTGTAGCGTTTTAAGGTCATTTCTTGATTGAAAAAGCCGCTTAACACTAACATTTAAAGCGACCCAATTATGTAGAGTATAAACTTCAAAACAAACTGAAAAAAGATTTAAAAAAACTGTTGACTTATAAAGTTGGAAGTTATATACTCTTTATTGCGGGCTTGGGAAATAAACTTCTCAAAGCTCCTCATCATAAGCTAAAATTCGTGTGTTTTACAAGACAAATCTATTGACATCAGGACCCTTGTATTATATAATATTAAAGCACTCGGAAAATGCATTATGGTCTTTGAAAACTGAATAGAACAGAATTACTTTTGAGTAAAACCAATTTCAAACGAAACTGCTTCGGCAGTTTACATATTTTTATGGAGAGTTTGATCTTGGCTCAGGATGAACGCTGGCGGCATGCCTAATACATGCAAGTCGAACGAGGTTTACTTCGGTAAACCTAGTGGCGAACG
>PWMS01000036.1 GCA_003558105.1 Mollicutes bacterium | reverse complement strand
TCAAATAAGTATCAAGTACGCTTATGCTCATTTGAATGATGATAATCAGATTATTCTTACCGTTAGTGCGCATCGGTTTAACTATCCTTCTTTTAATACAGCTATTCACTTAACCTTTGATGTCTCGATCGATGTTTTAGAGCGCAGTTTTGTGTTAACTTTAAATCAAACCCACTTGGCAGATGATGAGATATCAGAAAGACTTTTAGATAGAATGCTCGGCTTTTTAGATACTGAAGCCATTGAAGATAGCGTGAGCACTGGAACGCTTGATTTGGATGATAAAACCTATACATACACCTATATAGATTAATGAAAGCCACGCACCTATAGGAATCAATTTTTAAATATCACGGATGCGCTTGCTTGCTATGGGAATCATATTAAATATATATCAGGCAAAAAAAACAGTGTTCATTAATACAGAATATTGGATTCAATTATAGATTTAAAAATAGTTGCCTATGGAGGTAACTAAGTATCGAAGGTGATTATATGCAACAGGTATTAGAAATATTATTGATTTTCACAGCCTTTTTATCCTTGGTTCCAGTTATTAGAATAGCTCGAAATAGATACGATAATAAATACATATACCTTAAAGTATTAATATTTTCAATGTTTGTATGGACTGTACTCATTATTATGGAGAGAATTTCTACTAGTACTGGGTTAGTTTATTATGCTGGTATATTGGGGTATCCACTAAGGCTTATGTTTTCAATATTGATGCTTTGTACAATTTCTCAGTATATTGAAAAAAGGATTCCGAAAGTTTTTATAATATTACTTGGATTTTTATTATTTCTTGATTTTTTGATGGCTGTTACAAACTCACAGACACTATTACTTTTAGAGTTGAGTCGTTCTCAATTAACATCATTTAATGATTTATACACCGCAGCAAAAGGACCATTATTTATCTATCATTTAATAATTAGTTATGTAATTGCACTCATTGCGATTGTTTTACTGTTCGTTTTTCTTGGAAAACAAACAGGGGTAAGGCAGTATAAAGAAATTACAAGAATGATGGGTATCAGTGTTATCATAGTGCTGTTTTTTAATGCGGCTCAACTTTTTCTTATAGAGACTAACGTTAATTTAACCTATATTTCATTGGTTTTTGTTGCCTATATTTTATATGATATTATCTATCGAAAGGATATGATATTTAATCTTCGAGCATCTGGAAGAAGCGAGATACTAGCTAATATGCGAGAAATCTATATCCTGACTGATAGGAATAAGAAAATTGTCGAAATCAGTCGTTCGTTGCTTAAAAAATATCAACTTTCATATGAAGAAGTCATCGGGCAACCTTTTGATGTCGTTGCAGCTATGATTGCAGATAAAGTGACTTTTCATAGTGAATATAAGATGGATGAAAATATTTATGAAAATATTTATGAGAAAAAAGATCATTATCATCTTCGTGAAAAACAATTTAGTCTAAAAGGGATGGATGAGTCAGGCTATATGATTTTACTTTATGATGAAACTCAAGTTTATAGGTTGTTAAGGGAACTAAATAGGTTAAGTAATTTCGACTCGATGACAGGTCTAAATAACCGTAATTATATTGAAAATATATTAGATAAATTTACAGAAACTAAAGATGTTGCGGTTTTTTCATTAGATATTAATGGATTAAAAATAAATAATGACTATCTAGGTCATGAACGGGGAGATTATCTTCTGAAAACTTTAGCGGATAATTTAAAAAAGGTTTTTAGTGATATACCTAATAAAGAAATTGCGAGAATAGGTGGCGATGAATTTCTCGTTATAATCTACAATGCAAACGAGCGTGTTTTAAAGCAAAAGAAGAAGGAACTATTAGAAGCGTGTGATCATGTTGATATCGATAAGCAGATCAGTGTATCCATCGGCTTAGCTTATGAACAAAAAGGAGATTTAAGTATTTATAAGCTCATTCAGAACGCGGATGCTCAAATGTATGAGATGAAAGAACAAGTCTCGAAGATTTATCAAAACAAAATGATAAATTATATTAAACGTCAAGATAAATTTATAAGGTAGTTTCTAAACAGTAAAAAGATCAATAGATTTTGTCGATATAAAATCATAAAGAACGGTAATAACTTATTATTCCAACCTGTAAAAACCTTATGAAAAGGACTTGCCAAATTGATTTCATATGAACGAATATGTTAAAACAAATAATCATCATAATACGTAATTAATTAGAAATGTTAATCTTGTTTTTAATTGCATAGACAATAATACGTTCATGCCTTGTGAACAAAGTTGTACAAAGCATCTTCCTGCCTATCACACTAAAAGTGGTGGGCTTATTTATTTAACCGGTATTGACAGTATGTCTGTTTTTTTTCAAAAAGATGTATGCTATAATTAATTCGAAAACGTTTTAGTAATAAATTGGAGGAATACAGTTGAAGAAGTTACCGTTAGAAGAAAAAATTAAGTTAACCAGCGGACAAGGCAATTGGCACTTGTTTGAGAGTGATTTTGTTGAAGGTCGGAAAATCAATGTTGCAGATGGCCCACACGGTGTAAGGGTTTATGGAAAACCTGTAAACGATGGCGACTTTTTAAGTAAACGACATTTGCAGCCTACAACCTTATTTCCAAGTGCATCCGCGATGGCGTCAACTTGGAATCGCGATTTAATCGAAGAAGTGGGCCGCTTAATTGCACGAGAATGTCGTCATCATCAAGTTGATGTCCTTCTTGGGCCTGGGATGAATTTAAAGCGCAGCCCGCTTGGAGGACGCAATTTTGAATATTATAGTGAAGATCCATACCTGACTAGTGAGATAGGACAGCACTTTGTCCAAGGGGTACAATCTGAAAACATTGGCGCATGTATTAAGCATTTTGGGTTGAATGAGCAAGAGACTATGCGCCGTTTTGTTGATGTAAAGATTGATGAACGCACAATGCATGAGATGTACTTGTATCCCTTTTATAAAGTTATTAAAAAAGCCAACCCTTGGATGATTATGAGTAGTTATAATAGATTGAATGGTGAGTATGCTTCTGAATCTTCATACTTGCTTCAAGATGTTCTTCGCAGTCAATGGGACTATGATGGTGTGGTTGTATCAGATTGGGGTGCGGTACAAGACAAAGTCAAATCGATTAAAAATGGTATGAATTTAGACATGCCTGGTCCTTCAGCTTTTGAAAAAGACGTGAAAACAGCATTGGACAACGGGACTTTAACCGAAGAAGAACTCGATGATAGTTTAAAGCCTTTGTTTGATCTGCATGAGAAAGTCAAAACGATTGAGCCACTGATAACGATTGACTTGGATAAACATCATGATTTTGCGCGAAAAGTGGCGGGTGAAGCCATTGTCTTGCTAGAAAATGATGGAGTCTTACCTATAAAAAACACCAAACAAAAGGTTGGCATTATTGGTCAATTTGCGAAAGAACCCCGCATCAATGGGGGTGGCAGTGCCACAGTGAAACCCCATAAACAAGAGGTATCTTTTGATGAGTTTTCCAAGGCATTTACGAATGTTTCATATGCAGATGGATACCAAGAAGACGAGACATCAAAAGAGCTTTTGCACGAGGCTGTGAAGGTTGCGAGAGAAAGCGAACTGGTTTTTTTCTTTACCGGGACAACCGATACGATAGAAACCGAAGGAAAAGACCGTGATCATATGTCTTTGCCTAAAGAGCATCTTCAAGTGTTTGATGAGATCCGTAAGGTCAATAAGAATATTGTCGTTATTTTGAGTAATGGCAGCGCCCTAGATTTACGCGAAATTAAAGCCTACAGCCGGGCGATATTGGAAACGTGGTTTTTAGGTGGCGCAGCCGCACATGCGATAGTTGATATTGTGATGGGGCGTATCAATCCAAGTGGAAGGCTACAAGAAACATTCCCCCTAAAACTTGAACACACCCCGCACTACAGCACATTCCCCCCATTGGTGAGTGTGGATTATCATCATGATCTAATCATGAATGGCTACCGTTATTACGATACCCACGGTTATGATGTGTTGTATCCGTTTGGCTATGGATTAAGTTATGCGGATATCGACTATAAGGATGTTTCATGGATGATGAATCCAGCAAGTAAAAATGCCTTTGTCGCAGTCGATGTCACCTTAAAGAATGATAGTGATATCGATGGATATGAGACAGTTCAAGTCTATATCGGCGCCAATATCGACTATTTGGTCAAACCGCAAAAAGAATTAAAAGCATTTGAAAAAGTATGGATACAAGCAGGAAAAACAAAAAAAGTACATATTGAATTACCGCTAGAAGCCTTTGAAACATACGATGAAGCCCATCATGGATTCGTTGTGTATAACGGGCCATACAAGATAAGTGTGGGCCGGCATAGTAGAGAAATCCATGATATAAATACAGTAGAAATCACGGACCAAACAAGATATATACCGCGTATCACGTTTGATTATCCAGTTAAATTCCTAGAATTGTTTTATCCTAAATGGTTCAACTATATTGAAAATCATTATAAACCACTTTGGTGGCATCAAAAAGAAGAACCCATTTGGCGCGCGCTTGATCGTTACAAGCGACATCAAAACGTAGGAGAAAAAGAAATGGCAGAATTAGTAAGAAAAATAAAGGAGGATTTAGATGTATAAAGCCGCAAAAGATCGTTATGAAAACATGCGTTATAATCGTGTTGGTAAAAGTGGGTTAAAACTACCGCAATTATCATTGGGTTTATGGCAAAATTTTGGTGAAGAAAAACCGTTTGAAGAAACTAAAGAAATTATTTTAAAAGCCTTTGATAGTGGTATCACACACTTTGATTTGGCTAATAACTATGGACGGCCAGCCGGTAGTGCTGAGCGTAATTTTGGAAAGATCATGCGCGCAGAATTGGCGCCTTATCGAGATCAATTAATCATCTCAACCAAAGCAGGATATGGTATGTGGGAAGGCCCTTACGGTGATTTTGGCAGCCGTAAATATCTTATGGCCTCCATTGATCAATCACTAAAACGGTTGAATTTAGACTATGTCGATATTTTCTATCATCATCGCCCAGATTTTGAAACGCCATTAGAAGAGACGATGAAAGCACTTGCTGACATCGTTCAACAAGGTAAAGCCTTATATGTTGGCATTAGTAATTATCCCGCAGAGCGTGCGAGAAGAGCCATCAAGATCTTGCGTGATTATGGCGTGGAAATGTTAATGACGCAACCACATTTTAGTATGTTGGACCGTTGGGTTCAAAAAGAAGGCCTTGCGGATGCGATGGTTGATGAAGGCGTTGGCATTATTCCCTTTAGCATTTTGTCACAGGGCTTATTAACAGATAAATATATTGATCAGATTCCCAAAGATTCGCGGGTTGCCAATCCTGATGTTTGGTTTTTAAATGAGGATAACATCACAAAAGAACTGCGTGATAAATTGAAGAAATTACAAGGGATAGCGAAAAAACGTAAACAATCTCTCGCAGAAATGACGATTGCTTGGACTTGTATACAAAAAGGTATTTCTTCAGTATTAATAGGCGTTTCAAAGTTGTCGCAGTTAGAAAGTAATTTAAATGTGCTTAAGAATATGTCGTTTACAAAAGAAGAATTAGATGAAATAGACGCAATTTTAGAAGCGTAAACAAAAGAAGATACTTTTAGCATTGGTTTACATTAATGAGAGAAAACGCAATTTTATTGAGATTTAATTGAATGGAGCTTTTATATGAGAAGCAAATTGAGGTTACATGGCGATGGGACTTTTCACATTCGCAATGTGACGGGTCTAAGTTATACGTATTTTCCTATGTGCAATACCCAAGCGATGAAGAGTTCGATCAGCCCCACCCTTGGTGGGGATGCGACAGTTGACCAAAATAGTTTCATCTTGTTGCCAACGTCTGTGGAGGATTTGGCGCATTCTTTATTGAAAAGAAATATCTTTTTTCATGTAAACGATAGTTTTACTTGGAGTATTACCGGTCAAACAGCGACACAAACATTATCGCCTGATAAGGTTGATCTTTATGGAGATTTTTTAGTGCACAAGATCGTTCGAACGCACGATTTATTTACGTGTACCATTGAAAGTTTTGTCCCTAACAATGATACTTATCAGGAATTACATAAAATAACCATCAAAAACAAAAACATTGAACCCCTTAAATTAAAAAGTGTGGTTGGTGTGCCTATATATGGACGTAGTGCGGAAAATATCCGCGATCACCGTCATGTGACTTCCTTGTTGAATCGAATAAAAATTGTAGAAAATGGTGTGATCAATCATCCAACCTTCTCCTTTGATGAACGCGGTCATGTTGTCAATCACCGCAATTATGGTGTGTTTGCAAGCAGTTCGTATCATCACAGTGTGAACCGCTATTATCCGACACTTGAAGCGTTTATGGGTGAAGGTCATACTTTATTGGACCCCCTTGTTGTAAAAGAGGACACGCCATCGCCTTATAGTGTTGGGGATTGTGTGGAAGGCTATGAAGCTATCGCTGGCATGGCCTATGAG
>PWMS01000027.1 GCA_003558105.1 Mollicutes bacterium | reverse complement strand
CCATAGTTCTTTGGCTTTGATGGTGTTGTAAACTTTAGTCGACATACCTTTATTTTCCCATTCTCTAACATCGCCTACGTTTTGCCACTCATCATCATAAAACTGTTTTTCTCTGTCGTTGTAACGGTCGATATCAGGAAACTTAAGTTCCCATATTTCATCGTTTTCGACCGCTTGCATAAATTCTTTTGTAATCGCCACAGAAATGTTGGCGCCGCTTAAGAACTCAGGATCATTAACTTCGTAGTGACCGCCTTTATTTAAGCGTTCAAACGCGGTATCAACAATCTTTTTACTAAAGGCATGACTATCTTTTTTGCTTTCTTCTAAAATGTATTCATTGATTTGAATTTCTTCATCGCTCAAAGGGATGAATTTAAGTTTGTTTTCTGCGGCTTTTTGAATTAAGGGGTCTTCTAAGGTATCAATTAAAAATTGTAAAATTTTTGGGTTTTGCATCTTAGAGACAATAAAGTCAATGATATCGGGATGCCAATCGGCCAACATAATCATTTGTGCGCCGCGTCGTGAACCGCCTTGTTCAACGAGATGGGTAAGTTCGGATAGATCGTTCAACCAAGACACCGAACCGCTTGATTTACCATTAACGCCTTTAGCAAGCGCATTTTTTGGTCTCAAAGTAGAGCCGTTTGTGCCGACGCCACCCCCACGTGACATGATTTCCATCACTTTTTTTCTATGATCGCTTATCCCGCCTCGAGAATCATCGATAAACGGCATGACAAAACAATTGAAGAAGGTAACTTCAGTCTGAGAGCCAGCCCCGAATAAGACGCGGCCTGCGGGGACTAAATCTAACGAGGCTACCGTCTCATAGAAGGTTTGTCTAATCGCTTCTGATTCATCTTCGCCCAAATGATAGGCCAACCTTTTAGCTATTTGTTCGAAGTAGAGTTCTAAAGGCTTGTCGACTTGTCGTTTACTGCGTTTAATCATACCATCTTCATCGGCATCTTCTGTGCTGGCAAGATAATCAGAGGCTACCTTGATGGTTAACATGTCATTATCTATCTTTTCTACATAACCAACCCCACGCGCAGGAAATTTTGGATCATCACGGACAATCGTAATAATCAAGTCCCCTTCGCGCAATGTTTTTAATTTAAGATCTTTTTGGGTATAACGGTCCAACATAACCAATCTTGAGACACCTTCGAATGTTTTTTCCATCTCAGGTGTGATAGGATATAAGTGTGGGAAGTGTTTCTCAATATCAAGATTGATATTGTCGACTAATGATTTTGGATATTTGGCCATAAAAATTCCCTCCATTTTTTGTAATGGTAACTAATATTATACCTTGAATAAATTTTTAGATTAAGGGTTGACATTTTCGATTTCGTATGAGACAAGACGATGAGGGGCTTTTCTAAGAATATATATTTTTTAAAAAATTTTGAAATCTAATGGATATTACTATTGTATGGTATAATTTATCTTGATACAATTATTGTGCGTAATTTTCTTTTTAAGGAGGCGTTGTCATGACCAATTTTGAGTTTATGATTGTACATATATATCTTTTGACGATCTTTGCGGTCGTCGTTAAAAACAGGGTTAACAATTTAGTTGATCGTATTATAAAAGTATTTGTTTTGGTTTTGATGATGATAGCCTTGATAGAATTTTTCACAGATTTGAGCCCGGTCAGTTGGCATGATGTTTGGGTTGTTCTGCCACTTTTGTTTATTTTTATCGTATTGATTCAAGGTGAAGTCAAAGCCTTATTGATTTTAATCGGGATAAAAAGTGGTCTTTTGATATCCAACGCCATTGAAGATGAGGTCAAAGAAGAATTGATTCACGGTATCGAGACCCTATCAAAAAAGAAAATTGGTGCTATTATCACGTTTGAACGTTCCAATACTTTAAAAGAATATATCGACAGTGCTTTTCAAATTGAAGCGAAAGTTACCAGTGAGTTAATCGGCAGCATTTTCATGCCTAATACACCACTACATGATGGTGCCATCATTATCAAAGAAAACACCATCAAATGCGCTGGGGCTTATTTTCCGCCGTCTGAGAGTGATAAAATACCTAAATATCTCGGTTCTAGACACCGTGCTGCGATTGGCATTAGTGAACAAACCGATTCATTCACCATTATTATCAGCGAAGAAACTGGGGCTATCAGCGTTGCTATCGATGGGTATCTAGATCAAGATATATCAAAAGAATCGTTGGTTCTATATTTAGAGAAATACCTACAAAACTAAGAAAGGAAGCCGTTTATGCCACCAGAAACATATCAAATAATCGCGATTTTTTCCCTTTGGATACTTTTTATTGTTTTAAAAAAATGGCGCACGAAAAAAGGCGATTTAGATATCGTTTTATTTGCGTCGGCTTTACTCGCGTATATCTTATTTGATGTCTTGGTTTTGGCTGAGGTTTCAACTTGGCTGATAACGTCCTTTGTCATGCTAGGCTTTTTCTATACCGTCTTGATGTTAGATTTTAGAGAATTGTTACGCAAAGACTATACAAAGACTAAGCTTAAACAAATAAAAAAAGAATTCAATGATTTACAAGACCGATCGGAATTGTTACGACAACGTTTCATTACGATGCTTGATTTATATGAAGACGGCATCGCCTTTCGTACCGATGATGATATGATGTATGGTACAAAAGCTTTCTTAAAACTGATGCCCTTTGATGCCCATGAATTTTCCTTTAAAACCTTTCTTAACAAAATGCATCCCGATGATCAAACGTCCTATTTAGAGACGATACAAAAAACCTCCCCTAAACGTCCCAAATATCAAGTTCATTATCGAATAAAACGAAGTCATGATTACATATGGATTAAAGAAACGGGTACGAGCTTGGTATATCAAAAACGCACGATGTTCATCTCACTGGTGAAAGGGTTGGATGTTAAAAAGTATCCCCCTACCAATGTCACGGTTTTGAATGAATTGGCTATTGATAAAGCCTATTATGAGCAAATCCAAGCGCTAAACCGAAAAAGAACCCCCTATACAATCGTCACGTTTGAATTAACCAATATCCCAAATATTAACGATAAATTTGGACGCGACATTGGCGACTTAATGATGGGGGAGTTCATCAGTAAACTGGCGTACCATTTTATCAAGGATATTCACGCCATCTTTAGATTATCCGGTATTCGTTTCGCGATGGTAATTACCGATGAAAGAAAAGTAGAGATTTTAAAACGCGCTTTAAAAGAAGGCGGCGATCTCATCAATTATCATATGCAATTTGGCCACGCAAAAGAAAGCGTTTATCCATCTTTTGGCATTCATCATATCAACGTGTACGATGAACCCATCGATGCGATTGCGGAACGAGCCTTAAAAGCATTGAAGATTGCTTTGGATGAGAACACGCCAGAAAATTACTTTATTATTAGGTGATATTTATGGATAAAAAAAGTTTACGACAATTGTTTTTGGCAGAAAGGGAAAAATTACCAAAAGCCCGCCACCGCATGTATAATCACTTATTGATGGAAGGGGTAAGGCTTGTTTTAAAAACACATCCCATCAAAAAAATTGGTATCTTTTACCCGATTAAAAATGAAGTTGATGTCCGCGACCTTGGTGATTCGTATCAACTGCATTATCCCAAAATTGAAGACGGCCAATTGGTTTTTTATGAAGATAACGGTCGCTTTAAAAAAGCCGCTTTGGGTGTACCGGAACCGGTAGACTCAAAGAAGGTAAACAAAGCCGACCTTGATGCTTTAATCATTCCGGGGTTGGTCTTTGATGATGCCCTTTACCGGCTTGGTTATGGCAAGGGGTATTACGATGCTTATTTAAAAGATTATCAAGGCACAAAAATCGGCGTTTGTTTTGAGAAGTTTAGAGTTGAAGCCCTCCCTAATAAACCCCATGATATACCTATGGACTATCTGGTTACCGATAATCAAGTGTATGTGAGTCGTCATGATGAATTATGATGTTGTGATAGTGGCAGGTGGAGAAGGCAAAAGAACAGGCCTGCAATACAATAAGGTTCATTATCAAATTCGCGGGAGAAGTCTTTTGAGTTATGCGATGCGCCCTTTTTTACACGACGCTCGTGTTAAGACCATTATCTTGGTGGCACATCCGCATGATGTAGAAAATCTAAAAACAGCTTACACGGCGGATAATGTGATTATTACAACCGGCGGTAAGACCCGGACAAAGAGCGTACAAAGAGGGTTAAAACACGTTACAAGCGCTTATGTTTTGATTCATGATGGCGCACGTCCAAACCTATCTCACCAACTTGTCGATTGTATTTTAGACGCTTTAAAGACACAAGAAGCCGTCGTCCCAGCCATACCCATTTACGATACCGTGAAAAAAATTGAAGCCGGCAAAATTACCGAAGCGGTTAACCGCGAGAATCTTTACCGAATTCAAACGCCCCAAGGGTTTTTAAGCGAAACGATTAAGACGCTTTACAATAACGAAGAAACGCAGGAGACCTATTCTTGTGATATTACTTTTTATGAAAAAAGCACCAAACGTAAGGCTAAAATCATTACGGGGGATATTTTAAACATAAAAATCACCGATGCACAAGATCTTGTGGCAATGGAGATGATCTTAGATGGTTAGAATCGGTCAAAGTTTCGATATTCATAAGTTTAAAACAGGCTCAGGCTTTAAACTCGGTGGTGTAGACATCTCTTCGGATAAGGCCATCATCGCCCATAGCGATGGCGATGTTCTTCTGCATGCCATCGCCGAGAGCTTACTTGGGGCTTTAGCTTTAGGTGATTTAGGACAACATTACCCCGATGAACACGATACGACAGAAAATATCGATTCTGCGATGATTTTAAAAGAAGTATACAGCACCATCAAGAAAGAGGGCTATCGTTTACAAAATATCGATTGCATGGTATATTTAGAAGTCCCCAAACTAAAACCATACATGCCCCTGATGCAAGCGTCTATCGCAACCATATTAAACGTCAAAAAACATCAAGTAAGCATCAAGGCAACCACGTTTGAAGGTTTGGGAGAAATAGGCAGAAACGAAGCTATAGCGGCTTCTTGTGTGGCGCTTTTAGAAAAGTCCACACTAAGAAAATTATGAGGTGATAAGATGCCAGAAATCGTTGAGACCAAAGTAGGAACATTTGAAATTATCAAAGATTATAGAGAAGCTTTCAATACCAAAACCTTTAGTGAGCGTTATGTCGATCATTTTGATCAATACAACTACATCGTTGGGGATATAAGCGCCGATATGCTTAGATTAAAAGGTTTTTCTGAAAAACAGAAAGATCAAATCTTTGATTATTTGATGGAATCGTCTACCCCCAATGCACCTTACTTTATTTTAAAGCGCGTTAGCGAATAATTATTAGTGTTTTACACCCACTTTAAATATATTTTTAGTATAATACCCAGTGAAGAAAGAGGTGTTATATATGGATGATAAACAAATTGCCCAAGAAGCCCAAGGTGTCATTGAAAAATTGAGACCTTACATTCGTCGCGATGGTGGCGATATCAAGTTTGTTAAATATGAAGACGGCATTGTCTATGTACAAATGCTTGGCGCCTGTGTAGGTTGTTCTTTAATTGATACAACCTTAACCGATGGTGTTGAAGCCATTCTCTTAGAAGAGGTACCTGGCATTATCGGTGTCGAACAAATTTAAATAAAGAGGTGCATGCATGGAAGAAAAAACCTTTGATGATGAGGTTGTCAATGAGCCTAACATGCGGGATATGGTTGTTAAACGAATGGAAGAAAGAGGCGTCACTTTAGTAGAAATCGCCGAATTAACCTATAACCTCCAAGCAAAATATATTCCTGAACTGTCGAGAGAGTCGTGTTTGGAACACGTAGAACGTGTCGTAACCAAGCGCGAGGTTCAAAACGCTATTTTGACAGGACTGGAACTTGATATCTTGGCGGAAAAAGGAAATGTGAGTGAACCTTTAAGAACGATGCTTATGGATGATTATGGTCTTTATGGTGTCGATGAAGTGTTGGCACTAGCGATTGTTAACGTCTATGGCTCGATTGGGTTTACCAATTTCGGCTATATTGATAAAGTAAAACCAGGTATCTTAAAAAAGTTAGATTTAGAAGGAAAAGAAAAAGGCAAATGTAATACTTTTTTGGATGATATTGTCGGTGCGATTGCGGCGGCTGCGGCGAGCTCCATCGCTCATAAATTCGCTTGATAAACTTAAGGAAATCAGTTTTTGATTTCCTTTTTCTATGGTATACTATGAGCAGTTATTCCATAGAGGTGTTGAATATGCAAAAAGGCGATGTTGTAGAAGCTATAATCACCGTCATCAAACCTTATGGAGCGTTCGTAAAAATCGATGATAATACTGATGGCTTAGTCCACATATCTGAAGTTAGCCATCAATACGTGCACCAGATTGAAGATTATCTAACCGTGGGGCAAACCTATAAGTTCATGGTTTTAGATGATGTAGAAAAAAGTAAAGTGCGTTTGAGTTATAAACGTATGCAGGCACGTAAAAAAAGACTAACAATTCACTTAAAAGTAGGGTTTAAACCTTTTAAAAAAGCTTTATCTACATGGATTGAATCTTACGATCAAAAACGCTCTAATGAGGATGAGTAATCGGTGATTAAAAGGAGAGAAAAACGTGTTAAAAATAAAGACAACCTACATTGATGATGCTTTAAAACAAGCAGAGGAAAAAGAGTTATTAGAAACCATTAAAAAAGCGCACAAGACACTTTTAGACAGAAACGGTCCCGGCCGTGAATTTACGGGTTGGCTAGATTTGCCAACGATGATGAACGCTAAGCTTCCAAATTTAAACCAAACCGCGCAACATCTAAAAGAAAAGCATGATGTTTTGGTCGTTGTTGGCATTGGCGGTTCTTACTTAGGCGCCAAGGCGGCTATTGAAGCTTTAAAACCGTATTTTAAGGCCGACTATGATATGGAGATTATTTTTGCGGGGCATCATATGTCAAGCGAGTATCTTTTGGATTTAAAAGCATACTTGAAAGAAAAATCTTTTGCGATTAATGTTATCTCTAAATCTGGGACTACCATTGAACCGGCTATTGCTTTTCGTATGTTGAAACAATTACTAGAAGAAAAAGTCGGTAAAGAAGAAGCTAAAAAGCGCATTGTTGCAACGACGGATGCGAATAATGGTGCCTTGAGAAAACTAGCTGATAAAGAGGGGTATGAAACCTACGTCATCGCCGATGATATCGGTGGCCGATACAGTGTTTTAAGTCCGGTAGGTCTGTTGCCTATGGCGGTGGCTGGCATCGATATTGAAGCGGTCTTAGAAGGTGCTCAAATCGCTCAAGAAGAATTGAATCGTTCTACCACAGATAATCCGGTCTACCGCTATGTGCTGACGCGTCATGCCATGCTGAACGCAGGCAAAACCGTTGAACTCCTTGGTCACTATGAACCTAAGCTACACTTTTTAACCGAATGGTGGAAACAACTATTTGGTGAAAGTGAAGGTAAAAACCATAAGGGACTTTTTGTTTCTAGCGTTGGATTTACAACCGATCTTCATTCTTTAGGACAATACATACAAGATGGAAAACGTCTTTTATTCGAGACGATTATTAATATAAAAGAACCTAAGAAAGATACATATATCGCAAAGAGTAGCGAAAATCTTGATGGTTTGAATTATCTAGAAGCTACCAGTATTGATACAATTAACAAAAAAGCCATGCAAGGGACCTTGTTGGCCCATATGGATGGCGAGGCGCCCTCATTGGTACTTGAGTTAGACAGACTTGATGCGAAACACTTTGGTTATCTCATCTACTTCTTTGAACTATCGTGTGCTATCAGTGGTTATGTCCTTGGTGTGAATCCTTTTGATCAGCCTGGGGTGGAGGCTTATAAAAAAAATATGTTTGCCCTCTTAGAAAAACCAGGATTTGAAAGTGAAACTAAACATTTAAAAGAACGACTAAAAGACGTAAAAAAAACACGTTAATCTACGTGTTTTTTTCTAAATCATAACTTTTAAAATTGACGCGCTTACCTGTGGTTGTAATTTCTAGTTCATCGACGTTTTCAAAGGTTTCTCCGTCACATTGGACAATTTGTTTGGAAAACATGGTTACTTTAACGTGTTGACCTTTTTTGTGAAAGACATAACGTTTTAATTTTTTATGCATACCCAAATAGACACTGGCAAAAATTAAAAATAACAAAGGTTTGGGAATTTTATGAACCACCAAAATATCCAACTCATCTTTACTTAATTCAGCATCTGGGGTAACACGCATGCCACCACCGATAAACTGGCCACTGTTGATGTTTACTAAATAAGCTTTCTTAAAGCTGTGCAAGGTCCCATCAACATCAACTTCGGTATATCTAGGTTTATAGGTGAAAAACGTTCTTAACGTATTAATAATATAGTTGAAACGATTTTTTCGGGTTGCTTGATTTACCAGATGGGCAATTTTACCATCCATGCCCATACCAGAGCCATTCATAAAATAACGTTGTTTATCATTATATTTCATCATCATAACCGGCTGTGTTAAAGGGCGTTGTGCTTTTAAGGATCGCAAGAAATCATTACCCGATCCATTGCCTTTTAAGTAAATCTCGTTTTCCATCGCGAGGTCAATGGTTTGATTTACGAAGGTGTTGATGGTCCCATCGCCCCCTAAAAGAAGGATTTTAACGTCTTTGGGTGTATTTTTATAATAGGCTTCAACATCTTTGATTTTTAATAGACTTTTTAAACGAAAAGACATGTGATGTTTTTTAAAATAATCCACCACACGTTTGGTTGTTCTTTTGGCTTTTTTGTTTTTTGACAAAGGGTTGTATAGGATAATATACATGCCATATCTTCCATTCTTTAAATGGTTGTATCATCATTATAGCATGTTCGCACAAAATAAGGTATAATAATGGGCGACTTTCAAAAGAGGTGTAAAAAATGGAAAAAACCATATATATAGAGAATCAAGAAGCGATGTCCTTACTGGCTAAAAAGATTGCGAAAACCATGTTTGATGGTTTTGTCATTTGTCTTTCTGGTGATTTGGGTGCCGGAAAAACGACATTTACACAATATTTGGGACGTCATCTAGGGATAAAAGACCCCATTAACTCACCGACATTTACGATTATGAAGATGTATGAACATACGCCTAAACTAACCCATATCGATGCTTATCGTTTAGAACACCAAGGCGATGATTCCGATATAGAAGAATTTATCGGTGGGGAAGGGGTTACCGTCATCGAGTGGTATCCATATATTCACTCAGCGCTACCGAAACATTATTTAGCTATGGATATAGAATGGCTTGGCGAGACAAAAAGAAAGATTTTAGTGAAAGGAACGGGACGATATGAAAAAACAGTCAAAATACTTAATCATTGATACCGCGACGCCTTATTTGTATGTGGCGATATACGAAGGAAAGAAACCTTTAGAAATCGTTTATCAGCAAGGAAAAAACAATCACTCGGTAACCTTGATGCCAACGATTGAAAAGCTTTTTGACCGCGTTAAAATGTCGCTTGAAGACATCGATGATATCGTTGTGGGTATCGGCCCGGGTTCATATACTGGCGTACGTATAGGCGTTGTTGTCGCAAAGATGTTTGCTTGGAGTTTAGACAAACCCCTTTTGACGATCAGTTCTTTAGCCTTGCTGGCTTCGGCTTCAAAAGGGCCTAGGATTTTAGCTTATCAAGATGCGCGTCGCGGCAACGCGTTTTTAGGACTATATGCATACCATCAACAGACACTTAAACGTCTCATCGATGATCAGCATACCGCTTATGATGCCTTTGTTTCACAACACGATATCGATGATGAAATTAGTGAAGGACAGCCTGATTTCGCTTTAATTTTAACTAGCGACCTTTTGCATCGTGAGCCTTCTGTGCATCATGTTAGTCCCATCTATTTAAGAAAAACTGAAGCGGAGAGAAATCTACAAAATGGTTGAAATTAGACGTATGCACATTAAAGATGTGTCGTTTGTCTACGATTTGGAAAAAACAACATTCGGCTTTAGTCTAGAAAAATCCATGTTGTACGATGAAATATTGTACAACGAGATGGCACATTACTATATCATGACAGAACACCAACAGCGGATTGGGTATCTTGGTCTGTGGTTAACAAATCCAAATGCTGAGATTATCAACATTGCATTGGTCCCTGAAAAACAAAGTCAAGGGTATGGTAAAAAACTGCTTGAATATGCCATTAAGGTCTGTGAAGAAAACAAAGTAAAGACCTTGACGTTGGAAGTTAGGAAAAGTCTTACCCACGTGATTGAATTTTATCAATCGTTTGGTTTTAAAAAAATTCATGAACGAAAACGATATTATCATGACCATGAAGATGCTTGGCTCATGGCGAAGGAAGTGAACGTATGATTGTACTCAGTGTAGAAAGTTCTTGTGATGAGACTTCAGTTAGTATATCGCAAAATGGTAAAACGATTTTGTCTAATATTGTTTTATCACAAATTGAACTGCATCAAGCCTTTGGTGGCGTCGTTCCTGAGATTGCCTCACGAGAGCATGTCAAAGGGATCACCGCTGTTTTTGAAAAAGCACTAAAAGATGCGGATAAAACACCATCCGACATCGATTTAATCGCTGTCACAAAAGGCCCAGGTTTAATCGGTAGCCTCCTAGTAGGCATCAATGCGGCTAAAGCTTTTGCTTTCGCCCATCAAATCCCTATTGTAGGTATTCATCATATCGCTGGGCATATCTATGCCAATCATATCGAAAACGACCTGGAATTTCCTTTGATTGCCTTGGTGGTTTCTGGTGGTCATACAGAACTGGTGTTAATGAAAGAGCACTACAGTTTTGAAACCTTGGGTCAAACCTATGACGATGCGGTAGGCGAGGCTTATGATAAAATCGCCAGAGTCTTGGACCTTGGTTATCCTGGTGGACCCATTATCGATAAACTTGCGCACGAAGGTCAACCCACCTATCCGATGCCTAATATTGACACATCTTCGCGCTATGATTTTTCATATAGTGGTCTAAAAAGCCATGTGATTAATATGATTAATACCATGCGCATGAAAAAAGAACCCATCAATCACCGAAATATGGCCGCTAGTTTTCAAAAAGCGGCGGTCAAACATCTCATTACGCAAAGTAAACACGCCATCGAAGATGTTGATGCGAAGATGTTTGTCGTCGCTGGTGGTGTGGCCGCAAACAAACATTTACGCGCCGAAGTAAACAAACATTTTAAAGATATTAAAACGACCATGCCTGCCTTTAAATACTGTACCGATAACGCAGCGATGATGGGTATTGCCGGGTATTTTTACTATCAGAAATACCAACGACAAGACGCGATGGACATGAACGGTTTTTCTCGTCTTGATTTAAGGGAGTAAGGTTTTATTTACGCCCTATAACATGTATAATAAGGTCTGAAAGTAAGGTGAAAAAAATGGATAACAAGAACTTTATTCGACGCATCATTGAAGAAGACTTAAGCAATCAAAAACATGAGAAGATCGCCACAAGATTCCCACCAGAACCCAATGGGTTAATGCATCTTGGACACGCACGTGCGATTGTGATGAACTATATTCTTTCCAAGGATTACGGTGGGACGTTTAACTTGCGCTTTGACGACACCAACCCTATCAAAGAAGACGTTATGTACGTTGAAGGTATAAAACGGGATATCGCATGGCTGGGCTGTTATTGGGATAATTTATATTATGCTAGCGACTATTTTCAAGAAATGTATGAACGCGCGATGTTGCTGGTAAAAAAAGGTCTTGCTTATGTCTGCGATTTATCCGCAGAAGAGATTAAAGATTACCGAGGTGACTTAAAAACCCCCGGCAAAAACAGTCCCTATAAAGACCGAAGTATAGAAGAAAATATCAAGCTGTTTAAAGGGATGAAAAACGGTTTATATCAAGATGGAGAAAAAGTGCTTCGCGCAAAGATTGATATGGCGAGTCCAAACATCAATATGCGAGATCCAATTATCTACCGCATTCAAAGAGCTTATCATCACAATACCAAAGATGCCTGGTGTATTTACCCGATGTATGATTTTGCGCATCCCTTAGAAGATGCCATCGAAGGTATCACGCATTCTTTGTGTAGTTTGGAGTTTGAGGATCACCGTCCCCTTTATGATTGGTTTGTTAAACACTGTGAGATGGAAAATGCACCAAGACAAATAGAATTTGGTAAACTTAAAATTGCCAATGAAATCTCGGGTAAACGGTTTATCAGAAAGCTTGTGGATGACGGCGTTGTGGATGGTTGGGATGATCCTAGACTGATTACCTTAAGCGGTTTACGTAGACGCGGTGTGCCACCACTAGCCATTCACGATTTTATCAAGGCTTTGGGTTTGCCTAAAAGTGAAGGCGAAACCGAGATGCATATGCTTGATGAGTTTATCCGCCATCGTTTAAAAATTGAATCACGTCGTATCCATGCGGTTATCGACCCTATTAAAGTTATTGTGACCAATTATCCTGATGATCAACGTGAGACATTAACCGCGCTTAATAACAAGGAAAATGAAGCGCTGGGTGAAAGGGCGTTAACCTTCTCAAATGAGCTTTACATCGAACGTGAAGACTTCTTAGAAACAAAACCAAACAAAAAGTGGAAACGGCTTTCTTTAGGGCTTGAAGTTAGATTGATGCATGCTTATTTCATCAAGGCGAACGAAGTTGAATACGATGAAAACAATCAAGTGAAAACCATCTATGCTACTTATGATTCTGAAACCAAGAGCGGTTCAGGGTTTAATGCACGCAAACCAAACGGCAATATTCATTTTGTTGATGCTAAAAATGCTAAACCCACTGAATTTAGGTTGTACGAATCTTTAGTCGACCCAGATTATGATAGTGATATCGATGAAGAAGCCATCAACAAGAACTCAAAAATTATAAAACGCGGGTTCATCGAAGGCAATATTACCCCTGAAGAAAGAGAAAGTTTTCAATTTACAAGACAAGGGTATTTTACATTAGATCAAGATAGTAACGCGCAAACATTGGTGTTCAATCGAACCGTAGCTTTACGTTCTTCCTTCAAATCTAAGCGATGAAAACCTTTTTATTGCATAAATAAGTAATATCCCTTGCATTTTAAAATATATGATGTATGATGTGAATAGAACTTAAACAGAACAATGCACTGGAATAGAACATGTTTCACTATTCTTAGCAGCAACTGGGCGTTTAAGAAATATAATAAGAATGGAGGAAACATATTATGACTGGTACAGTAAAATGGTTTAATGCAGAAAAAGGATTCGGCTTCATCACTACTGATGAAGGCACTGATGTATTCGCACATTATTCACACATCAACCAAGAAGGTTTCAAAACTCTTGAAGAAGGCCAAAAAGTAACATTCGACGTTGTCGAAAGTGAAAAAGGTCCTCAAGCTGAAAATATTGAAGCTCTTTAAAACTTAAAACCAACCTTCGGGTTGGTTTTTTTTTATCTCCAAATGATAGGCAAGACGCTATTTTTTTGGTATAATTTCATTAAAGGTGATTCTAGATGAGAACAAAAATTGATGATTTGAATCCAGCACAAAAAGCAGCTATTAAAGCAACAGAAGGACCTGTGATGGCCATCGCCGGAGCAGGTAGCGGTAAAACCAATGTGCTTACCAGACGGATAGCACATTTAATTTTGGATTTGGGGGTTCCCAAAGACCAAATTTTAGCGATCACCTTTACCAACAAAGCCGCCAATGAAATGAAATCGCGAATCGCGGCGCAACTTGAGCTGTCTTACCCTCAGACGTACGGTATGTGGGTGTCTACCTTCCACGCTATGTGCGCAAGAATATTGCGAGAACACATTGAATACTTAGGTTACGATAAACATTTTTTGATTATTGACGATGATGATGTTACACAAATGATTAAAAGCATCCAAAGAGACGTTGGTCTTGATCAAAAATTGATTACACCCCAGAAACTAAAACCCCATATTCTGAAGCTAAAAGCAGATCCTACACAATTAGACCATTATGAAGACAGTCCGATCAAAACCTATCTAAACGATGTCTTTCCCCGCTATCAAAAGCGTTTAAAAGATAATAATTTATTGGATTTTGAAGACCTGTTGATTTTGACGATCAAATTGTTAAAAGAACAAAAGGCGGTTCAAAATCATTATCAGAAACTATTTCAGTATATTTTAGTCGATGAGTTTCAAGACACCAACAATCTTCAGTATCAACTGGTAAAACTATTATCAAATGACCATCATAATGTTTTTATTGTCGGCGATGAAGATCAGAGCATCTATGCTTTTAGAGGCGCTAATATCGAGAACATCCGAAAATTCAAACACGATTTTTCTGATCCTAAAATTATTTTATTAGAAGAAAATTATCGCTCTACCAACACGATTTTAAAAGCGGCTAATCAAGTCATCAAAGGCAATAAAAACCGCATCGAGAAGCATTTATATTCAACCCGAGGTGAAGGCGAAGCCATTACCCTGTTTAAAGGCTTTGATCACCGCGATGAAGTAGAGTATGTCGCTGAATCCATTCAGAAATTAGTACGCAAAGGCTATCGGTATCAAGATATGGCGATATTATACCGCACCAACAACCTTTCAAGATTGTTTGAAGATGTGTTTATGCAAAGACGGTTACCGTATAAAATCGTAGGGAACTTAAGCTTTTTTAAGCGCAAGGAAATCAAAGATATAGTGGCTTACTTGCGGTTGTTGATCAATCCGCACGACAGCTATAGCTTTACCCGGGTTGTCAATGAACCAAGACGGGGTATTGGGGCCAAAACGATTGATGTCCTAAGAGATTTTGCGGCGAGTTATGACTTATCTTTATACGATGCTATCGATGATGATCGTCATCCCCTTACAAAAGGTCAAATCAGTAAATTAAAGAAATTTAAAACCATGATTAAGTCACTAAAATCTGCCTTAAATCAAGTTGATTTCAACACATTAATCGACGATTTACTTATTGAGAGCGGTTATAAAAAAGCTTTAGAAGATGACGATATGGGCGATGTTCGTTTTGAAAATATCTTGGAGTTAAAAAATATGTTTAAGGAAAACGAACAGTCGCACCGAGAACACAACCCCGAGACACTTTTAACCTATATTTTAGAAGATATCGCTTTAAAAAGTCAGGAAGATGAAGAAACCGACCCAAACGCAGTAACCTTGATGACATTGCATTCAGCCAAAGGCTTAGAATTCAAGGCCATCTTCATCGTAGCGGCTGAACAGGGCCTTTTCCCACTATATAGAAGTATGGATTCACCACGCGAAATTGAAGAAGAAAGACGCTTGATGTATGTCGGTATTACCCGTGCGATGGACAAACTATTTTTTACAAATGCAAAACAACGCCGTCACTATGGCGAGATGACCAGCAACCCCGACAGCATGTTTTTACGTGATATCGATGATAACTTAATGCATTTTGAAGGCTTAGCACGAGAATCTCGGGTTAATGCAAAACGATATAAAAGAGACGCCAAACCAACCTATAGCTTTGCCCAACGACAAAAGACTTACCAGGCCAATCAAAATAATGATATCAAAAATGGCGATAAGGTAAAGCACAAAGTTTTTGGTGAAGGCGTGGTTGTCAGCGTTGTCGAAAATCAATGTAAAATCGCTTTTTCACGGGATTATGGTGTAAAGACACTCATGAAAGACCATCCCGCGATTGAAAAAGTCAAGAGGTGAGATTATTGGATGTTAAAAAACGCATTGAAGCATTGAAAGAAGAAATTGAAAAACATAATTATCGATACCATGTGTTGGATCAACCGGAAATCAGCGATATTGAATACGATCAGTTATTACAAACGTTGATTGAACTCGAATCATCATACCCAGAATATAAAACCTCTGACTCGCCTTCACAACGGATTGGCGGGGAAGTTTTAGATAGTTTTGACAAGGTTGAACACTCGCTTCCGATGCTTTCTTTGTCTAATGCGTTTAATGCGGATGATTTAAGAAGTTTTGATCAAAGAATTAAGAAGCTTGCATCTAATATCACCTATGTTGTCGAAGAAAAAATCGACGGTTTAGCCGCCAGCTTACGTTATGAAGGTGGCATCTTAGTCCAAGCGGCTACCCGCGGCAACGGTACGACCGGAGAAGATATTACCCATAACGTAAAGACCATTAAGAAAGTGCCACTCAAATTAGCAAAACCCCTTGATATAGAAGTTAGAGGCGAGATATTCATGCCAAAAGCTTCATTTCTTAGTTTGAATGAAAAAAAAGAGAAAAACGGTGAAGCCCCTTTTAAAAATCCGAGAAATGCCGCCGCAGGCAGTATCCGACAACTGGACAGTAAAGTTGCGGCGACGCGTGATTTAGATATGTTTATCTACAGCAAAGTTGAAACCGATAGCGAAGCTCAAACGACCCATATGGAAACACTCGATAAGCTTAAATCGTTAGGCTTTCATATCAATGCGTATACCGAACATAAGGATGATATTGATAACGTGATTAAAGCGGTCGAAACCATCGAAGCAAGCCGTCATGAACGAAGATACGATATCGATGGTGTTGTGCTTAAGGTCAATGAACGCCATCTATACGAACAAATTGGCTATACCGCTAAAAGTCCTAAATGGGCGATTGCCTATAAATTCAAAGCTGAAGAAGTTATGAGTCAAATTCAAGATATTTTCTTTCAAGTGGGACGGACGGGTCAAATCACCCCGGTGGCTCAACTAGAACCTGTGGAAGTTCAAGGTTCAACGGTATCACGGGCAACATTACACAACGAAGATTACGTCAAAAACAAAGATATTCGAATCAAAGATTATGTCAGTATCAAAAAAGCCGGCGATATCATTCCTGAGGTTGTCCATGTTATTAAAGAAAAACGTCAGGGTGATGAAATCTCTTTTGAGATGGTCACGGCTTGTCCTAAGTGTGAAACCCCACTCAAACGCGCAGAAGGTGAAGCTGATACCTACTGTCCTAACGACGCTTGTCCTGCCAAGTCAATGGAACGCTTGATCCATTTTGCTTCCCGTGAAGCGATGAATATTGAGGGTTTAGGCGGAAAGATAGTTGAACATTTTTACAACGAAGGCTATTTAAAAGACATTCCCGATATTTATAGGTTAAAAGAACACCGCGAAGCTTTAATGATGCGCGCGGGTTTCGGTCAAAAAAGTATAGATAAACTCTTAAAACATATCGAAGAATCCAAGAAACGCAGTTTAGAAAAACTGATTTTCGGTTTAGGCATAAGGTTTGTTGGACAAAAAGTCAGCAAAGTATCAGCCATGCATTTTCATCAACTTTTTGATATAGTAAAGGCCAATGAAGCTGACTTGATGGCCATCGATGAAATAGGTGAAAAGATTGCACAAAGCGTTGTAGCTTATTTCAAAGAAGATAAAAACCTTAAAAAAATCGAAGCATTAAAAGCGTTAGACATAAATATGGAATATACTGGGAAATCGCTTAATAAGGGCCAATTATATGGAAAGAAAATTGTGCTTACAGGGACTTTACCAACCCTTTCACGTAAAGAAGCTCAAACGATGATTGAAGAAAACGGCGGACAAGTAACGACTTCAGTCTCCAGCAATACCGATATGGTGTGTGCTGGTGAAAACGCTGGTTCCAAACTACAAAAAGCTCAGGAGCTCGGTGTTGAGGTTATCGATGAAGATCAACTCAAAGCGTTGCTGAAACGATAGGACGTGTTACGATGGATAATATAGTTATAAAAGGCGCAAAAGAGAATAATTTAAAAAGTCTTGATATTACACTGCCCAAGAATAAAATGATTGTGATGACAGGGTTAAGTGGCTCAGGAAAAACCTCTTTGGCGTTTGATACAATTTATAAAGAAGGTCAAAGACGCTATGTAGAAAGCTTAAGCGCTTATGCTAGACAATTTTTAGGTAATTTAGAGAAACCGAATGTTGAAAGTATAGAGGGACTTTCTCCAGCGATTTCAATCGATCAAAAAACAACCTCTAAAAACCCTCGTAGTACGGTTGGTACTGTTACTGAAATCTACGATTATCTTCGCTTGCTTTATGCCCGAATCGGCACCCCTATATGTCCAACACATGGTGTTGAAATCACCTCCCAAAGTGTCGAACAAATGCGAGATAAAATCATGGATTATGAAGACCATGCGCGGATTGAAATTTTAGCGCCAGTCATACAAGGCAAAAAAGGCACGCATAAACATACCTTAGAACAATTAAGAAAAGAAGGGTATGTACGCATCCGCCTAAACAAAGAGATTGTCGATTTGGACAGCGATATTACACTAGATAAGAATAAAAATCATTCAATCGATGTGGTCATCGACCGTTTAAAATTGCGCGATAAAATTGCCTCTAGATTGTATGATTCCTTAGAAACAGCCACAAAATTAGGCGATGGTAAAGTCACGGTTTTAGTCAACAAAGTTGAACATACCTTTAGTGAGCACTTCGCTTGTCCACATTGTGAATTTTCCATCGGCAAACTAGAGCCAAGACTGTTTTCATTCAATTCTCCTTTTGGAGCCTGTAATCATTGTAGTGGCCTGGGTTATACAAAAAAAGTCGATACCCGCTTGTTGGTACCTAACGATAACTTAACCATTTACGAAGGGGCGATCAAAGGGTGGCAAAATACCAATACCATTCATTTTAAACAGCTTAAAGTCTTAGCAAAATACTACGATATAGATTTACGCAAACCGTTTAAAGACTATACAAAAAAAGAGCTTGATTTAATTTTTTATGGTTCTGATGAACCTTTAGAATTCAGATTTAAAGGTAAAACAAGCAATATCCAACATGAAAAGACAGACTATTATGAAGGCATTATCCATAATCTAGAAAGACGCTACATTGAAACGACATCTCGGTTTATGCGTGAATGGATCGAATCATTAATGACCGAAAAGACTTGTCCTGTTTGTGGTGGGAAAAAGCTTAATGAAGCCGCTTTAAGTGTTAAGGTTGGCGGGATTGACATCATTGAAATGACCGATATGAGCGTGGGTGCATTGCTTGGTTTTATCGATACTTTGGCTTTAGATGATACCAAGAAAAAGATCAGTGAAATGGTTTTTCGTGAGATTAAAGAACGTTTGCGATTTTTAAAAAACGTTGGGTTAGATTATCTGACGTTATCTCGTCGTGCGGCTACCTTATCGGGTGGAGAATCCCAACGCATTCGGTTGGCTACTCAAATCGGAAGCCGTTTGACCGGTGTTCTTTATGTCTTGGATGAACCATCAATCGGGTTGCATCAAAGAGATAATCGTAGACTTATCGATACCTTACATAGTATGCGTGATTTAGGCAACACTTTAATTGTCGTTGAACACGATGAAGAGACGATGATGTTGGCCGATCAAATTGTGGATATTGGTCCTGGCGCTGGGGCTCATGGGGGTAAATTGGTTTTTCAGGGCACCTATCAAGAAATTTTAAAAGCCAAACATTCTATTACAGGCCAGTACCTAGCTAAAGAAAAAACGATTGAAATTCCGCAGCGACGCCAGAAAAGCAATGGTGAATGGATTACCGTTAAAGATGCCCATGAAAACAACTTAAAACATATTGATGTCGCTTTTCCTAAGGGATTACTTACCGTTGTCACTGGGGTGAGTGGTTCTGGTAAAAGCTCCTTGGTAAACGAATGTTTATATAAAGGTCTACATAACGAAATTTATCCGAAAAAACTACAAGCAGGAAACTTCTCTAAGATCGAGGGGGCGGATTTAATAGCTAAACTCATCAATATCGATCAATCCCCTATCGGTCGAACGCCGCGAAGCAATCCCGGAACCTATACAGGCGTCTTTGATAATATTCGTGATATTTTTGCGATGACCAACGAAGCAAAACTGCGAGGCTATCAAAAAGGCCGGTTCAGCTTTAACGTTAAAGGTGGTCGTTGTGAAACGTGTAATGGGGATGGTGTTAAAAAGATTGAAATGCACTTCTTGCCCGATGTTTATGTTCCGTGTGAGGCTTGTGGGGGAAAACGCTACAATAAAGAAACCCTCCAGGTCAAATACAAAGGCAAGAATATTGCGGAAGTCTTGGAGATGACCATTGAAGAAGGGACAACCTTTTTTGAGAATATTCCAAAAGCAAAAAACAAATTCGATACCTTGATGGATGTTGGCCTTGGTTACTTAAAAATAGGCCAACCAGCCCCAACCTTATCTGGCGGCGAGGCACAACGGGTTAAACTAGCTAAAGAACTACATAAAAGGATTACCCCAGATACGCTGTATATCCTTGATGAACCGACAACAGGATTACATGCGGATGATGTAAAACGTCTTTTGGCGGTTTTACAAAACATTGTGTCCCACGGTGCTAGTGTGGTGGTTATTGAACACAATTTAGATGTGATTAAAGTTGCAGATTACATTATAGATTTAGGCCTAGAAGGCGGCGATGCCGGCGGTGAGGTCATCACCAAAGGCACACCGGAAAACGTCGCTAAAAGCAAAATATCGCACACAGGACGCTATCTTAAAGCGATTTTAAAGGGAGGCTAGTATGGCAGAAGATAAAAATAACAACGCCCCATCTAAAGAAGATCAAAACAACGATGAACATACACAAAAGAAACAAAAAGATAACCCGAAAAACGCCAATGAAAAATCAGAGGAAGAAAAACAAAAGGAATTAGAAGACCTATTGAAACAATTGCGTGATTTACAAAAACAAAAAGAAGATTTAAAACAACAACAAACAAAAAAATCTCGGGTTTTAATGGTTGAGTTTGGGGCGATATTTCATCGCAATGGGTTGATTAATTTTGTGATGTATTATATGCTCAATTTAGTCATTATATATAGCCTTTCTGAACTGTATAACTTTTTTGAGTTTTCCGGCATATTAATCGATTTGATGTTATTTGTCGGTCTTTATACGTTGGTTGAGATTATCTTTCGCGCTTATATTGTGTCCAACCATTTTAGATTTGTCTTGCGTACGTTTGGATTTATCTTCTTCTTTGGTTATTTGACGCTATTTTATTTCTTAGAACAATATTTGTTCGCCGGTTTATTTAAGTTCACCAACGAGAATTTGTTTGTGGTATTCATCACATCCTTTATCCTGATTAGATATGTTTTCAGCCATCTAATCCGACATACGATGTCTAAATATATGAGGTGGTAATATGGCCGTTAATGTAAAAACGATTGTTAAAGATTTTGAATTGAACGTCATCAGCGGAGAAAAAGGCTTAGATCGTGACGTAAAAAACTCACAGTTAACCAAACCAGGAATTGAATTAGCTGGGTTGTTTGATTTCTTTGAACACGATAGAATTCAAATTTTTGGCAGCAAAGAGATTACCTTTTATGGTTGGCTCAACGATGATGATAAGGAGATACGTACCGAGATGCTTTTTGATAAACGCCCTCCGGCGTTTATCTTTTCAAAACACGTCGATATTCCTGAAGTTTTCGTTCGCAAGGGCAAGGATTATGGGATTCCTGTTTTAAAGAGTCAATTAAGGACCAGTGAACTGTTTTCAAGGCTATATCAATATTTATTTGCGAAATTAGCGCCAAGAACTTCCATTCATGGTACATTGGTAGATATCAACGGTGTTGGTGTTTTAATCCGTGGCGAAAGCGGAATCGGGAAAAGCGAGGTTGCCTTAGAGTTGGTTAGAAGAGGCCATCAACTGGTAGCCGATGACCGCGTCGATATATATCAAAAAGAGAAAGGCACCGTGATTGGGGAGGCACCCAAGTTATTAAAAGAACATCTTGAAATCCGTGGTATTGGGATTGTCAATGTGGTGAAGCTCTTTGGGGCCAGTGCAATCAAAGAAGATAAGACCGTTATGTTGATTGTTGAGTTGGTACATTGGGATGAAGAAGCTGACTATGACCGTTTAGGTCTTGATGAACATAAAGAAACGTTGTTTGAAACCCCGATTACAATGATCAAAATGCCGATCACAGCCGCAAGAAGTGTACCATCACTCCTAGAAGTTGCGGCGATGAATGCCCGTTTGAAATTTATGGGTGTTAATATGGCTGAAGATTTCGCGAGTTCAATCAGTAGAGAAATCGATTTAAAAAGAAAAAACAAAAAAAAATAAGATAAGAAGGTATGTAGATGTTAAGTTTATTAGCCCCAGCCCATGAAACGGGTTTTGAGGGATATGCTCGGATTTTAATTGAAATTGGACCGCTTGTGATTTATCGTTACGCGTTTATGATTTTGTTGGGTATTTTAGGTGCCCTTATTTTAGGTCTAAGAGAAGGTAAGAAACTTGGGATTACCACCGATGATATTATCGATGGATTGATTATTATTTTACCCATTGCCATTTTAGGAACACGTGTTTATTATGTGATATTCGATGGTAGTTGGAGTCAGTTTTTTAATATACGCTCTGGTGGTTTAGCGATTCATGGTGGTTTTATTGCGGCTGTGATTGCGTCTTACTTCTATACAAAGTATAAGAAAATTGATATTTTCAAGGCATACGATTTAATCGCACCCGGGTTTTTAATCGGACAAGCCTTTGGTCGATGGGGAAATTTCTTCAATAGAGAAGCTCACGGTGGTGTTGTTGGCGGTATGACAAACGGCAATGCTGTTTTAAGCCACGACCAACAATTCAGTTTTTTAACCGATACGCTAAAGATTCCAGAATTTATCGCCAATAATATGTTTATTGGTGGTAATTATGTACATCCGACTTTTTTGTATGAATCGCTTTGGAATTTCTTAGGGCTTGGTGTGATTCTAATTCTTAGAAGAACGAAATTTATTCGTTCGGGTGACCTCATTGCTGTATATTTAATATGGTATTCGATTGCGCGCTTCTTTATTGAGTCGATGCGGACTGACGCCCTCTTTATTGGTGATACAGGATTGCGGATTGCACAAGTAATTAGTATACTAATGGTTCTTGCTGGTGTGCTTATTCTCGTCTT
>PWMS01000048.1 GCA_003558105.1 Mollicutes bacterium | reverse complement strand
GGTGATGGCATGAGCGCTTTTCGTCGTGAAAAATACGTGCCCAAAGGTGGGCCTTCTGGTGGCGATGGCGGCGAAGGTGGCAATGTCATCTTTGAAGGCGATGAAGGCCTATCGACCCTTTTAGAATTCCGCTATAACACAAACCGCGCCGCCGAGGATGGCGAAGCGGGGAAAAATAAAAAAATTCATGGTAAAAACGGGGCTGATTTGGTTTTAAAAGTTCCGGTTGGGACCAGTATTTTCAATGAGAAAAACGGCAAAGTCTTGGCCGATATCACCGAACACAAACAACGTGTTACGGTTTTAAAAGGTGGCCGTGGTGGTCGGGGCAACGTCAAATTTACCTCGAGTAAAAACACCGCGCCCGATATCGCGGAAAAAGGCGAACCCGCTTTGGAACTCGATATTCGTCTAGAATTAAAATTAATCGCCGATATCGGCTTAATCGGGATGCCCTCGGTAGGTAAAAGCACGATCATCAGCGCCATTTCCGCCGCTAAGCCCAAAATTGCGGCCTATCATTTTACAACGATTACCCCCAATCTTGGCATGGTTAGCACCAACGACCAACGCAGTTTTGTGGTTGCCGATATGCCCGGATTAATTGAAGGCGCCGCTCAAGGCGAAGGCTTAGGACAAGATTTCTTACGACATATCGAAAGAACCAGACTCTTACTTCATGTCATCGATATGAGTGCTTTTGAAGGCCGTGATCCTTATCAGGACTACGTGACAATTCAAAACGAATTAAAACAATACAAACACAAACTCGATGACCGTCCCCAAATTATTGTGGCTAACAAGATGGATATGCCCAACGCGAAAGCAAACCTTGAAGCTTTTCAAGAAGCTTATAGCGGGTCGGCTGAGATCATTCCCATCAGTGCTTATACAAACGATAACCTTGATACTTTAATCCATAAAACCGCTGATTTACTTGATGCGATTAAAAAGGAAAGTTTATATCAAAGTGAAGACTTTGATGAACCCGTCGTTTATGAATTCACCGCCGAAAAAGCCCCGTTTACCATTAAAAAAGGCGATGATGGCATTTATGACATTGAAGGCGAAGGCTTAAGACGCATCTTTGAGATGACCGATTTTGATAAAGAACAATCGGTACGCCGTTTTGCTAGGCAATTAAGGGGCATCGGGGTCGATCAAGCGCTTCGGGATAAAGGGGTTAAACACGGTGAAACCGTGCGTATCTTTGATGTATCATTTGAGTTTATCGATTAAAGTTCGTATAAAAACCATATCCTGAAGATAAAGGACGTGAGACGATGAATAGCAATCATGACAAAATCATTGACATTTTAGAACAAGCTTCTCCCAAAACCTTGCAAAAAAAACTTGGCGAATTCCATCCGTCCGATATCGCCGAGAGTTTTATGTATGTTGATCGCGAGGTACAGTTACGCGTTTTAAAAATTTTAAACCATCATATCCTCGCACCAATGCTTTCTTATCCTGACCCCGAAGATATCGCGACATTGTTAAAAGCTATCGACGCGGCTAAAATCGCGAGAATTTTATCGGCGATGGACATCGATGATGCGACCGACATCATGAAGTGTTTTGCGATTGAAACCAAAAACCAAATTTTTAAACAAATGTCACCAAAGATGGTTCTTGATCTTCGTAGTTTGATTCACTACCAAGAAGAAACCGCAGGCTCTATCATGACCACCGATTATATCGTGCTTAGAAAAGGCATGGATATTAAAGAAGCGATGAAGACCTTAATCGGTAATGCGCACACGACCGAAGGGATTCAACGTCTGTTTGTTTTAGATGATAACGACTTTTTAGAAGGCATCATTGAATTAAAAAAGATGATTCAAGCGCGTGCCCCTAAAAAGATTGAAGACCTTATGATTAGCGATGTAATCACCGTTAAAGAAGACGATCATACCGAAGAAGTCGCCCGTATTATTCAAAACTATGGGATTTACCTTTTACCAGTTGTCAACGATAAAAACCAACTCAAAGGCGTCATCACCATGGATGATGCGGCTGATATCTTAGATCAAGAGACCGATGAAGACTACGCCCGTTTTGCGACCATTTCTTCAGAAGAGATGATTAACCGTTCCATCATAAAATCCGCGTTTCATCGCTTACCTTGGCTGGTATTGTTATTGGTTTTAGGCCTTGTGGTATCGGCTATTATCGGTGGTTTTGAAGATACCATCGATCAAATCACAGCGCTTGTTTTCTTTCAACCCTTGATTTTAGGGATGGCGGGCAACACCGGTACCCAGTCCTTGGCGGTTACGGTGCGTGGCCTTAGCAAAAACTACTATCAAGATTATCAAAGTGCGAAAAACCATGTCTTAAAAGAATTTAAAGTCGGTGTGGCCAACGGCCTAAGCATTGGGGTTTTATCCTTTTTGACCACCAGTATCTTTCTAAGCATTTTAAGTCATGTTGGTTTTATCGAACTACAACACGCCGTTTGGCTGATTGGCGTAACGGTTGGTTTGAGTGCCGCCATTGCATTGAGTATGGCGAGTGTGTTTGGAGCCGTGATTCCACTGACACTCAATAAAATCAAGATTGACCCAGCGGTAGCCAGTGGACCTTTTATTACAACCTTGAATGATATTTTAGGCTTGGTGATCTATTTTACCATTGCCGCGATCATCATTCTTAGGGTTTGGGGGGCTTAACATGAGACCACTACCCATTTTAAAACGCAATAAACCCAAAGAAATTGTTTCTTTGATAAAACATGAAACCCGTGATAAGATTCTAACCGCCAAATTGCACCGCTATCATGCCTATGATATCAGCGAAGCGATGCAGATGATGGATGAAGACGACCGAAAACGTCTATATGTCTATTTAAAACCCGCGATGCTTTCAAAAGCGTTAAGTCATATCAGCGAAGAAAACGCCGCAGAATTCATCATGGAAGTCGATAAAACCTTAGCCGCTGACATTCTGAGTTTAATGGAAAACGATGATGCGGTCGATATTTTACAACACTTAAAACACGAAGATTCGATCGCTTTTATGGCCCTTTTGGATGACGACAAGAAAGCCGCTTTAAGAGAGTTATCCCGCTACAAGCATTTAACCGCCGGTAGTGAGATGAATACCAACTATATTCGTCTAAACCCTTCGATGGATATTAAAGAAGCGATGAAAGTTTTGGTCGCGCGCGCCGATCAAGTCGAAGTCATCGATACCTTGTTTGTCCTCGATGATGAAGAAAACCTCTTAGGTATCGTCGATTTAAAAGATTTAATCGTGGCCAAACATCCCAAAACCATCGCAGAGATTATGAAGACCAACTATTATGCGGTCAATGTTAATGATGGTATTCAAGAAGTCGTTAAAGATATTCAAAAATACGATACCATCGCGATGCCAGTCTTAGATGATGATGGCACGATTGAAGGTATTTTGACCATGAACGATGCGATGGACATCATTGAGGAAGAAGCTTCCGATGACTATCAAAAACTCGCAGGGTTATTTAGTGATTCCGATATCCATGATACGCCCAAAGCCATCGTGAAAAAACGTTTGCCTTGGCTAACGTTGTTGTTGCTGATGAATATCATCATCGCCACCGTGCTAGCTTCTTATGAAGCGACGATTGCCATGGTTACCGCCTTGGTGTTATTTCAACCTTTAATTATGGATATGGCCGGTAATATTGGGACCCAGTCTTTAGCGGTCACGATTTTAAGAATCTCAAAAGAAACCTTAAGAACGCGCGTTAATATTACGCAGCACCTACTTCAAGAAATCGCCATTGGCCTTATCAACGGCCTTTTACTCGGGTCTTTAGCCTTTATGACCGCATGGGGATTCTTATCCTTGATGCCGGTTGGCATCGTCGGTGAGACAATTGAAGCTATTACCGTCGCAAGCGTGGTAGGGTTAAGCGTCTTTGCTGCGTTAGTATTTTCAGCCTTTTTAGGTTCCGTTATTCCCATCATTTTAAATGCATTAAAGATCGATCCCGCCGTGGCGAGCGGTCCGTTTGTCACAACCATTAACGACGTTACCGCTTTATTTGTCTATTTCGGCTTAGCAACGGCACTTATCATTAATTTACTGTAAATGTTCTTATACAAACCATAAAGGAGTTTGCTTATGTATAGTTATCTTAAAGGCTATATCACCGAAATTGAACCCGATAAAATCACCCTTGAGGTTCAAGGGGTGGGTTACCACATCATCACGCCAAATCCCTTTGATTTTACGATGGATGATTTTATCAAATTATTCACCCATCATCATGTCCGTGAAGATGCCCATACGCTTTTCGGTTTTAAGAGTCTGAAAGAAAAACGCCTTTTTGAAAGTCTTTTAAGCGTCAAAGGCATTGGCCCCAAAAGCGCCCTTGCGGTCTTAGCGGCGGCCAAACCCGAAGAGATTATGCGCGCCATTGAAACCTCCGATAGCCAATACTTAAACAAATTCCCTGGCATCGGCCCCAAAGCCTCCCAACAAATCGTCCTCGATTTAAAAGGCAAACTACAGATTGATAAAATCAATGTTAAAAGCAAGCGCCAACTTGAAGAGGTTGAAGACGCCTTGCGTGCGCTTGGCTATAAAGCAAGAGAAATTGAACGCGTCGTCAAAAAACTCGATGCCTCAAAAGATACCGCATCCTTAGTTAAGGATGCCTTAAAAATTATTGCGAACAAGTAAAGGTGGTCATCATGAACTTTGAATCGTTTAAAAAAAGCTACTATCAAGCTCAAACAGCTTATCTCCACGATCTTCTACACGGTACAAACGACTATCCAACGCGCCAAGAAGCCTTACATCGTTTACTTAAAACCAGTACCAAAAAAGATCCTTTCTTAATGCAACTAAGGGTTCAAACCGAACCCCGCATCGAAAGCTTAAAAGCTACCTTAAAGACAGGGTCATTGCCAAAAGACAAACAAATCATGAAACATACCGAACTTTTAAAACGGCGCGATCAACTCGCCAAAGACGAAGGATTCGATGATTATAAAGCGATGATGATGGATTTTGACGACGTAAAGGAAATTCATCTAAAAACCATGCTGGCAGTCTTTTTAAAAAAACACCAAAAACCCAGACAAACCTTAATGAACCGGTATCATCTCACCGCCGATAATTTTTATGAGATATTACCCACAATAGGCCCAACGATTAAAGAAAAAGACCCCAAAGCCTTTCTAAGAAAAATCCAGAAGAAACTCGATCTTTCTTTAGATACACAACCTTTAACCTTTATCACCGATGCAACCGGCGCAACCTTCAAAACGATTCAACCCAACCCCAAAGAAATTCAATTGCTAACCCCAAAAATACATTCCCTAATCCAACTTAAAAATTTCATACACGAACTATCAAAAAGTATCTTGATGCTATACCGACTTCAATCATCGCAAACCACATTTCTCCGATGCCAAAAAATATGGGGTCTATCACGCCTCATCGAAATGGCGATTATCAAAAGAGTTTGTACACGAAAAGAAAGACGGTGGCTTACCAAAATATTGATGTTAGAAAATGCCTACCATAGTATCCATGCTTTATTCGAATTTGACCTACCTAATCAAAAGAAGTCTGCCAGTGAATATTACCAATCTTTAGTCTCAGAAGTCTTTGACATCGACGATGAAACCAGGTGGGCTTATGAACAAGCGATGATAAAAACCCCATTAACCCAAATGATGTTGCCACTTGGCACCATCGCCTATCAAAACTTAAGTACCATTCATAAAGCGGATAAAAGCGCCAAATTAGCCTTTGGACCTTGGCTTGAAGACAACCTCCTAGATCGCATCGATGAGGTTGAAATGAATACGATTCTATAAAAAAAGACTGCGCGCAGTCTTTTTTATTTGATTAAAGCTTTGATTTCATGGTGTTTCAAACCATTCTCCAGCGCCAACATCAGTAAAATCCGTGCTTTGGGGCCACTAAGGTTACCGCCGAGTAAACAACCCGTCTTGACCAAGTCCTTACCGCCACCAATATAGCCATATGTATCTAAAACTCTGCCACCAAGCGCACGAGAGACAATGATGATCTCAAGGCCAGCCTCTTTGGCCTTACGAACACCATCCATCATCAACGCCGGCACATTACCGCGGCCTAAAGCCTCAAGGACCAAGCCTTTATAGCCTTTATCAATATAGAAATCGAAGATATCGCTGCCCATCCCCGCATAAACCTTAATCAAACCAACATGGTCATTAAAACCACTTTTTAATTGATAGGCTTTTCTTTGGGTACGGGTGCGATAATAGATAACATCATCATCATCGATGATACCCAATGGTCCAAAATCAATACTTTTAAAGGTATCTAAGTTCAACGTATGTGTCTTTGTTACCTCAAACGCCGCATGAATCTGATAATTCATCACGACCAAGACCCCTTTAGACCAAGAACGATGATCTAAAACAACCATAATACTTGAAACCAAGTTGGTTAAACCATCATAACCTAGTTCCGAAGCATTTTTCATCGATCCTGTTAAAACGACCGGTTTTTTATGTTTAGAAACAACATCCAAATAAAAGGCCGTCTCCTCGAGTGTATCGGTACCATGAACCACAATCACCCCAGCGTAATCATCATGATCTAAGTACTCATCAATCTTAAGTTTAAGATCACGCATTTTTTCGGGCGTAATTGAAGGTGAGGGTAATTTCGAGAACTCAAAGCCCTCTAGATTGGTATACTCTGTAACATC
>PWMS01000030.1 GCA_003558105.1 Mollicutes bacterium | reverse complement strand
CATTGTTAGTTTTAGGAAGTGTACAAGTCTTGGGGGGACAAATCGATATTCTTGTATTGGGTATATTCAGAACAAATGAAGAAGTTGGAATATATAAGGTTGTTTATCAAACCGGTTTGTTGGTGATATTTGGTTTATCTGCAATAAATAGCGTTATAACTCCCAAAATTTCAAATTTATTTATTGATAATAAATTGAATGAACTCAAATCATTATTAGTAAAGAGTAATTGGTCAATATTTCTATTAGGACTACCAATTGCTCTAACATGTATATTTTTTGGTGAATTTGTTTTGAATATAGTTTTTGGCAGTCAATACGTAATTGGATTTCAAGCTCTGAATATCATTGTCCTTGGCAGATTGGTTAATACGCTATTAGGATCCTCATCTTTGGTTCTTAAAATGACAGGATTTGAAAAAATAGCTGCTTACGGGATTATGATAGGAACACTCACAAATATTATTTTGGATTTTATATTAATTCCAAAATACGGTATTGAAGGAGCGGCTATTGCTTCATCAGTGGGCATGATAGTGTGGAATATATTTCTCTATATTTCTATTAAAAGAAATATTAAAATAAACATGATATATTGAATTTTAATATTAATAAAGTATTATACTTCATAATAGCCTTTATAACGTTTATAGGCTTCTACTCAGTGCTGACTCTAGTCTTATATTCAGGCTATTCAGACCAAACTAGATTATTTACTGTGCCGCTAAGAATCATAGCTTTAGTATGTATGCTGTTATATGTTCTAATTAATCGGTTTAGACCATGCAATTATATAGATGTTTATTATTTATATTTTACATTCATTATTATTTATACTATAAATGTTTTAATTGAAATTTTAAGTGGTTATGACTCTTTTCTATTTAGACCACCAATCGAAATACTTCTATACTTAATTGTTTACTCGATATTTCCTTTTTTATTTTTTTCTCAGGAAAAAAAAAGAAAGCATTATGATATTATATTTATATCAATAATATCATCTGGTGTTATATTATCAATTCTTTCATTTCTTTTGTATGGAGAAATATTATTAGCTGGCTACACTAGAATTTCAGCTGCTATTGGTAATTACGATTTTGCGCTATTAAGTCCACTTTCTTTATCATATTCTGGTGCCTTATTGATCGGGATTGCTACTTCTAAATTATTATTCACTCCCAATGTTAAAAATAAATTACTTCTATATACATCTATTGTTGTTGGGTTAATTCCATTTTTTTTAGGAGCTTCTCGTGGCTCGGTGCTGGCATTAATAATTCCTTTCTTGTTTGTTCTTCTGATTAGAAGAAATAAAAAAGAGTTAATTTATACTTCAATTATATCAGTATTCATTATACCCTTTCTAATACTTTTAGCTGAAAATTTAGGTAGTGGAGTTTTTGCTAGATTATTTGCATTGCAAACTGATATTGAAGCAGGAGCGTCATCAACTATTAGATTGGTGAGATGGGAATTAAATGTTGAACAAATATTAAGTGCTCCAATTTTGGGAGATAGTATTTATTCAGTAATGCCACCTTATCCACATAATGTATTGATAGAAGTGTTGATGGCAACTGGGATTTTAGGTTTTATACCATATATTACTTTGATAATAATATCTATAAAAAAGTCACTAAATATAATTAAATATCGAGATGATTTGATATGGATTGTAATTTTATATTGGTTAGGATTTATTGAATCAATGTTTAGTGGTGCTGTGTATTCAGTGATATTGTTTTGGGGTGGTTTAGGTTTATTGTTTAGTGTAAATCATAGAAATATAAATTAACTTAGTATGAAGGATAAATCTATAATATTTGTGATGCCAGTAACGTCACAGCCAAGATTTATAAAACGAATTAATAAATATTTAAAAGACGGCTACGATGTTACTGTTGCTTCATTTGAAAGGGAGTATTTGTCTAAAAATGAACTACCTGAAAGCATCAGATATATCTCATTGGGTGTTGTTGAGGCAAAACAATATCATAAAAGAATATTTAATATTGTAAAAGCATATTTCACATTAATACGATTTACAAATAAACGTATTGATCTCTATGTATTATCACAAGATATGTTAGTAATATCATTATTTTTACCTAAAAAATTATGGTTATTTGAAATAGGTGATGTCAGAGTTATAAACAACAGAATAATAAATAAAATATACAAAATAATACAGAGTAAAATATTAAAAAAGGTCGATCAAATCATTGTAACATCACCTAAATTCAAGGAATATGTTCAAGCTTCTTTTGGAGTCCATAAAAACAATATTAAAATAGTTGAAAATAAGATGTCCCGATCTGTGTTTCCTGCAAATAATCAAGGGGATTATAAAACTATACAAGATTCTAACTTCACACTTGGTATTATTGGTTTATTTAGATATGAAAATATTATTCATTTATTGGAATCCTATAGAGAGTTACAACCTAAATTTAATATTCAAATTTGGGGTACTGGACCATTAAAATCTGAAATGTCAAAATATTTTGTTTGTGAAAAAATAAATTATAATGGTGAATTTAAGTACCCAGATGATTTGAGAAATATTTACAATCAAATTTCAATTTCTTTTGTGATGTATGATAACAGAGATTTAAATGTGAGATTGGCGCTGCCAAATAAACTTTATGAGAGTTTGTATTTTAAAAAGCCTATGATTGTAAGTGATAATACTTTTCTCGGTGAAAAAGTTAATGAACTTGATGTTGGGATTTGTTGGGACCAAAGTGATATGGTTGGACTTGTTCAGTATCTTGATAGTAAAGAATTTATTCAGGAGTATAACAACTACGAATTGTCTTTCAATAAAATTGATTTAAGAAGTATTTATCAATTATAAATAAATTAAATATTTTAAAATGAAGCAAATCATTCAAGATCTCCAATCCGGCAACACAATCTTGGAAGAAGTTCCTATTCCTCGTGTAGGTTCCGGCAAAGTCCTAATTAAAAACCATCGCAGCTTAGTCTCATTGGGCACAGAAAAGATGCTTGTTAGTTTTGGACAAGCAAATATGATTGATAAGGCACGACAGCAACCTGATAAGGTAAAAGAAGTTATAACTAAAATGAAAACAGATGGTTTGCAAACAACCTATGAGGCTGTTATGCGTAAATTAGGCACACCAAAAGCTCTTGGGTATAGCTCTGCAGGTGAAGTTGTCGAAGTTGGTAAAGGCGTTTACGATTTAAAACCGGGAGATCGCGTGATATCAAATGGTAAACATGCTGAATATGTTGCCGTACCAAAAAATTTGGTTGCTAAAATACCGGATGGTGTAAGTTTTGAGGAGGCGTCATTTACTGTTGTAGGGGCCATAGCATTACAAGGAATAAGATTGGTACACCCAACATTTGGTGAAACAGTTGCTGTTATTGGATTAGGTCTTATTGGCCTTATAACGATTCAGCTATTAAAGGCAAATGGTTGTAATGTTATCGGTTTTGATTTGGATGAAAATAAATTAAAACTTGCAGAACAATATGGTGTAACTGTAGTAAATTCAGGTAAACAAGATCCAGTTCATTTTATTGAGGAATTTACCGGCGAAGTTGGAGCTGATGCAGTAATTATTACAGCTTCCACAAAATCTAATGCTGTTATCAAACAAGCGGCTAACATGAGTCGTAAACGTGGCAGAATCGTTCTTGTTGGTGTAATTGGATTAGATATTGACAGGGCAGATTTCTATGAGAAAGAGCTGAGTTTCCAGGTTAGCTGTTCTTATGGCCCTGGAAGGTATGATGAGGATTATGAACAAAAGGGAATTGACTATCCGCTACCCTATGTACGATGGACGGAAAAGCGAAACTTTGAGGCCGTGCTGGAATCTATCCGAAATGGCAGCTTGAATGTACAGTCTCTCATTACGGAAAGGGTGAAGCTGGAGGATTATCGTGAGATTTATGGGGATATGGAGGCTGGAAATAGTATAGCGTCCATATTGGAATATCCAATAAGTGAAACTTCAAAGGGTGTCAAAAATGAAGACCTAAATAAAACTATTTCGCTTCACGAAGCAGTATATATTGGTGGACCCGGTACGATGGCAATTATTGGGGCTGGCAATTTTACACAGTCAACGATACTACCGTCATTAAAGAAAGCTGGGGCGGAGATGAAGTATGTTATTAGCTCGGGTGGCTTGTCATCGACTACTCTTGCTAAAAAGTATGGTGTTCCTAACAGCAGTACGGATCTGGATGCGGTGCTAAGTGATGAAGAGGTTGATGGAGTGGTTATTACCACTCAGCATAATTTACACGCCGGAATGACGATTCAGTCTCTGAAAGCCGGTAAACAGGTTTTTGTGGAGAAACCACTGGCCCTGAACCAAGAAGAGTTGGATGAGATTATTTCCGCAGTAGAAGAATCAGGTAACACGGTAACGGTAGGGTTTAACCGACGCTTTTCGCCCCATACTGAGAAAATGAGATCATTTTTGGGAGAGCAGCCGGGTTCTATGAACGTCATTGCCACTATGAACGCAGGGTATATTCCTCCAGATGTATGGGTGCACAATTTAGAAATTGGTGGTGGACGCATTATTGGCGAGGCTTGTCACTATATAGATCTGATTACGTACCTTACCGGATCCAAAGTGAGTGAAGTTAGCATGCAGGCTATGGGAACAGATCCAAAAGAATACACCGACAATGCTTCTATACACCTTAAATACGCAAACGGTTCTTTGGGTGTGATCAACTATTTTGCCAACGGTAACAAATCCTACTCCAAAGAACGGGTGGAAGTGTACTACCAGGGCAACAACCTTATCCTTGATAACTTTCGAAGGCTGGACGGTTACGGCTATGGTAAAGGGTTCGGAAGTAAACTGCTAAAAACTAAGCAGGATAAGGGACACCGTAAACAATTTGAGCTTTTAACAAAACACTGGAAAGAAGGTGGAGATCCGCTGATACCATTTGATGAAATTGTGAATACTACAAAAGCCACTTTTGCAGCTATCGAAAGCATGAAATCTAATTCAGTTGTAGTCATATAGTAATTTTTCCCTTGAAAATTTATTTCTTAGTTGTTCTTAAGAAATTTTCAAGACCCATAAATAGTCTTTTTACAAACACCACATAAAACAAAATAAATATGTTTATTGATTTAATTGCTGGAGCAAGACCTAACTTTATGAAAATTGCTCCTATTATTGACGCTATCAAGAAAGAGCAGGGAAATGGATCGGACATTAATTTCCGATTGGTGCATACTGGACAGCACTATGATAGAAACATGAGTGGCTCATTCTTTGAACAGCTTGGAATTCCTGAGCCGGATGTTAATCTTGGAGCGGGTGGCGGAACGCAAGCTGAACAGACAGCTACAATTATGATCGGATATGAAAAGCTGTTGATGGAGAAACCATCAAACCTTTGCCTGGTAGTTGGAGATGTAACCTCGACGATGGCTTGTTCTATTACCGCCCAAAAAATGCATATTCCGGTTGCACACGTTGAAGGTGGAATCCGTTCAGGAGATTGGTCAATGCCTGAGGAGATTAACCGTCTCGCAACTGATAGTATTACAAATTATTTCTTTACTACATCAGAGACAGCAAATAATAACCTTCGGAAAAGCGGAGTGGAGGATGACCGTATTTTTTATGTTGGAAATACGATGATTGACACACTTTTAAAACAGCGCCCCAGATTCAGGAAACCTGATGTATGGGGGGAATTGGACCTGAAAAAGGACAGTTATATAGTTATGACTCTTCACAGACCAGCTAACGTAGATGAGGAAGAAACACTTAAATCATTAATGAATGAGTTAATAGTAAATACTAAAGATTTACCGCTTGTGTTTCCAGTTCATCCAAGAACGGCAAAAATTTTAAAAAACCTTGGTATTAAAAATGAAAAACTCCATATGATTGATCCATTGGGTTATTTGGAGTTTAACTATTTAGTTGAGAATTCAAAAGCAGTTGTAACGGACTCCGGGGGAATAACTGAAGAGGCAACCGTAATGGGAATTCCTTGTATGACATTGCGAGATAATACGGAAAGACCAGAAACAATATCTATTGGCACAAATGAGCTTTTAGGGACTGACCCAAAAGCGATCAAACCGGCGATGGATAAACTCTTTGCAGGTGAATGGAAGAAGGGAGGCATCCCGGATAAATGGGATGGAAAAACTTCAGAGCGAATCATTCAGCATATAATTGAAAATTTAGCCTGAATTTATAATACCATATAATATTCCTTGATTTATAATCAATATTTTTCATTGTTTAAGAAAATTATCAGATACTATCACACCATAAAATATCTGAAATGGCCACAAGTTTATGGCCGTTTTTACTATATCATTAAAAGAAAAAAAACTAATTATAGTAAGTACTATAAATATAATGATAAAGAGCTTTTTCTTAGAACTATTGACTTAAAGAAACCTGTTTACAGATATAGATCTTTCAACGCTCCATCCACATTTAATTTTATAAATATTGAACACTCATTTAGTAGTGAGGTTATATGGAACTATCGAGATCATGGTAAGCTTTGGACTTATAATCTAAATTATTTTGATTTTATCAATCAAAAAGAGATAAACAAAGTAGAAGGTCTTCAGCTTATCCAAAGCTATATCAAGGACGGAAATTCTTTAAAGGATGGTAAAGAACCATATCCGGTTTCGCTAAGGGTCATTAACTGGCTTAAATTTTTATACAAACACGAGGTAAATAACCCTGAAATAAATAATTTTATTCTCGGAGATCTTAAAAATCTTGAGGATAATTT
>PWMS01000085.1 GCA_003558105.1 Mollicutes bacterium | reverse complement strand
GGTGACGATGATACTTACAATGGTGATGATGATACTTACAACGGTGATGATGATACTTACAATGGTGATGATGATGCTTACAACGGTGATGATGATACTTACAATGGTGATGATGATACTTACAATGGTGACGACGCCGATGATACAGAAAACGGTGATGAAACGTTGCGTGTGTTTACCTTAGATGAACTTGCAACGTATGATGGTCTCGATGGCAATGATGCCTATATTGCGGTCGATGGCTATGTTTATGATGTCACAAACTCTGATCATTGGACAGACGGAATCCATCAAGGAACAATCCAAGCCGGTCAAGATTTAACCGATGAAATTGATGAAATTTCACCCCATGGCCGCCGTGTACTTGACAACGTCCCCCTCATAGGCACGCTTGAAGAAGAGGAACTTGATGATTCAGAGCCGAGTTATGGTGGCGGATATTGATTGTGAAATAGTGGTACCTTGTTGTAAAAAACATAAAAAAAGACGCGAGAGCGTCAAGAAACTCAATTTATTTTTTTAATAAGATAGTGGTTATATAAATAAGAATTCCTTTGAAACGGGGTTCGTTACATCGCCGCGCCACAAGGATTATCCACGTCCCGCGTTTTATGCTAGATGTTTTTATTTAGCGATAAACGCGGGCTCTTTATTCTCTAAGAAGGCCCAAAAAAGGTATATTTAACCAAAATCAAAGGGGTTTTTGATTATAGAAAATCGGTTATTTTCTTTAATGAAGTTCTTATATTAAGGATGGAAACGGTATTGCTTCATTGAACGGTATTTTGTTTCTGAGCAACCATCTTTCGGTGATTCAGCTTCTGGGCATGATGCTTATTTTATTGTCCATTACTTATTTAGCATAAAACAAGCCGAACCTCATGAGTATATATTTGTGGGTGAGATGTGCAACACAAAATTAGACAATCAATAGCAGTCTTTTTAAGGCCATAATAATAAATTTTAAAACATTTTAGCGCTATTTTTATTGCAAAGCTAAGAACTTAAGACTTAATGGGCATGCCTTTTTTATGAACGCTATGCCTTTAGATTACAAAAATACACATAAAAGTAGAATATGATCCAAAGCCCATCAAATCTGATTATATTAAAGTTTTTTTGTTCGCAATGGTTTAATATAAAACCATCACACTACCCTTAAATCGCAAACATCCACGGTTAAAAAGTAGAGCAAAAACACAGTATAAAATGATAAATCACGCATGATGCCTTGAAAAACATACAAGAATCTTACTAAAAGTGGTAAAATAAATATGCGAACGATTAATATCACCACATGTCTTTTAAGCTATTCAAACCGATACTTGTTAAAAAAGCATTAAGAGCGAATATTTCTTATTATCAACATGGGAAACCTTCTGTTTCCTACCATAATTTGCTTGTTTTATAAAGGGGAGAACATCAATGCTGACAGATGCGACCATTTTAAGACTGATAATATCGCAAGCTTTTGCGGTTTATTTTTTATTAATACTGATTCCTCTAGAAGAACCGCAGAAACGAAATACGATGATTATTATTCTAGGTGCCCTCAGTATCACGCTTATGAATGCTTTATTAATCATTCATTTTGGATTGCCCTTTTATATACGTTTTTATTTTTTAACCTTAACCCTGCCTTATATCGCTTTGTTTTTGTTTCTTACCGTCTATAAAGGCGCTAAATTTATCTTTGCGTTGTTGTCGGTTCAAGTGATCGCCAATGTTGCGATTATCAATGGTCTTTTAGCTTCTTATATATTTTACGGACAAAACACGCCATTTGTAGATACTATCGCGCGCATCATAACCTATGTCATCTTTTTACCCATTGTCACTAAATTTATACGTCCGACCTATTTAAAAATGGCAAAAACGCTCAATAAAGGCTGGTGGGTTTTAAATGCCGCCCTTATTTTATCGTATGCGCTAGCTTACTATATCTTGTTTATTCCTGACGCGATTTTCTATCGACCAGAATACTTTATTCATGCCTACCTCGGTATTATTCTTTCCCTATTGATTTATATTATTATATTCTTTTTGTTTCTTGAAATTCAATCTAAAATGGCCATTGAACGTGATAAAAAACAGCTCTCAACGCAAATCACATCGCTCGCCGCTGAGTCAGCTGCTATCACCACCATTGCCTATAAAGACGCCTTAACCGGTGTTAAAAATCGCTATTCTTTGTTTAAGAAAATGGATCAACTCGTCCAAAACAAACAGCGTTTTTATGTGATTTTCATTGATTTGGATAAACTTAAAGAGATTAATGATACTCATGGTCACACAAAAGGCGATACTTATTTAAAACAGATTGCCATAGCAATCCAAAGTACGGTTAAAGATAAAGGGGAAGTTTACCGTTTTGCGGGTGATGAGTTTGTCTGTATCATGATGGATGATTATACTGAGTTTAACCGTGATCTTTTCAAAGAAGATATTGCTAAAAACATAAGCATTGATATAGCTTTTCACGGTATAAGCTTAGGCTTAGCTTCTTATCCCGAGGATGGGTTAGATTCAGGGGATTTAATTAGTTTAGCCGACCAACAGATGTATACAGAGAAGAAGGCTAAAAGCCATCATCGCTAAACTATGATGGGTTATAAATACGCTTTTTTAAAAACATAGTTTATTTCTCAATTAGATATAAAAAACGTCTCAATTTTTTGAGACGTTTTTACATTAATCTTCCTGGGGATATTTTAAGTTCCAAACCTTACGAATATCATCCATTTGTCGCATCATCTCAAGGGTTGTTTGATGTGACATTACAAAACTTTCCAGCTGTTGATTATTTAAACACCGTACAACTTCTTCAATCTCATACTCAAACCCATTCACTTTATGGGGATAATCAATCGTTTTAATGAGACGATCTTCTAAATCAAAAATTTCTGCTTTACCAGAGCACCAAAACCAAGGCACTTTAGCGTAACCTTTAGAGCCCTTAATCAACGCGGTTGTGTCCCCTTTTTCAATGATACTGCTTTTTAAATAAGCGATGGCGTTTTCATAATAATACGTTATTTTATTAGAACCATCGACCTTGGTTGCGGTAGGCGTCATGGTCGTTTCAAACGATTGTGGTTTGCCTAGAAAAATATGCGCAAACGTTATCGGATAAATACCCACATCAAGCAAAGCACCCCCACCAAGATGTTTCGCTAAAACGCGATGATCTTCAGCAACAGGAATATCAAAACAAAGCTGGGCATCGATAACCTTTATATCACCAATTAAACCTTCGTCAATCCCTTGTTTCAAGGTTTGCACCATCGGTAGAAAACGCGTCCACATGGCTTCCATGACAAAACATTGTTTTTCTTTTGCTTTTGTAAAAACCGCTTTTGCTTGGGACTCGTTTAAAGTGAAGGCTTTCTCACATAAAATATGTTTATCATGTTCTAAGCTAAGCATCATATGTTCATAATGCAAACCATGCGGCGTCGCGATGTAAACACAGTCCAATAACGGATCTTCAAGCATCTCTTTATAACTTCCATACGCTTTTTTAATCCCATATGTTTTTTGATAATCTTCAGCTTTCTTAATATCCCGTGAAGCAATCGCGTATAAAGAAGCCCCTTCGACAACGTTGATGGCCTCACAAAAGTTATTTGCAATATTTCCAGCACCGATCACACCAAATCTGATCATGATTTAACCTTCTTTCTTATCGTAGCTATTGTCTTTAGCCACCAATTTTTATCAATATATTGAATGACTGGTTTTCGTTATTGAAAAAACTCAACGAGTGTAGGTTCGCCGGTTAATCCAGTTACCATACCTTAAAAGCCTTCTTTAGAGTATCATAAGCCACGGCTTAGGTTTATCATAACCCAAACAAATTAAGGCTATAAAATGCGGCTACTACGTGCCATATAAAAACCCCAATCCTTATGTAGGCGTACTAGATAAGGATGGGGTTTTTGTTAAGCCTATTCGCTTGGTGGTGTGAAGGTTCTTGATTTAAGTTCATTATCAAGAATGTAAAGCCCTGCGTCTTTAACAAGTTCAACTTTTTGAATCAAATCGGTGAAAGTTTCTTCCTCTTCAACTTGTTCACTAATATACCACTGCAAGAAATTATGTGTGGCATAATCGTTTAACTTATCGGAAAGTTTTACAAGATCATGAATCCGAGCGGTTACAATCTTTTCATGTTCAAGTGCGGTTTTTAACATCGCAAGCAAGGAATCATAATCTTCTTCAGGATCTTCAAACCCTTTGATCACCGCGCGTCCACCACGGGCTACGATGTGATGATAAAACTTCTGCGCATGAAAAACTTCTTCCTCATATTGGGTTATGAGCCAATGTTCAAATCCCGCTAAACCTAGTTCACCCGCATAAGCGGCCATACTCAAATAGATGTGGGCTGAATAGTATTCAAAATTCATTTGTTCGTTTAATGCATCAAGCATTTTTTGTTCCATAAAATCACCTCTTTTTTAGTATAACATATCTCAAATAAAATTGATGATTTAATGCCGTAATAAGGAGTTAGTAGACATTATAAAAACAATATTATATACTATATAGTAATGAATAGAATTAATCGCTTTGGTAAGATATAATAAAAATAAGCGTCTAAAACATGTCGATACCAAAAAAGGTTGCACGCCTTGGCTATGGATATCGCCAAGGCTTGGTTTTGCCGATAATCTTCTTTTCTAAATACGGCCCCTTTATGACAACCAAAACCATGACGTTATATCCTCACCGCAAGCCTGATCAATCGCTATTTTTTTAAGCTTTTTGATACCATGGGAATAAGGAGAAGATACCATGAAATTGGAAAATAAAATAGTATTGGTCACTGGGGCTTCCTCAGGGATTGGGTTAGATCTAGTGAAAGCTTTACTTAAAGAAAACATGGATGTTGTTGCAATCTCTCGCCGTATCGAAGAAATTGATCTGAATCACAAACGGTTAACAAAGAAGAATTTTGATTTATCCAAACAATCACAAATCGATGCCATGTTTCAATTTGTATTCGCTCAGTATAATCGCCTAGATCTTTTCATCGCAAACGCAGGGTTTTCATATTATGAATATGCTAGCGGAAGTGATTGGAAACATATCGAAGATATTTTTCGGGTTAATACTTTGAGTGTGTTATACAGCGCGACACAATTAAAAGCACACATGAAAGATGCCCCCTTTAACTTTGTGGCCACCGCCAGTGCAGCGAGCTTTCTTTCCATGCCCGGCCACGCGCTTTACAGCGCAACCAAAGCGGCACTTAGAGGCTTTATGGATGGGTACCGCCTAGAGTTACCCAAACATCAAAAACTTCAAACGGTTTTTCCGGTTGCGACAAAGACGAATTTCTTTAATAAAGCCAATCAATCAAATAAACCATGGCCGGTTCAAACAAGTGAACATGTCGCTAAAATTATGATAAAAGGCATTAAAAAGGACAAAAAGAACATTTACCCATCAAAACTTTTCAAGTATGGCTTTAAACTTACCCCATGGTTTTTTGCGCTCTATATGAAACGCCAAACACGCTTGTTTCATCGTACTAAAAATAAAAAAATAGAAGCATAATCCAATGAATCACAATTTATAATTAATCTTAGTTAAATATTTTCCATAACTTTCATCCGCATGCATAAGCCTGCATATCATCACCATTTAAGTACCAGGCGCATAAACCTAAAACAAGCTCAGCTATGATGACTATCACCTAGATGAGCATCACACGAAGGTGGGTATAATTATTTATACTGAAAAACAACACTTCTATCTGAGATATAGATTTAAATATTCAACCGTGATGTTAGCTGATGATAAACAGATACAATTTCTTTAGTTAATATATGAAAATACATGAAAATAAACGCAATAAAGCAGTATATAAATTTTATATATGAAGGTAATGATATATAATGTGGATGCTAGGTGAAGAATGGATGCATCTACAGTTACAAAGCCATCATAAAAATAAGTAAACTGTATCGAACTACATACAGCACACTTACAGGAGGGATTCATTATGAACAGCATCAAACTATACACAATCGAAGAAGTCTCAGACATCTTGAAAGTAACCCCAAGAACGATTTATACGTTCATTAAAAACAAAAATTTGCAGGCTGTTAAAATTGGGAAGTACTGGCGAGTTAAACACCATGAATTAGAAAAGTTTATTGAACGAGGAACAAAATAGTATCTACATTAAGAAGGCAGACAAGCATTGTCAGTCTTCTTAACTTTAAATATCCAAGAGATAAATACAAAGGCAATAACATTTAATCATTGGAATATCATGTTATGATTAAAGTACCCATTATGCGTCATATACACTCCATGCCACAAAGAAGGGAGATTGTTTATGATCAATGCGCTTATACTTATTTTCATAGCCGCCTCGATATTGGCAATATTGTTTTTTGCCTACATGACCAAAACTAAACTTGCGAGTTACGTCGCTTACACGATTTTAGCCGCCATTGCGCTAAGTATGGCTTTAAGTGGCATGATTGGACTTATCAACGATATCGATTTCTTATCGTTTTTAGTTAGTTTCTTAGAATTTTTAAAGGATATCATCGTGTTTGTTGAGCTGGGTATTATCTTATTCTTACTATTGATGTCAAAACACAAAAAAACAAAAATTATGTTACTAAAAGTCGCCATCATCGCGTATGTCGTCTTAACGTTAGTGGTTGAATTTAATCTTTTTAATTAACCGACGACATCCTTTAGAAAACCGCTATTAATTCAATTTAAAAAGCGTAAGATTATCAGTGAAAAGCTGAATCTTACGCTTTTTTTATTATCAAGGTTATCGTGGTTCATCGGTTTTTAATAAAAAAAGGCTATGAATTTATCGCAATATAAGTTTTTTAAAACCGGTGGGAAATGTTAAAATAGAAGTGGGTCCCTTGTGGGCCCTAATATCCAATTACCATATGTCAATCAAAAAGGGAGAACGATGAAAAATAAGATTATTCAGCTTCTAGAAACAAGCTATACCGGTTATAAAATAACGGTGGACTTAAACGATATCAAAAACGTCTGTTTTGGTGAGTTGTGGGCCCAAGTTTTTGAGGAAACCAAAGAGGCTTCAAAAAACCCCGATGAATATTACATTGGCTATCAGGATTATAAAAGTATGAGTAAGGCACATAAAGTCTTTGATTATTATGCATTGGCCCCTTCAAAATATTTTAACAAAACCCATGACAAGCATCATTTTATGACCATTAAAGCAGGAGAATATATCCTTTTTAAAAATATCTTTTCCAATCACGGCCCCGCGTTTTTTAAGCGTGTCTACCACTTTGTTCATCAAAACAACATCAAAGTCGAGCGCGCTTTTGATTTTGAATTTCTGCCTATTGATTTTCAACAAAATCATCAAGAATCCGTTATTTATGTGGGGTTAAAACTACTATGAAAAAAATAAAGGGCTTAATCGTGATTGCTTGTATCTATATCCTAGGCATCACTCTAGCGGTGTTTGTTTTTATGTATGTACCTTATGATACGATGTTTTTAAAAGTATTGATCGCCAATAGCGTGGCGACATTTTTCATCTTTATCATGAGCACGGTCTTTAAAAATTCAACCATTTATGATCCTTACTGGAGCGTGGCGCCCATGGTCATGGTCATCCCTTTTATTCAAACCCTATCCTCAGCCAGTGTCTTGTTGCTGGGCGTTTTATATTTTTGGGCCTTGCGTTTAACGTGGAATTGGATCAAAACCTTTAAAGACTTACACACCCAAGATTGGCGTTATAACCACTTTAAAAACAAAAGTAAAAAACTTTGGCCCATCGTCAATTTTTTTGGAATCCACTATATGCCTACGATGGTTGTTTATCTCGCCATGATACCCGCCTTTATGGTATTGACGGGTGCGTATCAAGCGTCGTTTTTGACGGTGTTCGCCTTTTTTATTACCATAACAGCGGTACTGATTCAAGCCGTGGCGGATAGGCAAATGCATCAACACTTAAATCAGCAAAATAAAACGGTCCTGGATTCTGGGCTTTGGGCTTGCTCGCGTCATCCCAATTATTTTGGAGAAATTATTTTTTGGTTTGGAATCTTTTTAATGATGCTGTCTGTCAATCCCGCCTTCATCGCGGGTATAGGCGCCTTAGTCAATCTCTTGATGTTTATCGGTATTTCCATTCCCTTAATGGAGAGACGACAATTACAAAGACGCCCCGAATATCAAACCTATCAAAACAATACACCCATGCTTTTGTTAGTTCCCCCGAGCTTGCAAAGAAAAGAAGACCTAAATTATTAGGTCTTAACCATATAAAAAAGAAGCTATAACGAACTCAACAAAAAATATAAGAGGTGATATTATGCGTAAAGATGTCTCAATCCAAAGTGCGGAAAGTGCGGTTTATGGTCTTGGTTTTATCGGCGCAGCCATCTATTTTATATCTGGGGCCACCACTTTTTGGCTTGGGGTTTTAGGCTTTTTAAAAGCGATTGTTTGGCCAGCCTTTGTGGTCTATGAGTTGTTGAAATATTTTGGACTTTAATGTGCTTTAAACCATCACACCCTAAATCTTACATAGTAGAACATGGTTTTTATTGTAAAAGCCCCCTTTTTGAGGGGGCTTTAGTCTACGATAAGTAAATTTGGATAGCTTCTATGAGCCTATCGGAAGATTCAATCATTGGCAGGTGGCCCGTATCTGGGATGGTAATCAAGCGTGTGTTTTCTAGTTTCTCTTCATAAATTTCACTGATAGAAAGCGGGGTCCACGTGTCTTTTTCACCAACGACAATTAAGGTTTCGGTGGTGATTGTATCTAAAATCTTTGTCCAATCGATGGTCGCTTGGTCTTGGTTCATTTTTTGTAAGATAATCGCAGGGATATCTTTACTAAAATAATATAAGGGATCAAAATAGCGGCTGTCTCGATAAGCATCCTGCGCATTGACATCGCGAAACGCCAAGCGTTGCAAGGTGTAGTTTTTAAATATATAGTCGTAAAAAAACTTAGGGGGGATTCTACTTACTTCACGATCTTCTATCCCCGCTGGACTGATCAAGGTTAAACTCATCACCCCATCGGGATATAGATAGGTGTGGTATAAACCTACGCGGGCGCCCATCGAATGGGCCAATAGGTGATAGGCTGTTATATCTAGGGCTTCAAGAACTTCATGCAACAACACCGCATGGCCTATTGTAGTATAGCTAAAATCAAGCGGTTTATCGGAATGGCCAAAACCTACAAGATCGATGGCCATGACATAATAATCATCAAAAAACGCGGTGACAATGTGACGGTAGTCATAACTACTACCTAAAAAGCCGTGGACAAATACCATCGCTTCATGGCTCTTATCGCCATAACTTCGGTAAGCCACATCGGTGCCATCGATGGTAACCACATCAAATTGATTGATGGCTTTATTTTCAAAAGCTTTGTCTAACTGACGGCCTTTATAGAGACTATGCCCATGCAATATCCCCACCCCCAACAAGACCATAAAAACGATAACGATAAACATTCGTTTGATAAAATGTCGCATCACATCACCTTAGATAAATTATGGCTTACACATAAGGGGCTAAACCACACACTCTTATACATCATTAAACTTAGCTTTTGGCCGTTGTGAAGTTTTCTTTGAATTGATTTCCCCATAGTAATGTAAGAAGACCTTGATGGTCCCTGCGATAGGTACGGAAAGAATAAAACCTGCCAAGCCAAAAATACCGCCAAAGAAAATAAAACTAGATAAGACCGCAATCGGATGAATATGGACTTGCCGGCTATAGACATTCGGTTGGATGACGCTGCTTTCTAAGATTTCTTCAATGATATTGAACACAAAAATCATGATGATACCCACGATATAGATGTAAGGGGTTTGCGCACTATATTCTAAATGCAACGTCGTCAGTAATAAAATTGGCGCCGCCATGCTAATCCATACACCGATGTAGGGGATAACACAAAATAGCCCCATTAAAAGCGCAAACAACACGGCGTGTAAAAAGGTGAAATGCGGCACAAAAATCGCCAAAATGCCATAAGAAAGAATGAAAAAACCGGTGATAAATAGCATCACAATCCCTTGGCCTCTTAGGTAGCCTCTAATCACGACATCACTGCGTTTGCCTAATGCAACCACATGGGTGCGAATATGCTCAGGAAACACTTTCGATAAAGTGGTTAGAATCAAGGTGCGTTCTTTGATTAAATAATAAAGAAATACTGGCGTTAAAATGATGGTAAACCCGATACTGATTATGCTGGAGGTGATACTTGCTAAGGCCGCTAATACCGCTAAGATTATATCGGTGAGATTGCCAATTGAGAAACCTTGAGATTGCAGATTGTCGATTACCTCACGCAAATTGGTTTCATTGATAAAATTACTGAGATAACCAACGATATTATCAATAATAGCTGCAATCGTTTGATTATCGACGATATTTAACAATCCTGAAAGGATGGTTGTCATCTGCGTTACCATAAAGACAAAGGTAATCACGATAATCGTTGTCACAAAAATGATGCCGACTGTAATCGATAGAATAATACTCAAAAGTTTTGGGATATGCAATTTAGCCTCGATTAAACGCGCCAAGGGTCCAAAGATAAAACTCAACAACAAGGCGATTGAAAACGGCGTAATCACCGCTCCCTCCGCAATCCCAATATTTCTTAGAAGCTCTGCGGAAAGCAACTTTAAAGCATAAAGCCCAATAAAAATAATCGTTATAATCGACACAACCAATAATATATATTGCAATTTCTCTTTTGTAAAATAATGTCGCATATACCTCATCCTTTATCTGTTTAGGTTTATTATAGCATAATCAACCCTACGCTCAAGCACGTAAGTATCAATGAACTCTACTTATTAGCCCTATAGACTTTAACCCAATCTCAAAAAAACATACACAAGGGATACAAAAGGGAGTAAAAAACCATTATAATAGGTTTGAAAGGACGTGAATCTATGCTCAAACTTAACGAAGCGACCAAGAACCAACTGAACAGCTTGATTGAAAAACATCAAAAGAAATACAAGATTAAAGGCCTTGCGATTAGCATACAAGAAGGCGAACAACCAATCTATGAAACGCTTATAGGTCTAGCAGGCGAAAACAAACCGGTGGATAAAACCACCCAATTTATGATTGGTTCTACCACCAAAGTTTTCACCGCCCTGGCGATTCTACAGCTTAAAGATCAAGAAAAACTAACGCTCGATGACGCTATTACAACGTACTTAAAACCCCTTAACATTCATGCGCATCAAGAACATGGTCCCATCACGATTCGTCACTTACTGATGCACACCAGCGGTCTGCCTGGGGATGACTTAGATTTGATGTTCAGTGAAGGCAAGCCTCAAAAAGACATCTTAAACCATCTTAAAAACCATCATATGACCACTGAACCAGGCCGTATGTTTGCTTATTCCAATATTGGGTATGCTTTGCTCGGTTTAATGGTTGAAAAAGTCAGTCAGTTAAGTTACAAAGAATATGTCGAAAAACATATTTTTAAACCTTTAGGGGTTAATATACAAATTCTTGAAACCGAAGCCCTAAGAAAGAAACATACAAAAAACCTATCCGTATCTTATGATAAAAAAGGTCGCATCGTGACCGATCCGTTGTCTGTTTTTATCAGCGCGGGCTCAAGCACCTATGCTTCCTTAGAAGACATGCAAAAACTCGCCAGTTACTTCCTTAACAACAACCAACCCAAGCTTTTAAAACAAGCAACGTTTGATGCGATGATAACGCCACCACAAGATCCATATATCGTGAAAAACGAACACCGCATCGGCCTTGGGATTCGCTTTAATTACGCACGTTATAACCACGCTGATGTCGGTGTGGTTTATGGCCACGGCGGCAACACGTTTTATCACCACAGTCTTTTCGATATCCTACCGAAGCACAAGCTTGCGATTAATATCTTAAACAATTCCAAAAAAGGCGGTCAATTTAACCAAAAATTGATACCAAAACTTATCGCGACAATATTAAAAGACAAAGGCATCGATATGCCTAAATCACTGGACAATCCATCCCAAGCTATTCCAAAAGAAAAGGCGCAACGATTGGCTATGGACATGGTCATGCTTGGTCAAAAAATGCCCTTAAGACTTAACAAGAAACAAGAACTCACCGGAAAATTGAGTTTCTTAAAATTCAACGTAGAACAGTGTGAAGACGGCTTATTAAAAATGATACCCCAAGGGATCGCCAAACTCAAAATTTTCAAGAAGCATTTGGTTAATCTCCGTATGCTGCCCAAAACCATTGTCGAAGAAGACGTGATGTTTTTCGAAGTCAATAGAGACTATAACCGATTACTCATCGCGACCGCATCAAGTTATGAACATCCCAAGATCCCTGAGACTTGGCTTAAGTCTCTTGGGAAATATACACCGATGGATCGCAACCACAATGTCACCAAATTCGTTACCGGTATTAAACTAATTTATAAGAAAAACGATCTTATCTTAACTTTAAAAACGCCTGAATCCTCGAACGCTTTTTACCTACTACCCCTAGATGATGAGAAAGCGATTATACAAGGCTATGGCCGCAACAGTAAAGAAACCATCACCCTTTCATTTAAAGACAACACCCCAACCTTAACGATACAAGGATTGCTTTGTCATAAAGTATAAAAAACAGGTAGTCAAACGGCTACCTGTTATCTTTTATGCAGACAATATTTTACGAATTTGTGAAGGGGCTAAAACCTTGCCTTGATGTTTAAGTTCTTCATCAACCACTAAAGCGGGTGTTTTCATAACACCATATCCAACAATCTTATCTAAATCCGTAACCTTTTCAATTTGAACGTCTAGACCAAGATCATCCGCCGCCTTTTTTACATTTTCTGCGAGTTTTTCGCAGTTTTTACAGCCTTTACCTAAAATTTTAACAACCATGTGTAAGCCTCCTTTTTAATTTATAAATATATAATATAACCGGCGATTAAACCGACCAAAGCCGAGAGAAAAACAACCAAAGTGATATACGTTGCGGTCCGTTTAACGCCGATGACTTTACCGATGATAATCATATTGGGGATACTGAGTGATGGCCCTGCAAGTAGTAATGCCACAGCAGGCCCCCGGTGCATACCGCTGGCTAAAAGGGCACTGACAATCGGGACTTCAGTCAAGGTCGCAAAATACATCATCGCCCCGATGAGGGATGCGAAAATATTCGCGCCATAGGTGTTTGAACCGACAAATGTTGCCAACATATCTTCAGTGATTAAAGAACTAATAATCCCCGCAAAGAAAATCCCGACAATAAATAAGGGTAAGATTTTCTTTCCTAAATCATAAGTCTCAACGCCCCATGCTTTTATGTCTTCTAAACGGAAAAAGACGATCAGTTGGATAAGCAGAAGAATCACAAAAATGATGGTTGGGGCGGGTCGGTAAACCCCAAAAATTAAAATCAGAAACAAGGTCGCAAAGAAAAGCATTTTTTGCCAACCTTTTAGATACGCCTCATCGGTATCAAAATTTTCAAACATCTTGGCATCTTCATCAACCACTTCACTTTTTCTAAAGATTAAAAACATACTAAAGCCGATAACATAGGCCAATAAAACCGCACCAATCACACGCGCTATGGCAATATCCGCGCCAATATCAGTAAACGTTAAAGTCAAAGCAAGCACGTTAATCGCAGGCCCAGAAAATAAAAACGCCACAGCCGGGCCAATGCCCGCGCCTTTTTTACGAATACTCGCAAACATCGGCAAAACCGAACACGAACATACCGCCAAAACAATCCCAGAAACCGCCGCCACACTATAGGCTTTAAGCCGTTTGGCTTTAGGCCCCATATGCTTTAAGACAGCCCCTTGAGACATAAAGACGATAATCGCCCCAGAAATACTAAAGGCGATAAAAAGCGACATGATTCTTAAAAGTGAAAATGTCTCCCCATCGGTCGGGAAAAAGACATAGTTTCTTAAAAAGATTAAACCATCTAAAACTAACCGCCATATAAATTGTAATATTGTCATAAAACACCATCCGATTTAAATATATAAAGTCACTATCTATTCATTAAAGTACAAGTTGCTACGCTTTGATCATCTTGATGTAGTTGCGTATAAAGCGATAAATTTTCACGTATATTTTTCAAAATATCAAGCTTATGTTCATCCTCAAGGGCTAATTTGTAATAGATATATAGTTGCTTTCTTTCGGTGCGTACAAAGCCTAAATCTTTTAACTTGGATAAATGTTTTGAGACTTTTGGCTGCGTTAGGTCTAAAATCTCAGTTAGTTCACAAACGCAAAAATCCTGTTTATAAAGCAATACAAGTATTCTTAACCTAGTCTCATCACCAAGCGCTTTAAAAAAGTTTAGAAGCGAATCCATCTCACCACATCCTTATATACCCATAAGTGCATATACTATCTAAAGTATACTCCATTTATGATGAAATTCAAGGGTTTTATCAAAAAATTTCATAAAAAAAAGTCGAAAAAGACCTTGTATTTTCAGCTTGTGGTTGTTAATATATAGATAGTTTTCAATATAGATACATATCTATGGAGGTGGAACCGATGGATAAGGAAGCCTTAAGTCTAATTTACAAGGCTTTAAGTGATAAAACGCGCTTACAAATCATACGATTAATATATCAAGGTAACGCTTGTGGCTGCGAGTTAATCCATGAATTAAACATTAGTCAACCGACGCTATCGCATCATTTAAAGGTCTTGAAAGATGCTGGGTTAATCGACGGTGTTAAATATAAAACCAAGACCAACTATACCGTCAATTTAAAGAAAATTCAATCCACGCATCAAGCTTTAGAATGCTTGATCAAAGAAACCATTACTTGTTAGGAGAGATGGTATGAAAGCCTTTGAAAAGTACCTTACTTTAGTTGTTTTAGCTTGTATGATTATCGGGGTGCTAATCGGTCAATACCTCACCGTGATCCCCGATTTATTGAACCGTTTAACCATCGCTCAAATCAGCATACCCATCGCCGTTTTAATTTGGGTTATGATTTTTCCGATGATGTTAAAGGTTGATTTTAGTTCTGTGAAAAACATCCGTAAAAATCCTAAGGGCTTATATCTAACCTGGACAGCCAACTGGCTCATCAAGCCCTTCAGCATGTTTTTGATCGCGAGTTTGTTTTTCCTTGTTATCTATCAAAATCTCATCCCCAGCCATCTTGCCAATGACTATTTAGCCGGCGCGATTATTTTAGGGGCAGCCCCTTGTACCGCAATGGTCTTTGTTTGGTCCCAACTGACCAAAGGCAATGCCGCTTATACTTTGGTTCAAGTCGCGACCAACAACTTGATTTTACTCGTTCTTTTTGTGCCCATCGTTGGACTATTACTTGGTGTGGGTGGTTTCACCATTCCTTGGATGACGCTGTTTTTATCGGTGATTCTCTTTGTGGTGGTACCTTTAACCGCGGCCAGTATCACACGGACGATGATCATCACCCACAAAGGCCTTGATTATCTCGATCAAAAAATCATTCCTAAATTTTCTAAAGTCACGATGCTTGGTTTACTTTTGACTTTGGTATTGATCTTCAGTTTACAAAGCGAGTTAATCATCGAATATCCTTTACATATTATACTGATCGCGATTCCTTTGATTATCCAAACCCTCTTTATCTTTGCGATTACATATTTTAGTGCACAAAGATTAAAACTAACGCACGATGTCGCTGCGCCTGCAGGCTTTATCGGCGCTTCGAACTTCTTTGAATTAGCCGTGGCGGTCGCGATTGCCCTATTTCCCATAAATCCCGGGGTTGCCCTTGCGACAATCGTTGGGGTATTGGTAGAAGTCCCCGTGATGTTATTGTTGGTTAAAATTGCCAATAGAACCAAAGGCGCCTTCAAACAAGGCACCTTAGCTACTGAAACACCATAGCTTTATCCACCGTGGGGTTAAATACCCACGGTTTTATTTTTAAAAAGCTAAAACATCCATCAAACCCTATGGGAAAAAAACGTCATTTCCTTTATAATGACACCATAGAAGATAGGTATCATAAGCTAAAACAATGTATCCAAACCAAGAAAGAGGGTATACCATGATCGATTTTAGAAGCGACACCGTCACCAAACCGACCAAAGCCATGCGTGAGGCGATGAAAAACGCGATCGTCGGGGATGATGTTTACGGCGATGATCCCACGCTTAACGAACTTGAAATCTTAGCCGCGAAACTACTCGGTAAAGAAAAAGCTTTATTTCTTCCCAGTGGAACCATGGCCAATCAAGTGGCGATTATGACCCATACGCAACCGGGTGATGAAATCATTTTAGGCCAACATTGTCACATTAAAAACTATGAAGTAGGCGCCGCCAGCGCTTTAAGCGGGGTTGGTTATAGTTTGCTTGATGATCACCAGGGATTTTTAGATCACGAAGCCTTACACAATCACATTAGAGGCGACAATATCCATTTTCCCAAAACCGCTTTAATCTGTTCAGAGACGGCCCATTCTTTAGGCGTGGTGGCGCCATTAGAAAAATTAAAAGCCATCCATCATATCGCTAAAAAACACAATATTCCCCACCATCTAGATGGGGCGCGTATTTTTAATGCAGCCTTAAGTTTAGGTATTGAGGCCAAAGCCATCGCCCAGTATGCTGACTCCATCATGTTTTGTTTATCCAAAGGCTTGAGTTCACCGATTGGCAGTATCTTGGTTGGCGATACTGAATTCATTGAAAAGGCTAGAAAATACCGCAAGATGCTTGGTGGTGGCATGCGCCAAGCCGGCGTCTTGGCTGCCTGTGGCTTGATTTCTTTAAGCACGATGCGCCATCGCCTCAATAACGATCATGACAACGCGGCTTATTTGGCTGAGGCTTTAAACGCCACCAAAGAATTTGAGATCGCCTCCAATCAACGCGATATCAATATGGTTTTTGTGAAAAGCACCCTTGATATGGAAAATTATAAAGCTTTCATGGAAAAAGAAGGCATCCTTCTTGGGGGTTATAAAGGCGCCTATATGCGTTTGATGACGCATAACGATATCGATAAAGCCGCGATTGACACCTTCATTGAAAAAACGAAAGCGTATCTAAAAACGCGATAAAATCACAAGGTAGACCGCCATAAAATGTCTACCTTTTTATTTATTTAGCGGGGTTTTTCTAGTATAATAAACACATATACCTTAGGAGGTAGACTATGCAAATATTTCTATGGATTCTTTTTGGCGCTTTAGTTGGTTTTGTGGCATCGTTACTGATGCATACGAAAAGAAGAGGCATCATCAAAAACATTATCATCGGTTTACTCGGCGCTTTTTTAGGCGGGTTTATCGCTTCGTTTTTCGGCTTTGGATCATTAGAAACATTCACGATTGAAAGCTTTTTAATTGCCTTAGGTGGCGCCGTCTTGCTTTTGTTTATTTTACGTAAATTAAAAATTTAGGATAACGGTCTTTAAGGAGTAAACGATGGATTATAAGGACACAAAAACTTTTTGGGATGCCGTCTTTAAAGCCCACCCATTCAACCCACCTAAAAACCTTTCGACCGGTATTAAGCCTTTAGATGATGCGGTTGATTGGTTAAAGAAAAGCCCGCAAAATGTATTGGACTTTGGGTTTGGTAGCGGTCTTTTACTCTTGATGAGCGCTAAAGATACCCAAGGCTTTTTTCATGGCATCGACATTTCTTTAGAAGCTTGCACGTTTGCAAAGAAACTTTTTGCGCATTATCAAATTAAAAATGCCCGGTTTGAAACCGGCTCTTTAGACCAATTAAAAAAGGCTAAGACCAATCATTATGATTCGGTCATTTTATCGAATGTCATTGATAACCTATGGCCTGAGGATGCTTTGGCTTTATTAGACGAAGTTAAGCGTATCTTAAAGGATCAAGGTAAAGTCTTACTCAAGTTAAACGATCACTTATCGGATGACACGATTAAGCAACAATCCTTGATTTTAAAACAGAAAGACTTTTATCTTGATGATCAGGGCATCTATCTTTGGAATCTCCCGACCGAGACGTGGTTAAAAACATTAGATAAAACGTTCGATTGTCTTAAACAAGAACGCATCTTTATACCCAAGGCCAACCAATACAACCGCTTGTTCTTACTAAAGAAAAAGATCTGAAATTCACCTTCAACACGACTTAAAAGGAGCCTGAAATGAAAAGAAAATTATGGATAAGTACGGGTTTGGCGTTAATAGGTTTTATCGGTGGATATTTTGTTGGAATCTATCAGCTCATGATCATAGATCCCGCGATGGCAGACGACATTATAACGGCGGTAGGATCCGAAGCCGCCTTTTATCTAATGAGCGCAACACAAAGTGCCATCTTAACTTGGATGGCCGGTTTTTTAGGCCTTATTTTCATTGATAAAACCCACTTCAAACTCCATAGTATATGGCAGAAAAAACCACTTATATATGCCGTTTTGATCGCTTTTTTTTCTGCTTTACTGATTGTGTTCACCGATTATTTTGTCTTTTCTCATTACCTTTCTTTAGGGTTGGAAGATTATACGTTTAATCTCTATTATTTCCTTGGTGGTTTGCTTTATGGGGGTGTGGTCGAAGAAGTCTTGGTGCGCCTCTTTGTCATGAGCGCCATTATTCTATTCATCAGTAAGTTTATTTTAAAACATAAAGAACATCACGATTTAAAACCTTGGGTTTACCTTACCGCCATTATCATGTCAGCGCTTTTATTTGGAGCCTTGCATTTACCGGCAACCACCTTGATGTTTGATCTTTCTTTTTTGGTGATTGTACGGGCCTTATTGTTAAACGGTATTCCCGGTATTTTCTTTGGGCTTTTATTTTGGCGTCATGGTTTAAGTTATGCGATTTTATCGCATGCTGTGACGCATATTTTTATGCAACTTATATGGTTGCCGATCTTTTACCATTAACCAACAAACCTAAAAGGCTTTCTAATGTATTTTAGAAAGTTTTTTTATCCACAAATCAATTCATTTTTAAAATTATTTTAACATGCTATAATTAAGATAAATAAAAGAAGGTGATTGGATGCAACATCAACTTAAAAAGGGGCTGCTTATCGATAAAGATGGCACCTTAAGTGAAGCTGGATATGCGACTGATTTGCTTAAAGCTTACAATCGACCTGATATTAAAGCCAGTAAACTTAGAATCAAAGAATGGGACTATTTTTATATCCAAAACGAGAAACACGGCATTGGCTTAACCGTTGCGGATAACGGTTATATGGGGCTTCTTTCTTTAGCGTTGATGGATTTTGAAAACAAAAAAATTGCGGTACAAAGCAAAACGTTACCCTTGACACTTGGGAAACTGAATTTATCTTGTACCACGCAAGACGGCAAGACGGTGATCAATAAAAAAGGGGTTGTCATCAACCTCGATTACAGCAAAGATCAAACCCATATCAAAGTCTATTGGAAAAACTTTGAAGATAAACAACCCTTAGAACTTGATGTAACATTAAGCGATAAACCAAAAGACAGCATGGTTTTGATTGTCCCATTTAAAGACAAACCCCACCATTTTTACTACAATCAAAAAATCCTTGCGATGCGGGCTGAGGGAACACTTAAATACGCGAAAAAATCTTTACGAATCCATAGAAATGGCTTAGCGCTAATGGATTTTGGTCGTGGCGTTTGGCCTTATAAAACCAAATGGTACTGGGGCGCAGCTCAAGGTTATTGTGATAATCAACGCATCGGTCTAAATATCGGACACGGCTTTGGCGACACGTCTAAAGCCAGTGAAGATATGTTTTTTATCGAGGGTATCGCCCATAAGCTATCACACGGACAATTTGAATGGACTAACGATGATAATAATCATATCGATGATATGAAAAAATGGCGTTATAAAACCGATGATGGCCGTCTAAATTTGGTTTTTAAACCTCTGATGAAACGTCAAGATAATATCAATTTAGGGATATTAAGCAGCCGTCAAGATCAAGTTTTTGGGTATTATAACGGCAAGGTAATCCTCGATGATGATACGACTTATGACATTAAGGATTTATTCGGCTTTGCGGAGCGATTTGACAATCGTTGGTAAGGATTCATAGGCCTTGATAAGGCGTTATTAGAGAATTTTAGAGTTCCCAATAGCTATAAAAAGTATAAAGAAACCATATGATGGCCATTACATTTTAAAACCCAAATATTAAGCTTATGTTAAGAATTGTAAAGTGCATGCTCTAAGCTTGTTTAAACCCTATGCTTTGTTTACAATAAACTTGAGGTGATTTAAATGAAAAAAATGGCATTTGTCTGTATCCACAACTCATGTCGTTCACAAATGGCTGAGGGCTATTTAAGAGCTTTAGGCAACGATCAATTCGAGGTATATTCCGCCGGCACAGAGTCTTATCCAAAAATTAAGGATAAAGCCGTTGAAGCGATGGCTTTAGATGGTGTTGATATTACCAATCAATACCCCAAAACCCTCGATGCTTTACCAAAAGAGGGTGTCGATGTGCTGATTACCATGGGTTGTGGGGCTGAATGTCCCTACATACCCACAAAACACAGAGAAGATTGGGGTTTGAGTGATCCTAGTGGTGGCCCTTTAGAAGATTTTATTGAAACTAGAGATTTAATCAAAGAAAAAATCATCGCGTTGATTAAACAATTTGCATAAACTAAACCCAACCCTTACATGAAGGGTTTTTCATTAAGTCACGAGCTATGTTAAAATGAAATATGTAAAACAAGGTTCAGATTTTCTATCCGATGCTTTTACATCGGTGTAGATAGGGGGTTTAATATGTCTAATAAAATGGCTAAAAAAATCATCATTAGGGGTATCGTCCAAGGCGTTGGCATGCGTCATTTTGTGAGTGTACAAGCACGTAAAAACAGCCTTTTAGGCTATGTGAGAAACATATCTAATGGCCAAGTGGAATGTTTGATCCAAGGGGATGAAACGAACATTAAAGCATTTCTTAAGACCTTAAGAACCCAAGCACCGGGTCAGATTGATGATCTTGACATTGAAGATACCAACTTAAACCAAAAGCTTGAAAGTTTTTCGATAAAATTTTAAGGAGTTAGTAAAATGAAAATCTTGTTTATCGGTGGTAGCGGCCAAATTTCTCAAGCGGTCAGCCAAGAAGCCATCAGAAGAAATCTAGACTTATATGTATTAAACCGCGGAAACCGCAACACGGTTCTGCCCAAAGGCGTGCATATCTTAAAAGGCGATATCAATGATAAAGCGACGATTATCCCACATCTAAAGGCGCACGACTTTGATTGTATCGTGCAGTGGATCGCTTTTACCAAAGACCATCTCAAGCGTGATTATGAACTATTTAAAGGCCACACCAAACAATACATCTTTATCAGTAGCGCCTCCGCTTATCAAAAACCTTTATTAAAAACCCCGATCACCGAGGCTATGCCCATCGGTAATCAGTACTGGACTTATAGCGAAAACAAAGCCCAAGCAGAAAACTATCTAACCGCTTTAGGCGATTCTGAATTTAACATCACCATCGTTCGCCCTTCCCATACCTATGATGATAAACGTATCCTTATGCAACTAAAACCAAACGATGATCACACCTATACGATGTTAAACCGGATGTTAAAAAACAAGCCAATCGTCGTGCCCAACGACGGAAAAACCCTATGGACCCTTACCCACAACAGCGATTTTGCGAACGCTTTTTGTGATCTTTTAGGCAACCCGAGCGCTTATAATGAGACCTATCATCTCACCTCAGATAAAGTCTATACGTGGGATGAAATCACCGACATTATCTATCGCGCCCTAGACCGATCCCCAAATATCTTGCACATACCCGTTGATTTTATCTTAAAGTACTTTCCACATGTCGAGGGTGAACTCAAAGGCGATAAATTGTCCGATGCCGTATTTGACAATCGCAAAATCAAAGCGATTTCTCCAAATTATACTTCAAAAGTAGGTTATGAAGCTATCGTCGATAAAGCCGTTGCCTACTATTTAGATGATTCTTCAAACCAAAAGATCGATGAAGCTTTTGAAAAAACGTATGATAAAATGATTGACGATTATCTAAAATCGTAGACATAAAAAAATAGTTGAACAATGATATGTTCAACTATTTTTTTTATCTTGGAAATAAATCGCCAATGGTCTCTGCGTCCATAAAAGCGCGTTTCTCTCGCTGTGCGTCAATCAACGTCCGGTAGTATTTTTCATTTTTTTCAATCTCGTCTTTTTTCTCATAAACATAGGCCAAGAAATCCTCGTCGTTTAAAGGTTTTTTGGTAATTTTGGTATCAAGCGCAAAAAGTTGATCACCAGTGATGGCAATATGATTATGTTTTGGCATATGATGGAAGTAGAGAATTTCGTTTAAGACAGGGGCATAAATCGCTATCATTTGTTCGGGGTGTTTTTCTCTTTTCATGGTGCCGTTGCTAATGCTCACACGGCACGGAATAAGGGGAAACGTTTTTTTGTCGGTTTTCTTTATCTTTTTACTGATCAATTCAGAATCTAATCTTAGAATTGAACAATAATCGACGTTCATATCATTATCAACACGATGTTGGAGCTCACGCACTTTTTTACGGGCGTCTTTCCACGCATTGACATCGTAACTTTCCACGTCTTCAAGATTGTCATCTAAAGCCTCTTTTTTTAATCTACCATCTTTGTCAAAGGCGACCTTTTGAATGATAATATGGCCGTTTAAGTTCAACGTTTCACACTGTGCTTCTTCAAAACACTGATCGCGGTAATCCCCATCCTGTTTTAAAAATTTCCGTTGGTTTAGCGTGCCATCTTCTAAAATTTCAATCAACGTAAAACCTGTTTCACTGTAGTTTTGACGTTCCCAATACACAACATTTTTTTCCATGCATACTATCCTTTCTATTGGTTTGATTTGTCTTCATTATAGCATGGTCATATTTAGAAATCTTTCAATATACATTATGAATTATAAAAGCCAATAGCGCCGTTTTTGATAATCTATTAGGCCTTCTTGTTTCATGGTGCGAAGACATCTAGATAGCGAAGGTCTTTGCACATTTAAGATTTGCGCGAGATGTTCATGCGACTTGATAAAAACGTTGCCCCCTTTAGCTTGCGCTTGCATCATATGCAAATAATACAAGACTTTGGCCTGCATGGAAGGCTGATGTAACAACTTATGATAAAGATTAAAGCTTGCGGCTTTATTCGCCATATGCCTTAAATACCAGTGCCGAAAATCCGCATTTTCTTCAATCAACCTCAACAACGCTTCTTTACTCAAATACTGAATTTCACAAGGTGTGGTGGTGATTAAAGAGCCGATATGATAGGGATGATCGGCCATAATCAAGACATCCCCAAACGCTTCTTTTGAACCCAAGGTTGCCAAAACGCGAATTGTCGTTTTTGTTTGGTTGAAAATGAAGAACGAGGTTCTTTGGTTCCATCCTGCGCCGAAAAAGTGACCGAAGGCCTAAAGGTACAAACCGATACGCTAAAAGCGGTGATGGGGCGAAGAACCTCTTTAGAACTGCTTTTATCGAATCATCCACAAGATTGCTTGACGTG
>PWMS01000055.1 GCA_003558105.1 Mollicutes bacterium | reverse complement strand
TTGTCACATAACGCATAAATTTTAATTTAAGGTTAATGACATAGAAGAAAAGATAAATAAACAAAGCGGTAATCAAATAACCGACATTATCCAAAAGCCAATCATTGCGGACTTCCCAAAACGCATCGCTGTATCCGGCCCGATCAAACGCCGTTTCATAAGCCCCTAAGGCTTCTTCGTACTCGCCTAAGGAATAATGGGCATTGCCCAAACCTTGATGGGCCAAATCAAAGAAATCATTCATCTTAAGCACTTGGTTCCAAGGTTCCTGGCTTTCTAAATAAAAACCTTCTTGATAGCTCTCTAAAGCGGTATGCACTAAGTTGGCAAAGTCTGTGGGCATAAAGATTTGTAATTCTCCCGACGCCCCATCGAGGGCAAAAAGATTAAAATTGTTGTCAACGGCAATCGCCGAAGGCACATTGAATAAACCCTTGATTTCGTTACTGACATCTTGTCCTCCAAAGGCGAACAATAAATTGCCTTCACGGTCGTATTCATAAATCATACCTGAGGAGGTGATTGTATAAATATTGCCCAGTGGTCCAACCGCAATATCGACCAAATCTAAGTCGTTGTACATCGCAGGCAATAAATTTTGACCACTAATATTGAGTCTTTTTACGCCGACATCTTCAACCCCGCGTGAGACGGTATGAACGAGGCCGCGGTTGTCAATCGCCACGTTGGAAACCTCAGGAGGGGTAAGACTAAACAAGCGTTGTTGTTGTTCTTCGGTGAAAAATGTGTGTTGCAAAATCGTGCGCAGGGTCGGTTGTATGGTATTAGATCCATAGTACCCTAAAAATTGACCGTTGGGCGCAAATTGGGCCAAACCCCTAGTGCCTTGGTTGAGAATGTAGACATTGCCCCGACTATCGCCAATGATTTTACGCGGTTGAAACGTATCGGCGCCAAATAGTGGTGAATCGGGTCTTGTGTATGTTTGCAAGATTTCATCATCGCGGTTGATTCGATAAGCCGCGCGGCCCCCTCGGTCGGCGATAAGAATCTCACCTCTATGATTGACATGAACACCGGTAGGATTGTCCAAATAGGCTTCACCTAAAACCTCGATATTTTCACTTTCAAGGTCAAAGATAATCAGTTTTCCCCCAGTATTGCTGCTTGTGACAATATAAATCGTATTATTTTGGTCAATATGGATGTCATTAGGCTGATCCAATGGGACACCAAAAATTTCCGAAACACTGGTGATGGGCATATAAGCCGTTTGTGTTTTGACCAATCGTTGGTTGCTGATGGTATAGGTTTCATAACGTGTGATGGTTTCACTGTGGAGCTGTGTGCCAAGAGCCCCGAATAAAAGCAACAGTGTTACAAAGATAAACAAGAACTTTTTCATCACTTGATACCTGAGTGTGCCATCGTGTTGATGACTTTACTTTGCAAGAATATAAATAAGAGTAAGTTTGGCACAAACTGAATCATACTAGCCGCAGCCAACATTCCTTGACCGGCCACAGGATTGCCTTGCGCCGCTGCACCGCCAGCACCACCTGTAGCCCCAGGTCCTCCGACTTGCGCCGCAAGGGTTTGGAAGTAAAACGGCAAGGTTTTCATGCTTTCATCATCGATATAAAGATTGGGGCCAACGGGATCGTTCCAGATGATCTGGAAGGATAAAATGGCCACCGTTGCAACCGCGGGTGCAATAATAGGAAAAATAATTTTTAAGAAAACTTCCATTTCACTCGCCCCATCAATTTTCGCCGATTCAATCAGCTCATTGGGCGTTTGATCGATAAATTGTTTTACCAAGAAAAGACCGACAGGCAGGGCAATGAGTGGTAAGACAAGCACCCAATACGTATCGATTAAACCCAAGCGTGCAATCGTGATATAGCGGGGAATCGTGACCGCTATCGGTACGAACATCAACGCTAGGGTATTGATTTCAAACATCACTTTTCTGCCTCTAAACTTAAGTTTGGAAAGACCGTAAGCAGCCAATGTTGTCACCATAATACTCAAAAAGACACCTAAGACTGCTACGACAACACTATTGAATAAATAACGACTAAAGGGCACCCCACCATCACCGGCAAAGTTGACAAGGTCGATGAAATTTTGCAAGGTAGGTACGCGTACTAAAAACCTTGGTGGAAAGGCGTATAATTCATTGGAAGGTTTAAACGCGTGTGAAAAGATAAACAAGATTGGCAGTCCGATAAACATCGACATTGGAATCAAGAAAAGGAAAAACTTGAGTTGACTACGATGGTATCGTTTGGGATTAATTTTCATGCCACTAAATTTTGCCATATGAACCCTCCTAATCCCTTTCTCCCAGCAAACTGAAGGTGCCTTTGCTGATCGTATAGATAATAATTAAAAGTAGAACACTAACGGCTGAGGCATAACCCATCAAAAACCGGATAAATCCGAAGTCTTCAATGTGGTTGACCATTAATTGTCCTGCATATTGTGGGGTTGGATTGGCGCCTGAGAGTTGCACACCGATATAACCGACGGTGAAAGTCGCGACCACCGCCATGACAGCCCCAAACAACATCTGTGGTTTCATAGAGGGAATGGTAATGTAGAAAATCTCTTGCCAACGGTTTTTCATCCCATCCATATAAGCCGCTTCATAAAGGTATTGATCAATATTTAAAATCCCCGCAAGCATGGCTAAGAAACCCACGCCCATACTGCTCCAAAGGGAAACGATAATCATGATATTCATCAAATAATTCGGTGAGGTTAAAAACTGAATGGGTTCTTGAATCAAGCCCCAGTTTAACATCATCGCATTGAGATACCCGGTTTGGTCGCCCGAGAATACCACGCGCCATAAAACCGCCATGGCAATGCCCGCAGTCATCGACGGACTGTAGAGTATAATCGCAAAAATAGTCCTGGGTCGATGCGGAATTTGGGCAAGCATCCAAGCGAGTAAAAAACTCAACATATAACCCACAGGCCCAACGATAAAGGCAAACTTTACCGTGTTAGGCAAGACGTGTTGCATAAATACTTCATCGCGGGTAAAAAGTTCGATATAATTTCTTAAACCTATGTATTCTGGCGTTTCAATCGTGTTGAAATACGTAAAAGAAAGGCCGATTGCCATCAAGACGGGAATGACAATAAACATCGAAAATAAAAGCACATACGGTGTAAAGAACCACGCGGGATGATTCATTCGCTTAATCATGGTCTCGCTCCCTTAACCAATAATCTATGTTGTGAATGGTCGGTACTGGATAAGGTTTTAAAACCTCGCCGTCTTTAACGTATCCAAACTCTTCCATCCGGTACAATATTTCACGGTTAGAAACCCTAACCGCCGTATCGAGGGCAATCCGTGGATTGACATCGTCAAAAACAATCTTATTCCAAGCGTTTGATATTTCACGCTCTACCATGTAAGCCCCAGGAACACGCGAGGCTTCTAAGGCATATTCCCACTGCGCCAAGATGACTTCAATATGCTCCTCAGGTATAGGCAGTTGGGCAAAGGCTTCTAAATTGGCGGTGTTCCACATATATTCAGGGCCAAAGGTGGTATGCATCCGAAGTGCAAATTCACTTTGGACTTCTGTGCTTGCCCACCACTCTAAAAACGCCCAAGCTTCATCGGGATAATCGGTACTTGACATAATCATATTGGCTTGCGCGCCGCTGGCGGCCCAACGTATAACCTCACCATCGGGTTGTAAAACACCAGGATGTGGTGCAATATCCCATTTCCCACGTAATTCAGGAGCGGCAATCGTTAGCTGCAAGTACGTAGACAAATCACTAATGCCCACTGGATATAACCCGAATCTGAAGTGATTATAGAAATTTGGAACCTCTTTGGGGACGTTATAGACCGTGAAAAGTTCAGTCATCAAACGCATGCCTTCTAAGGTTTCCTCACTGTTGATGAGTGTTGACATGCCATCTTCTGCATAGAGTTCACCACCGAATTGATGGATAAACGGCAAGGTGGCCACAAAGGGTTTAAATCCACCAAAAAGCGCCAGTGGTTCATAGTAGTTCATTTGATAACGCTGGAGTTCAGGCAACACATCGATGACTTCATCCCAGGTATCTGGGACGGGGATATCGAGGCCTTCCATAATGTCTTGTCGGTAATAGGTTACCCAAAAGTTTTGGGTTTGCGGCAGGCCATACATGCCTTCTTCAAAAGCGTAAGGCACCATCGCCCCTGGGGCGTAATGACTGACGGTCTTTTCATAACCTTCAAATTGTCTTAAATCCAAACTGGCATTACGAATCGCGAACTCGTAAGGTATCCAGTGATTGACACCCATCGCCACATCCGGCGCTTTGTTCGCAGATCTAGCCAAAATCAATTTATTTTCATCTGGCATGATCGCCAGTTTGACGCGAATGCCTGTTTTTTCAGTAAATTCACTGTCGATGATTTGTTGCATAATTTCAATATGCTGTCTTTGGTGGTTAACCCACACTTCTAAAACGCCGTCTTCGACATCACTGACCGCATAATCATCGGCACCAAAGGAAAGGAAGAAACGCTTCGCTGTCTCAAAAACACGCGTAAAGATGGGCGCTTTGGGATCGGGTAAATCTTCACTGCCTGTCACAAATATTTTTTCAAGGTTTAGGCCGTTTTCCAACAGTAGTTGGATGGTGATACCCAATAATTGTGATGTTGAAGAATCCCCATCGGCCAACATCCGCATTTTATGCGGTACGTCGTTAACATCTTCACGTAATTCTTTCAGTTGTTTAATCGCCACATTCAAATTGGTGAGTTCACCAGGTGAGTCATGTGCCGAATATTCTGATAGTTCTGCCTCGACGTGTTCTAAAGTTTCAATCCACGAATCAAAACGGTCTTCAATATCGGGAATGTAGGCTTTCATATCCCAACGACGGTAACGGTCTTGAACATTGCCGGTAACTTGTTTGATATCTAAACTGAGTTCGGTAATCTCATCCATGACGACATTGATGTTTTCATAAGCATGGCGGTACGGTTCTAATACTACGCGCAAGCTGATGGTGTTTTTGCCTTCTTCTAAGTAAAACTTAAACGGCTCATCACCAGCGTTTAATAGCGTGTTTCGATAAGTACTTGTATGATTGAAGGGCATCATCTCTACTTCTTCAAATGGGACGTCCCCATTGATACGGATTTCTCTGAAAACGGGCATTTGCATCACAAAGTTTTGGCTGTATTTAAAGCCAAGATGATAGTAGCCACTTTCTGGGACCTCAACGTTATAGGTAATCACGTTGTTCCCAATACGAAAACTCGAGCCATCCAGCGTGTTTAAACGACGATAGCGTGTATCGTAGGAAGTCGCTGAAGGATCTCTTAAGCCCATCAGACTGGTCGAAGGATTGGTTTTTAAAGCGAGTTCTTCTGCGCCGATGATAATCAGTTCATCTGTCATTAAAGAACCCTCATGCTGATCTAAATATTCCGCATAGCTTGGTACTGTCTTAGGCGACTCAATGTAAAAAGAGCCAATGTCCATAGCGCCGCGGCGATTGATCAGTTCAATGGTATTGATGCCTTCTTTCAATAAGAAACTCAAAGGTCTGATGTTTAATGCCGTTGAATCATAAAAGTACGTTTTTTGATAACGGTCTATCTTTTGAGACATCGGTAAAATTTCATGACCGTAACGGTCGGTTGAAAAGGTGTCTTGCACGAACGCCCACTGAGTAGGCATCACGATGAACTCACTTTCTTCATGCAAAAATTCACCATTAACTTTAATGGCTAACATGTTTTCTAACAAGCTATCCCAAACATCCAAATGATCCAGCGCGAAAACGTAAGTTCCCCTTTGATCAATATCAACCTCGAAGGTAATCACATCATCTCTTCTAAACTCGATGATATCACCCCCGTATTGGCTTGAAAAAGTCGTATTATCGTGCATCTTTGTCGGGGGAATTTCGATAAAGACATCGCTCGTTGGCGAAGCGTCCCACGTGTTTTTCACATGATAATACCGATAATCAAGTTTATCGGTCGCTTCAATCGCTTCAGGATCAATATCAATATACCCTTCTTGGTGACGCCCAATGCCGAAATATCCAGCTAGTACTAACAAAAGCAGGGCGATCAAAATTTTGTATTTATGGGTTTTTATCAAATTTAGTATTTTCATGTTAACACCTCAATAATGGTGTAAAGCTTGGCAGAATGCCAAGCTTTACAATCGACCATTAGTCTTCTAAAGCATCTTGTACTAATTCATTAATTTTTGCTTCCCACTCAGGGGCAAAGGAACTAGGACTAATCAGTCCTTCGTTGATACGGGTCCAGTAATCGTTTTCTTCACTATCTACCCATTCCCAGAATGTTTTATAGCCTGGTAGCCATTTATCGACATCCGGTTTGGAGTAATCAAGTAAATCAATACTTTCTTGAAGGCCTTCCACATAATTCATGTACTTAGTCGTTCTATCCCAAACCTCAGGATAATCTGCGATAGGAAAGCGATCAAGGTAGTCCATCTCGCGTTCTTCCATAAGATCAAGACGCGTCATCCAACCTTCTTTACCAAAGGTCATCCATTTGGCGAGTTCGTAAGCTTCCTCAGGGTGATCGGTTTGCGATGAAACAACTTGGAAATCTAGAATCGTTGGGGGGAATTGACCAGCATCGCCACCAGGGTAAGGCCAGAAACCAACTTCTATATTGTTTTCATCCATCATATCTTCAATCATCCAAAGGTTCCAACTTCCATCGATACGCATCCCGATATTTCCGTTGAACCAAGGCCATACGTCCCCAAGAATTTCCATTTCCTCTTCGGTAAAGCCTGAGACCACATCTTGGTCATACAAAGCATTGCGCGCTTCGAAGGCTTCAATCCAAGCATCGGAGGTGAAATTAAACTGTTCACCATCCCAAGTATTATACCCAACATCTTCAAAATCTTGCGTGGGCCAGATGGAAGCAAAGTCTAAATCACCAAACCAAGGATCGATACCATAAACGATATCATTTTGGCCGGCT
>PWMS01000004.1 GCA_003558105.1 Mollicutes bacterium | reverse complement strand
TGGTTGCCGATACAAAGGGTCAGGGTGTTGGGAAAAACTATCTGGTTCATCACTCTGCCGGTTCAGGAAAAAGTAACTCCATCGCCTGGCTGGCACATCGGTTATCGAGCCTGCATAGTGAAAAGGATAAAAAAATATTCAGCTCCATTGTGGTGATTACCGATCGTGTGGTGCTTGACAAACAGTTACAGGACACCATCTATCAGTTTGAACACAAGCAGGGTGTGGTTCAAAAAATTGAAAAAGATTCCACACAACTTGCCCAGGCACTGGATGCGCAGGTTCCGATCATCATCACCACACTTCAAAAATTTCCATTCATCCATGAAAAGATTGGCAATCTAAAAGGCAGAACCTTTGCCGTGATTGTGGATGAAGCTCATAGTTCTCAATCTGGTGAGACGGCTGCAGAAATGAAATCGATCCTGAATAAAGATGGAATTGAAGAGCGGGTAAAAGAGCAGTCTGAAGAAGAGGATGTAGATGCCCATGACCTGTTTGTGTTACGCGAAATGGAAAAACGAGGGAAGCAATCGAATTTAAGCTTCTATGCATTTACGGCCACCCCTAAGTATAAAACGGAGAAACTATTTGATGCTCCCGGCCCGGATGGGAAGCCTCCCTTTCATCTGTATTCCATGCGACAAGCCATTGAAGAGGGCTTTATCATGGATGTGCTGAAACACTATACGACCTACAAAAGCTATTATGGATTGATCAAGAAAATTGAAGATGATCCGGAGCTGGATAAGAAAAAGGCAGCACGGGCACTTGCCCGATTTCTGAAACTTCACCCTTACAGCATTGCTCAAAAAACCGAAGTGATGATAGAGCACTTCAAACAAAAGACAATGCACAAAATTGGTGGCCGCGCTAAAGCGATGGTTGTAACCGGTTCGAGATTGGAAGCTGTACGGTACAAGCAATCATTTGATAAGTACATAGCTGAGAAAGGCTACGATGATATCAAAACACTGGTTGCATTTTCAGGTACAGTAGAAGACCCGGATGTGCCTGAAAAGCAATATACGGAAGTGCGCATGAATGATGGAATTCGGGAAAAAGAGTTACCCGAGAAATTCGGTACGGATGAATTTCAGGTTCTTCTTGTGGCTGAAAAGTATCAAACCGGTTTTGATCAGCCATTACTCCATACCATGTATGTAGATAAACGGTTGTCCGGCATACAGGCGGTCCAGACCCTCTCCCGATTAAACAGAGTTCATCCCGGTAAAGAGAATACCTTTGTGCTCGATTTTGTAAATGATGAAGAGGAGATTTATAACTCCTTCAAACCGTACTACGAACGCACTCCCTTTGCCGATGATGTAGAGCCGAGAAAGCTGTATGAAATTCAGCATCGAATAACTGAATACAAGCTGTTTGACGAAACGGATCTGACGTCATTTTTTGAAATCTATTCCCGTCCGGGGTTTAAGGGTACCGAAAAAGATCATGGTAAATTGTATGGAGTCATTGATCCGATAGTAGAGCGGTTTAAAATTCTTGAAGAGGAAGAGCAGGAGGATTTTAAATCAACAGTAACGAGTTTTCGAAACCTCTATGGATTTATGTCTCAGATCATCCCTTTCCAGGATTCCGATCTGGAGAAACTGTATATATTCAGTCGTTTTCTCTTGGCAAGATTACCCAAACGGGATACCGGTGGTGGGTATGAATTTGATGACGAAGTTTCACTGAAATACTATCGGTTACAGAAAATAAGTGAAGGGTCCATTGATCTGAGTGATGGGGAGTCAATAGAGATCAAAGGTCCGGATGAAGTAGGTACCGGAATGGTAAAAGAAGAGTATGTTGCTCTTTCTGAATTGGTTGATATTTTAAATGACCGTTTTGGTACCGACTTTACGGAAGCCGATCAGCTCTTTTTCGATCAGCTTGAAGTTGAAGCAGCAGACAACGAAAAGCTCCAAAAAGCAGCAAAAGCCAATACGCTGGAGGATTTCAAATTTGTTTTCGATCGGGAATTCGAAGACCTGATCATTGGCCGAATGGAAGGCAACGAGGACATCTCATCAAAACTTCTGAAAGATCAGGATTTAAGAGAGATTGCTATGCTGCACATGTTGAAGAATGTATATAACAAGATTCGAGATGATGATTCGGTTCGGTATTGAACTAAATCATATTGTAGACTATGGACCTGAGAATAGGCTCATCGTAGTGAATGAAAATCAACGAATGTGCCATTTTCTTCTACTGATGAAATTGGTAAAAGATTAAATTTCAACCCTTTTACTCGGTTACTTTGGTTTTCAATAGATACATTAAGTTCAGGTAATTCATTTGGATAAATTGCACTGTGGCCGTCATAAATCCCAAATGTGTAACAATTATAATAGCCAGAATTACCGTAATATGACTCTAACCACATCATTTCATGATTGATAAGATTGGGCAATACTAATTTAGCTACTAGAAAAATGTATGTACTTAAATACTGCTAAGTAGTTTTTGACGAAGCCGAATTGTAGTGGTCGGGTTTGTTAGGACAGCTTTTTTGTGATTGTTAGTTTGGTTCAATCCCACCGCCCCGCGGGGCGGTGGGATTGGCCCGTATTTTTCTATGCCGCTTGCCGGATATATTTTTGTGCCGGTGGCAGCCCTTCAATCGAGGAATGACCACGCCGGGTATTATAAAACTCTATGAACTCATCACAAAGAGTAAATAACTCCTGTCCATCCTCTGGCATATGCAGGTAAATCTTATCATGTTTAATGGTTCGGAAAAATCGTTCAATATGAGCATTATCCGTTGCCCGCCCTTTCCCATCCATCGATATCTTCACCGTCTTTAACCCTTTCAGGTAACCAATGTACTCCCCGCTGGTAAATTGCGTGCCCTGATCACTATTGACGATCCGGGGGGATCCATAGCGGGCAATAGCTCCCTTGAGTGTTTCTACCACCCAGCTGGCCTGCATACTGTTGGAAATGTCCCAGCCTACAATAAAACGGCTGTACACATCAATAATGGCCACCAGATACATAAATCCTCCGGCCATGGGAACATAGCTGATATCGACCTGCCACACCTGGTTCGCCTGGGTAATATCCAGCCCCCGCAACAAATACGGATACTTGTAAGCGGCCGGATCGATTACCGTGGTACGTGGCTTACAGTAAATCGTCTTGATTCGCATGATCTTCATCAACCGGCGAACTTTCTCCCGGCTGATATGAATACCCGCCAGCTTCAGATCCCGCCGGTAGCGACGCGTGCCACGAGTCGGGTCTTCCCCGTACATGCGGTCCATCAGCTCCATAATCCGAAGATCTGCCTGGCTAATGCCTTTGGATTTGTAGTAATAGCCCGAACGGTGCATCTCCAGCAAGTGGCACTGCCGGCTAATACTCATCTGCTTATCCGCCTGATCAATCATCTGTTTTCGATCCTCCAGCGGCATTAGCTTAACTTTTTTTTAAACCAATCGTTTTCCACCTTCATCCGGCCGATCTGCTTATAAAGCTCATCGCGCTCGGATTCGGCTTTCTTCAGCTCTGCGGCAGATTTATCGTCGCTGAAGGCCTGATCGGCATTTTCCAAAAAATGCTTTTTCCAGGTGGTTATCTGATTGGGGTGTAGCTCATATTTTGAGGCAATCTCCTGGAGTGTTTCCCGCTCTTTAAGGGCCTCCAGTACAACCTTCGTTTTGAACTTGGCTCCAAAATGTCTTCTTTTTCTTTTCATGACAGCAAATTAACGTTTACGTTTTTGCTGTCCTATTTTTTCAGACCACTACAAATCTTATATAATTACTTCATTTTTAAATATGGGTTTCCGTATAAGTGTAGACATGAATATAGGTATGGTGATGGGTAATTTTCTTTTAGTTGGATACAGCCATGTTTATGAGCATTTAATACATCAGTACCTTCATTTAAATGCATTAAGAATGTATCAAGCCATAAACTTATTATATCAGAGTTTAATGCCCAGAATGGAGCAATTACCGTTTCAAATTTTTCTTCCAAAAATAGTTTTGCCAAGCTATCGACTTTATTAGACATAAAGCTTTTGTAATTTGAACCTGAATGACAAATAAGCATTATTAATAATTTCCCACTAGAGATAGAATTATAAGCATGTCTTATTGATCTATCACTTGTGTATATGGCTGGAAACCTTGAAATATCATTTTTACCATGGGAAATTACAATTTGAATATCCTCTCCAATATTATCTAAATCATCTGTGTCTAAATATTGATTTACATGGTATTCAGTTAAGATAGGTTGAATTGAGGAATGAATTTTATTGTATAAAATATCACCAGAATTTATAGGTAAATAGACTCCGATTGTCGATGCTTTGCTAGTTTTTTTATTCTTTTTAATAAACCATTCTCTTGAAACTATATCACAAACACCATTTTCAGGAAAAATGAACCGTTGGTTTTTATCAAGCAGTAAATTGTGTGGGTAACCAGAAGTATTGATATCTTTAACAACAAATGTCTCTTTAAATTGAAGATTATCTATGAAATACTCCATAAGCCCAGAATAAAATAGTTGATAATTGCCCTCAAAGTCTTCAATAAAATAGTTTCGAATTGAATTATAAAAACTGTGGCTAGTAATTAATGACCCGACTATTTTATCAATCAAGTTCTCTGATCTTTCCCCCCAATTATTTAATTGAGATATTTCATCATTACAAGTCAAATTAAGAGAGTAATAATTGTGATTGTCGCCACATAAAAATAAAATATTGTTTTCAAGATCTTTCTTTGTGAACCCATACCTATCAAGCTTAATCGACACAATCTCAGAGTCAAAATTCATTTCCCCAATTGAATTTATCTTAGTAAAGTCTTCAACAATTGTGTTTTTAAAAATTACAGAGTTATCTGCTTTTGCTAACATTCCTTTCAGAAATGCCCTTACATTATTTTCCTTATAGCCCTTTTTTATAAAATTATTAGCTAATACTATGATAGTATTATTATCAAAAACATAATCGGATTTGTGGCGTGTAGTTAAAACTTTATTAAGCTCCACTTCGAATAGGTCTTCAACATCTTCATTACCAACAGTAATACTTTCAATAAATTTATATCTATCCTTAGAGATTGTATTCTTAAAAATATCAAGGTAAAACTGTAGTTCAGTGTTTTGAAAAATGTCCGGAAAAAATGCTTTACAGTTTAAGAGAAAGCTTATCCAAGGTTCAGTTGCATCGGCACCAATTAACAAAATATCTTCTCTTTTTTTATCTAGATAAAGTTTTGATTTACTAAGGGTTGAATTATCCAGTTTGCTCAAAGAGTAATTAAAATAAGTAAGGTGGTGTGATTGTTTTTCATACTCTGTGAAACTCAAATTTTCTGGTTCGAAGGCTATTAATTCCTCCAAAAATTGATCAAATCTGATATTACGATAAAGTAACAGTCCTTTGTAGTAGATACTTTTTAATAATTTTTCAGAAATAGAATCATTTCGGATAATTATTTCAAAACAAAGCAAACCATATAACAGACTAAATATCGCATTTGATTGTTTGGCATAAATATTGTGAGATGAATAGAAACCAAACTCAGGCTTTTTTACTTCAAAGCTAAATTGTAGTAAAGTTTCACAATGGTCTCGGGCAAACTGACTAAATCCATATTTTTGCATCGCTTCAATGAACAGATTGTATTTCAGCATATACCACTCTTCTAGTCCTCGAGATAAAACCGATTGTTTAGCTAAAATAAGGGTAGAGAAAACATCTTCAATGTCCGTTTTATTAAAGTCTCCTTTGGTAATTGTTTTATCAATTAAAATATCTAAGTAAGACAAAAAACTCTCTTCCTCTCTCTTTGTTACATCAGATAAATTGATTTTGACATCTAGCAACCCAGAAGTCAAATTTTCTAACTGGGGCATAGTTTTATCTAAATATTGAATAGCTAAACTGTAATCATATTCAAAAGCGTCAACTGGAAAATAATCTTGAGAAACACCTTTTTTTAATACAGAGAACATTTTAATTCTAAACACACTCAACAGGAGTGCAAAAGATTCCTCTTCATATAAATTCAATGAACTAAATACATCAGATATGTTTCTACGATAGTGACTATAATTCTTAGTTAGCTCATTTATGACTGCCGTTAATACATTTATATCAATACTAGTTTTGTCATTGAGCGTCGCTCTTGCTAATTCTTGATCTAGATCACGTAAAATCTGTTCCATGGCTTAAATGTAACATGCTCGAGATTTAAATCACAGTTTTTGATGAATACGAAGGATTTATAAATGTCTATACTACCAATGACAGCGCTATTATCTGTCTCGGATCGGCACTTATTTCTCCTGAACTTACGACATTTGATACCTCACGCACTATCTGACTCATTGAAGTAATAACTGAATGTTGGAGCTTGAAACTGTTCGGGCGATTCTGCATTGTCTTTAGACTCAAGGTCTCTTTTTCTTTCAAGGTCGAGCCGATCCATTTTTTTCTTAAGGTTTTTGGCAGTTAAATGGGTGTAGCGTTCCGTTACTTGTTGGCTGGAGTGTCCGGCCATGAGGCATGCTTCGGCTGTATGAAATCCATCTTCAATCCATTGGGTGATGGCCTGATGTCTCATCCCATGCAAACTTCTCGTAGAGGGAACGTCTGCAAGTTTTGCATAGCGTTTGAACTCATAATAGACACGATTACCCCGTACCGGTTTACTTCTGGTATAACCGCCCTGGTAGATAAAGAGATATTCATCCGGTTTAACTTTGCCCCGAATTTTTAAATACTCTTCAAGGTATACCCTGAGTAAGCTGGTAATCGGAACGATACGTTCACGTCTCCCTTTGGTGGGTGGGAGATAGATATAACTCAATTCCCCATCTTCATACATCAGATTCTCACCTTTCAGTCCGGAGTAGGCAAGATCCGGTGAGAATGCGACTTCATGTTTTCGGAGTCCACTGTAAAAATAGATAGCCAGTATCGGTTTGAACCAGTGCTGAACCTTTTTGGGATCAAATT
>PWMS01000071.1 GCA_003558105.1 Mollicutes bacterium | reverse complement strand
TTTCGGCAATCCCGCTAAAGAGATCAAAACCTTAAGCGAAAAAGACATTGAAAACATCAAAAACAATACCGACCATTACGTCAAACTGTTAAAAAGCTATTGAAAAGGCCCTCAAATTTGAGGGCCTTTTTCTTCTTCTAAAGTGCCAATTTGGGTGAAAAAATACCAGTATTTAATGAGCGCCAAAACAATGATGAGGATGCGCATCCATAAGATATCAAACCGAATGAATGTGATAAGCAACATAAGATCGACAAACAATAAGATGCGCCACTTGTGTTTTTTCTTCATCGCCCCCGTCTCAGCGTAGGTTTTTAAGAAACGTTTATAAAGCCAAGTACGGATAAACCACCGGTAAAAACGCTCAGAAGATTTCGCAAAGGCAAATAAGGTTATTAACAAAAAAGGCGTGGTGGGCAATAATGGTAAAACGACACCCAAAAGGGCCAAGCCTAAAGTGAAAAAGGCCAAACAAAAATACGCCGCTTTAGCGAGCGGATTTTTGCTTAAGGTATGGCGTGGTTGCTGGTGGGTTGTTTCTTGAGGAAACACAGAGGTAGTTTTATCCATAAAAATCCGCCTTTCTACGTATAAGTATACGATAAATCCAAGTATTAATAAAAAAAAGATGGTTTTTTTATAGCAACCATCTTCAATTTAGAGTGGATATTTCTTAAAATATTGATGTAAACTATCTTCATCGTAGGTCTCGTGTGAAGAGATATAACGAGCCACCAGCGATAATAACGCTTGATGGTTGGATGCATCAACGCCGCCAAAGACAAAGATATGTTGGATCGGTTTTTGATAGTAGGTGACGGGCTTGTCTGTGTATAAATACGCTACAAACGATTCTTTGACATTTTTAGAGGGTCTGGCATGCAATAGCACGGTATCTTTACTAACCAGCATATAGGCGCCGCTTTGTGAAAGTTCTTCGGTGATGTCTTTTAGATACATGCTGCTGAATACCCCTGCAAAAAGGAGCTCTTTTGTTGCTTTGTAAAGCCCTTCTTCAATCGTATCTAAGGTAGGAACCTTTTCAAAAGAAAAACGGATTTTTTTACCCATGGGCCTCTTCTCCTTCTATGACTATAGCACTATTTTATCACAAGTTCGATAAAATACAATCTCTCATTGGACAGGGAAGGCTTCTTTGATGTATAATACTAGCGAAAAGGGGGTTACACTTATGGCCAAAAGAAAACGTGTTATCGATAAAGAACTCAGGACTGAACTCGCAAAAGAAAAATGTTATGAGATTATGGATTATCTCATGGTACAATTCACCGACACCAACGACATCCACTTCAACTACTACTTTGATACCCCGGATTTTTCTTTAGCGGAGCGAGACATCACCCTAAGAGAGCGGACCATCCGTAAGGAAAACCATACCTCATATCATTTAACCTTAAGGGTCCCTACCATCGAAAAGGATACCTATCTAGAATATCACCAACAATTAAATGAAAAAGATATGCGGCTTTTAATCTATAACAATAAACTGCCCGATGGTGAAATTAAAGATCTAAACTCCATTCACGGCGGCAGTGTTAAAAATGTCAATATGATTCGTGTCAACCGTATCAGAGCACCTTATAAAGATATTGAGGTTTATTTTGATAAAATCTCACACCGCGGAAAAACCCATTATGAAATCGGAACCAAAATCGATACCACAGAGACGTTGCCTAAAGATCAACACGCCAAACAATTCAAAGATTTATTAGAAAGTTTTGGCATCGCCTTCAAACAAGCAAAACGCCGCAGCAAGAAATTCCAATAAAATAAAAAGGAAACCAACACATTGATGATTTGTTGGTTTCCTTTTTTTATAGGATAACAAAGTAAAAGGTAAGGACGGTTAAAAGTGCGATAAATAAGATGTTGGCCGTTTCAAAGGAAATCTTAAATTCTCGGATGCCTTTAACGAGCTTGACATCTTTTTTAAGGACGTAAAGATAGATTAAGATCCCAATAATCACCGTGATGCCATAATCGAGTAAGCCACCTAAAGAAATACGGGTGATATGGGCGTAATCGATGCCGAAGAAGGCATCCATAATCTCGACATAGAAGTTGCCAAACACCAAACAGGCCAAAGCCAAAAGCAATAGGGTAATATTTTGTTGGCGGTGTTTCATCGGATAAGAAAGCATCTTGGGTCCAAAGAAGATATGGCTCATCTTGATAAATAGTGTGGTCGTGCCGATATTGACCAAATAAAGTGCCAAGGTTCTAAAGACAGAATCTTCAAAGCCGTACTTGATAATCGATTTTGAGATATAGCCATTGAAAAACGGCATCCCCGTAATCGCCAACATCCCGATGATCATCATGACACTGATAATGGGCATGGTGCGGAAAACCCCGCGAATTTCATCGAGTTTCTTGGTCCGGTAAACCGCGATGATCACCCCCGCCCCTAAGAAGAGTAGGGCCTTAAACAAGGCATGGTTAAAGGTATGCAAGACACCACCGTAAAAAGTGGTTATATCTGGGCTCGATAAGCCCATGATGATAAGACCAATTTGGGAGACGGTGGAATACGCCAACATCAACTTGATATTTTTTTGTGCCAAGGCAAAAATAATGCCCGACAAAGCGGTTAAAAGTCCAAGGATAAAGAAGATATTGTGGTAGGGCAAGCCCGCACTTTCAAAAAGAAAATTAATGCGGAAGAAAAGATAGATGCCCCCTTTAACAATCAACCCTGAAAGCAGGGCGCTAATCGCACTTTGCGCAACCCCGTGTGCTTTGGGTAACCAGGTGAAAACAGGGAACAAGGCGGCTTTAACCGAAATCCCCGTCATCATGAGTACGTAGGCGAATTTTAAAATCGTGGTATCGGCGTGGGTGTGAATGACCTCGCTTAAAACGCGGATATTGATTGTCCCATAGAGGTTATAAAGCATCACGATCGCAATCAAAAACAACAAGACCCCACTGGTATTTAAGAGTAAATAGTAAATGGCCGCACGGAAGGATTCGCCGGTTTTTTTATAGGCGATTAAAATCGTCACGATAATCGTGGTTAATTCAAAAAAGACAAAGAGGTTAAAAAGATCGTTGGATTGTAATAACCCTAAAAAGACCCCTTGTAAAAACATCAAAAAGAATAAGAAGGTATGTTCGGTTTTCCCAAAGCGATACAGATAGGTTAAAACCGACCACCACATAAAGAGGGTAAGAAAGATAAACGCCATGGAAAGCCCATCATTAGCCAGTGAAATACCAATGCGTACATCGCTCCAGCCACCTAAGATGATGTGGGTGGCTTCAAATTGGTCTTTAAAATGAAGGAAATACACAATCGCTAAGATGGTCATACCCGTTTGGGTCAGTAACGCTAAAAGATGCATATGACGCCACTTAAACAAATAGATAAAAAGCGCGGTTAAAACAGGCAAAAAGATTAAAATAACCGGGATTTGACTCATGATTTAACATCCTTTCTGCCGAGTACTTCTTTCCATTCAACCGTACCGTAGTGATGGAAAATTTTAATACAAAGCATCAAGGCTAAGGCTGTCACCGTAGAACCGATGACGATGGTGGTAATCATAAGCGCTTGGGGCAGGGGGTCGACGATATAGCTGACTTGATCGTTTAAGATCGGAATCGCGCCGCCTTCTAAATTCCCCAAGTTCAAAAACAGTAAAATAACCCCAGATTCAATAATCGTGACGCTAAAGACACTTTTGATGATGTTGTTGGACGTCGCCAACCCATAAAATCCTATCAAGATCACAATAAACGTTAGTATCGGGTTCATTTAACGTCCCTCCTTCAAAAATGCCGTAAAGATTGTCCAAAGCCCTAAGGCGACTTTAAACCCAATCAAGACATTCAGCAAGACAAGATAGATCGCTTTTAAATCCGCATCGGCGGATGGGTTAAAGAAATTGGTAAAAAACGCCCCTTGGGTAATAATCGAAATCGAGGCCATCAAAACAATCAAGAGATAAAGAATTTTTTCAACCGTGACAATCAGGCCAATATTGGTCTCTTTATTGGCGTCGATATAATAAAGAATCAAAATCGCCGTCGCGACGATCGCGCCCCCTTGAAAGCCACCCCCAGGCGAGATATGCCCATTGATAATCACGTAAAAACCAAACGCGAGCATCAAAGGATACACCAAACGTGCGAAGGTGATGAAAAGATCGGGGGTTTTGTATTTATCGATCATAAACTTCGCATTTTTCTCCTCAACATCGTGTTTCGAAATCCAGATGACCCCACTGACCGCAATCAGTAAGATCCCCGCTTCAAACAAGGAATCAAACAAACGATAATCGAGTAAGATGGCGGTCACCAAATTCGACGCGCCGGTCTCGGCGTACCCATGTTCTAAAAAGTACGTTTTACCATAAGTGTTAAAAAGCGTCTCAAGCTCTATCATCGATGTCGCAAAGACCCCAAACAAGACAGCGAACATCGCAACCAATAAAATTTTTCTACTCACCTAAATCACGATCCTTAAACTTGATGAGACGGATATTGTCATAATCCTTAACCATCTCTTCAAGCTTGCTCATCAGAATGTTGGAGGCTTTGCCTTTTAAGACGTAACCATCTTCTTTTTGCGGGTCTTTGGTGATGATCAAATCGACGTTGGTTTGTTCGGTTAAGACTTGATCGCGAGAAACCGTATCTTTGTAGTACATCGGGTCGTTGGTAATGTTTAACTCGAGATGATAAAAATCGCTAAAACGCTTCAATAAAATATAACCCACACCCGTAAAGGTGTTATCATGGATGATAAAATCATCCATCGCTTTATCAAGGACGATAAATTCGCGTTGTCTAGAAATACTGATAACATAAATCAAGGGAATGATCGCCGAACCGATCGCCACTTCCGCAATCGCCACATCGGGCGCATTGTTAATGACGTATAAAGAGGCGGTTACCAAGGAAAAAGACGCGATTAAAATAACAATCGTTCCATTGTTTTTATGAATCACAATCGCAAACGCGATCATGATCAAAAGTGCCTGTAAAGCATAGGCGGTCATCTCTATCAATGTGAGTGATTGGAAAAAATCAACCATATAACTCACCTTCTTTTTCTTTTTTCTTTTGCTTGTCTACTTCGTGTTCTAAGACTTTGACATCAACCCCCGTCAAATACGCCGAGCGGATATTGACGTGTGAAGAGATTGGGTTGGTCACCATTAAAAAGCCAATCAAAAGGACAAAACGAATAAAGTAATCGTATTGAAAGTGAAAACCGGTCTCATCGCGGGCGATAATTGAGGCAACCAAAAGCCCTAGTAAAACGGTCAAAGAACCGACCGTATCGATGGTTGCGGCGGACAAGATCCGTGTATATAGATTCTTAATCCGAAAAATTGAAACCATGCCAAATGCAATAAAGACCCAGGCGAGAACCAGTAATATAATCGCCACCATAATCATTTTTCTCGCCCCCCTGTCATAATATATTTGGATAGTAATGTAATCGTTAAAAAGCCGATAATGCCGTAAGTAATCGCAATATCCAAAAGTAAAATCGAATCGTTATAAATCGCGTAAACCGCCACGAACATCACAACCTTGGCGCTAATCAAGTTTACCATTAAAATCCGGTCCCAAATCGTAGGCCCCATAATCAAACGGATAAAGGATACAAAAATCGCCAGAATCATCATAAACAACGTTAAGATTAAAAACCACTCAAACAGACTCATGACAAATCCCCCTTCCGTTTTAACAAGGGTTCAAATTTATCTTTGATTTGACGTTCTAAACTTTCTGCGGTCTCCCCGGGTTTAGCAAGCGTCAAAACGGTAATGCGAAACGCCTCTGCATCCGAATCGATTGTAATCGTCCCAGGCGTCAAGGTAATCGAATTGGCAATAATCCCAACCAAGACCGGATCATCGACATCGAGTTTCACATCGAAGACCACCGGTTCATAGTGATGCGCTAAAAGATTATAGACATAAAAAATCGCCGCCTTAAATATTTCATAAAACAAAAAGACGACATAGACCAAAATGGTCCTAAGTTTAATCGAATGATACATATAGCCTTTGTTGTCGTATAAAACATTGTAAGAGGCAATCGTGATAACCCCACAGATAAAAACCCCCGCGATAATCGTTTCAAGGCGAAAGTTTAAAGCGAGTAAAAACCAAAAGATTAAAAGCGCCAAAAAAAGCTTGTAGCGAAGTAAGATAAAGCGTTTCATGGTCATTCTCCTTTGTCGGTATTAAAAAACATCAAAAGGGCCACCACCGTTTTCGCATCGGTAATGTCGCCTCGATTTAAAAGCCTTTTGGCTTCTTGATAGGATACCTGTAGAATTTCTAAATATTCTTCCTCATCGGCTTTAATCTCACCGTGATAAGGGACCACGTCCTTCGCAAGATAAAGCGCGATCTTTTCATTGGAAAACCCAATCGCAGAATGAATGGTCGTTAAATACGTAAAATCATCGCTGGTATAAGCGGTCTCTTCAATCAATTCCCGTTTGACACACGCTAAAGGATCTTCACCTTTTGTATCCTTTTTACCCGCGGGTATTTCAATTGTATCGATGCCAGCCGCATACCGATGTTGTTTCACCAAAATAATCTTGTTATCTTTGGTGATGGGCAAAACCGCAGCCGCCCCGATATGATCGACAACAACGCGCGTCGAGAATTGTCCAGAAGGTAAAACGACATCATCTTCATAAAGGGTTAAAAAATCCGATGTGTATTTTACTTTGCGCTTCAAACGTTTTTCTTTAAGCATTTTACCACACTTTCATAATATATGAAAATAAAATCAAACCACAACTCGATTTTACATCATTTTGACGCTTTTGACCACATGAAGAGAAACAAAAACCGTTAGGAATTTTCCTAACGGTTTATGCATGCTCTTAATTTTAAGCTTTTTTTGGTTCTGTTGCGCCCCGTTTTGTGGTTTTAACGGTCGTTTTTTCCTCTGAATCGTCTTGTTCTTCTTTAAACGGTTGTTTGGGATCGTAGGCTTTAAACTCTTCAACGATACGTTTGACAAATCTAAAGACATACGGTCTAAAGACATAAAGCGCATAAATATAATACGGTGATGTCAGTAAGATATTAGGCCCAAACGCCACAATCAACGTCCACGTCCATTTTGCGTAACCATGATGCGCACAATAACGATAAACAAACTTGTAGATTAAGACGTAATAAATGACAAACGCCAAGAGACCTAAGATCACGTAGGCCCAGCTGTTGTTGTCAATGGTAATAATTCTGGCGAAAAAGCCTGGTGTGGTTAAATTCCCCGTCCCAAACCACCCATTTTGGATAAAACCGATGAAACGCACAAGAAGCAAACCAACCTGTTGGATTAGAAGTACCATAAAAATAATAAAAGCGGCGGTTTCATACGGTCGTTTATTAGTCTTAAAATCCGCCATTTCCTTACTGAAAGATGCCTTCAAACTCATGCTTCAACCTCCCCAATCTTGATACTTATAATTATTGACGTTTATTTATAAAAAGTCAATAAAAAGTCTTAAAATAGCCAAAATAAAGACTAATTAATTTTAAATTAAGTCGTTAAAGATATTTAT